>NZ_JACFUD010000005.1:0-37925 GCF_020295385.1 Enterococcus sp. S22(2020)
TTTCACCATGTCGAGTAATATAGAAAGTAACTGTTGAATTCATGTTTTATCCTCCGAAATAATCCTATGTAGTCGCTTCACCTTATCGGCAACAGTCGAGCCAAGAAATTACTAACATTGTATCAGAACCGCCCACCCAAAACAACGCTAAAGTAAAAGAGTAATGGCGGGATGTAGAGATTAGAAGGAGAGTATAGACCTTTTGTTCTCCGACTTGGCAGTACAGAAACAAAGCTGTTTTCAAATTCAACAGACTATGGATTTGTTCCGCTACTTCCATTAGGTGGGATAGAAAAAGTTATCAATTCTGAAAATGCCGAATTCATAAAATGTGTGATTGACCTGTCAATTATAACAATGGAAATAGTTTGTAAAAATGTTACAGTAAAAGAGATTGACATGAAAGATGTATCATTTTTCTGGAATGATGAGAATAAAAAAATTTTGTAAATAACATTTCTAGATAGAACAAATTGAGAGCAAAATAAGGTCTCTTTGATAAGAATAGCTCAATCAAAATGAGGAGATAACTAAGAGTTGAAATTAATAACTTTTAGTGATAGTGGATTTAAGATTATTGTCTGATTTTAAAAATGCAAAACGCAGTTGCTTTTTATAGCAACTGCGTTTTTTGTATTTTCTATCAATCAAAGCCAAGGTCCAACAACCAATGTATAGATACTTAGACAAACTCCCGCAAGAGCTAAAAGAACGCCTAAAATCAATAAAGGATTGAATTTTTTAGCACTTCCTGCGGCAGGTTCCTTTTTAAATAATTTTGATAAAGCCATGAATAGTAAGCCTAAAATAATCAACAAACCATTTACGAAGAAAGTCGATAGTCCATTCTTTTGGTTCGCATTTTTTAAAAATGTTGAATGTTGTAAAGCTTTTAATTTTTTAGCATACTGGAATTCAACACTTGGGGCAGCAATTGTAGAAGATACTTGGCTAAGCCCATTATCAAAAGTCACTTGATTGGCAGACAAGGTAAAATTCGGCTGTGTTTCTTTTTGGATCACACCATAGAGGTCTTGTGTCAAGATAATGTCCTCCTGATCGATGGTTTGCTCTCCTTGAGCTAGCAGCTGCTTATATTCATAAGTTGAAAAAGCACGGTCAAAAATGGCATTACCAAAGGCATGACGTTGTAGTTCGCCGTTTTGATCTTCCCAGTCACCGACACCGAGGACCACTTCGATCAGACGTGTTTCACCGCGGACAGCAGTTGCTGCATAGTTGAAGCCGCCAGTTGGGCTTGATCCAGTTTTTAAGCCATCTGCGCCTTCGTAACCGTAAGCAAGTCCTGGTAAAGAGTAGTTATGATTTTCCAGCACTTCAGCGTAAGGTGTGTTTTCCATGATCGTGATTTGGGTGGGGCTTGTATATGTCACTGTTTCCGGATATTCCTTCAACAAGTGATAGCTTAAAATCGCCAAATCACGTGCAGTTGAAACATTGTCTGCATTTTGATCGATGCCAGCGGGATTGTAATAGCCATTGAATGAAGCTGTGTCAGCACCGCTACAGTTATAAAACGTCGATTTAGTCATACCTAGCTCTTTTGCTTTATCGTTCATCATATGGATGAATTTTGCTTCGTCATTTGCTGTGACCAGGTTTGCGAGCATCACCGTGGCAACATTTGAGGATTGTACCATTACAGCATAAAGTAAATCGCGAACAGGATAATCGACGCCAGAGACAATATTATTATTGCTCAACTCATAGATTTGTGAAATCGCCTGATCACTGTCTGTTGCTTTGACCGTCGTATCTAAAGTGAATTTTCCTTGTGCGATTGCTTCAAAAACAAGATAAGCAGACATCAATTTAGCGATACTGGCAGGGTTCCAAGCAAGATCAGGGTTATCTTCCCATAAAACCTGTCCCGTATGAGCTTCGATCACAATGGAAGCTTTAGGCTTATAATAATCGCTTGTTTCGTAGCCAGCATTTTGGGTGATCGTCAATATATCTTCTTGCGCATAAGCATCTACAGCAGCAAAAATACTTGCAGCATAACCAAAGACTAAAAGCAGAGTGCTTATCCTTAATAAAATTGTTTTTTTCTTCATAATAAATATAAACATCCTTTGTTATTCATCCGGTTCAGCTAAAAGCGACCGAATATTTTTAAATGTCATTCTAATTGGAGCCTGAATTTTCTTTTTTCTAAATTATATGTGTTCAAAAATGTATTGTAACAGATTTTACTTCTTGTTGTCCGAAAATAAATTTTTTTTTAGAAAAAGGACAACATAATCGTGTAGACAATCGACTCTATTTTTTTCAATATAAAACATCACTGATTTACGTGCGAAATCACTCTTTATTATGCCCACAAAACTCTCTTTCTTACCAACAATATGTAAAATATTATAAAAGTAACTATTTTCATTTTACGTGAAAATGAATGAAAGAGATACGTTTTTGGGCGATTTTTAATAAAAAGTAATGATTGCAGGAAACTAAGCTCCTCCTCTCTTTTTTTGCTATAGGTACTTTAACGAAGGATTCCTCGAAAAAAGTAATTTCCAGTTAAGTTTGGTATACTTTAAAGAGATGGAGGTGCTGTTGATGAGAATTGAAACGATGGTTGCATCTGAATGGCGTAACTTTGCTGCTCAGGTAGCTGAAAGTCGCCAATTGTTCCCTTTATTTGAGACACATTCTTCAGCAAGAGAAGTATTTACTAGAAGTGTGCGTAAGAATACTGGACATGCTTATGTTGCTTATGCCGGGAAAGTTCCCTATCTATTTATAATGACTGAATCAGAGCGGGTGACCAATTTACTGCTGCTTCAGGAAACGGTAAAAACAGGGTGGTCGTCTATTTTCACAGTGATCGAGCACTTATTTAAACGGACGTTTCAGGGATCAGTCAGCTTTCATTTTCCACATCATCTTACACTTCATTTAAAAGAGCTCTTTTTAATACATGGGTATAAAGAGATAGAGGAGAATCGTTTTAGTAAGGTGCTGGACTATCATACAAGCTTAGTGTTAGGTGGCGGCGGTGCCAGAGGGGCATATCAGATCGGTGTTTGGCAAGCGGTGAAAGAATTAGAGATACCGATCGAACTTATTACTGGAACCTCTGTCGGAGCATTAAATGGAGCGTTGATCCTACAAGGGGATTTTGAAGCGGCTAAAAAGATGTGGGAAGAAATTGATACTAAAAAGATTTTAGCTTTTCCCGTCAATAAAACCACTAATGATACATTTGGTGGTGTGCTTAGTCAGGTAGGAGCCTTCACGATAAATGCGATTCAAACAAAAGGTGTGTCTACAAAACCCTTACAAGAATTGATCCGGGATACTTTTTCTGCGGAAAAAATGCAGCAGGTGAGTACTGATTTTTATTTAGTGACCACAGAACTGCCGAACTTTCAGGAAAAAGTGATCCGGTTTAACGGGAAGCAACAATCCAAATGGCAAAACTGGCTTTTAGCATCAGCCTCCTTTTTCCCAGCCATGGCCGCGGCCGAAATAGCAGATAAATACTATGTTGATGGGGGGTACCGCAACAATATTCCAGTGGATGTTGCTATCGAACATGGGGCAACAGAATGTATCATTGTTGACATCAAGGGGCCAGGTATCACGAAGCCTGTAAAAATTCGAGATGAAATCACCTGTCTGACTTTACAGACACCTTGGTCAATGGGGGCAGTGCTTTTATTTGATGGTGCACGCTCTGTTCAGAATATTAAGCTGGGCTATTTGGAAACGATGAAAATAATCGGGGAAAAGTATAAAGGTCATTGGTATACTTTTGATGAGACATTCGATAGCCTAATACAGTTTCAGCAACAGTTTTTTACGTATATCAAAGAGACCTATCAGCTGAAATTATGGCTGTCAGTTGAACAAAAAAATAAGATCTGTAAGAAAATGCGTAAAGTTTATAAAGACAGGGTGTTCACTGAAAATATTGGGTTAGTATTAGTGGAGTTGTTAGCAAAAAATCAGGGGATCTCTGCGGCCAAGCTTTATACGATCGAAGAAATGATCGGAATTTTACAGCAGAAAAAAGAAATGAAGACTGATTTAGTTGAGACGATCGGTATGATTTCAGTACAAGAATGGCTGAAAAAGTATTATGATGATTATTTTTTATTATCTGAGAAGCAGCAATTAGCCGCACTGACCAGTTTACTTGCATCAAATGAACAGGAAAAAGCACAATGGTTAGCAACTTTAGTGGATAAACTGCCTGTTCAAGTATTACAATTATTGATGATCGAATTTATTCAAACAAGGAGTGGTAAATAATGGCACAAGAATTTTCATATGAAATCGTAGAAGAAATCGCCGTACTATCTGAAAATCAAAAAGGTTGGCGTAAAGAGTTAAATTTGGTCAGCTGGAATGGACGCCCGCCAAAATTTGATTTAAGAGATTGGTCTGCGGGTCATGAGAAGATGGGAAAAGGTATCACCTTGACCAACGAGGAGTTTGAAGCCCTATCTAATGCAATAAAATCTATGTAGGAAGGACACCCTGTCAATGAAAAGTATGACTGGATTCGGAAAAGAAACATTCTTAAATGATCGCTATCAAATCGATGTAGAGATCAAGAGTGTCAATCAACGCTTTTTAGATATCCAATTGCGGATGCCTAAAGAACTCAATCCGCATGAAATGGCGATTCGTCAATTAATGAAGCAAACATTACAGCGCGGTAGAGTAGAAGCATATATCACTATCAAACAAACAGGTAGTAGTAATCAAGAGGTACAAGTTCATTGGAAACTGATTCATCAGCTGTTAGGTGAAATTGAACAGGAGTTATCTGCTGCATACCCAAAAGCGATTTTTGAACCTGGTAGAAGTATTGAGCAGCTACTAAACAATCCTGATTATGTTGAAGTGACAGAAAAACAGGAGGCTGACGAAGCGTTCGGCACACTTGTCTTAGAGATCGTGAAACAAGCAGTAGAGAAGGTCGATGCTAGTCGACTGCAGGAAGGACAACAAATTCAGCAAGTACTGACTGGTTATGGGCAGGAATTTATCAAGTTAGTCAAAGAATTGACTGGATTTGTCGATGTCTACGAAAAAGACTATCGAGAAAAGTTTGAAGCCCGCTTAAATGATTGGCTAGGTGCTCAAGTCGATGAAAACCGTCTATTGACTGAACTGGCGATTCTTCTTGAAAAAGGGGATATCCATGAGGAGCTGGATCGCTTAATGATCCATATCGACAAAATGCAGACACTATTATTGCAGGAAGAGCCTGTTGGTCGAGAGCTAGATTTTCTGATCCAGGAAATGAACCGTGAAGTCAATACGATCGGTTCGAAATCAAGCCCCATCGAGATCAAGAACATTGTGGTTCAGATGAAGACGATCCTAGAGAAAATTCGTGAACAAATTCAAAACATCGAATAAGATAAATTTTTGGTGATCAAGCCAATTAGCAGTATAATGAAGAAGAGGTGAAAGTGTATGTCTAATTACTATGATGTTACTTTCCATGAATTAAGTGGGAAGTCTGTTGTAAAAAGAGAAATTATATCAGAAAAAGACACGTTTGATGTCTGGCAGGATGCTTGTGAGTCGTTTACAGATGAGATACTGAATATTCGAATCAATGAAGATACTTTCGTATCATTGAATCGTCGTTTTGTTGTTCGGATCGATGTAGAGGAAGTTGAAGGACCTGTAGACAAACAAATCAAACGCCATGACGAGATCATGGGTGTTGTGAACACGTTGTCAAATATGGGCTTTTAAGGCATAAAAAAATCCTATAAGAAAAGCACTCCGAATCTAGTAACTAGATTCGAAGTGCTTTTTCTAATGATCCCAAGAGATAAAATAGTCAAAAGGACATACGGCAACATAAGAAGAGCCCGATCCACTTTTTCTCTGGATTTTCCAGTCTATAAAAAGAACCAAACGCTGACAGCGCCAATGATAAAGAGAAAGCCGAAAATGACGAATGAACGAGTCATAAACGTACCGACTGTACGACTACCCCGCCGTGATCCTGAAACACGTTTTCTACATAAGCGGGAAAACACAAAGAATAGCACCCCTAAAAAGGTCATACTGCCGCTGATCCAATAGTTGATTTTATCTTTCTCAAACGGAAAGAGGGAGGTTTTCTTTTGTTTCTGCTGTTTCTTAGTCTTTTCTTGAACGGCTGTTTGTTTTTCTTGGTAGCTGACAGTTTGAACGGGTAGTTTTGGAGAAACTTGTCCCAATTCGCTTGCAAGGCTCAAGGCACCATTTTCTGTGATGAAGTGAGGTTCGGTCCCTTTTTTTACGAAACCGTAAAAGTCCTGCTCCAAAGTGATCTCTTTTTGATTGACTGTATTCGCACCTTTGTTCAGCAATTTTTTATACTCGTAAGCAGAAAAGGTATTATCTAAAATGGCATTTCCAGCAATGTGACGTTCATATTCTCCTTCTTGATCCGACCAATCACCAACTCCTAAAATAACTTCAATGAGACGAATCTCTCCTTTTTTTGCGGTAGCAATATAGTTGAAGCCGCCAGTTGGACTTGAACCAGTCTTCAGCCCGTCGACTCCTTCATAGCCATATTTAGCACCTGGTAAAGAATAATTATAGGTCTCAAACGTTTCTTCGTAGGGTGTATTTTCCATCGTTGTGACTACAGGTTTGCTTGTGAACTGCAGTGCATCGGGATACTTTTTGATTAGATGATAAGCTAAAATAGCCAAATCACGTGCAGTTGATTTGTTATCGCCATCAGGATCGATTCCAGTTGCTTGGTAATATCCGTCAAAAGCACTGATTTGTGCGCCGCTACAGTTAAAATAAGTCGTATTCTCCATACCTAACTCAGTTGCCTTTTCATTCATTCGATGAATGAAGCTTGTTTCATCACCATCAGCTACTAGATTTGCCAGCATCAATGTTGCGACATTTGAAGAAGGAACAGCGATCATGGTCAGCAAATCTCGAACAGGATATTCAACGCCTAAAGAAATTTTATTGTTGCTCAAAGCGTAAAGATGAGAAATATTTACATATTTTTCTGTAGCTGTGACAGTGGTATCTAGTGAGAATTTACCTTTTTCCATTGCTTCAAATGCTAAGTACATGGTCATGACTTTCGCGATACTTGCCGGACTCCAAGATAAATCAGGCTGATCTTCCCATAAGATTTGTCCAGAGCCGGCGTCGATAACGATCGAGGCTTTTGGCCGATAGCCGTCCTTGATAGGATATTTAGGATTTTCTGTAAAATCTGTTTCGTTAGTGACAGCTTCCACTGTTTGCTGGAAAGTTCCAATCAAAAAGCAAAGAAGCAATGAGAAAAAAATGATTAGAGGTAATTGTTTTTTGGGCGTAAGCATGGTGTAATTCCTTTCTTATTTTGTTATATAATAAAGGTGGGTTATTCTGTTGTTTCAATGCATATTATATTCATTTTACTAGAAAAATGGGGTCCATGCATACTTTTTTTGAGAATTTAGAAAGTCATTTAAAAATTTTTAATCAATCTATGTTTTTTTATCTGGTACAGAGAAATTGTCTATATGAGGAAAAATATCTTTTTCTTAGCAAACCTTAATCATAAAGTCTTGAAAATTATAAGAAAAAAGTGCATTATAGAACTAATACTTTATTAATTGCTGGCATTTGCTAGTATAATGCTAAATTGTCTAGCTATATGAACAGAGTTTGTATAGTTTTTAATGAAAGGAAGTCATCATGTCAGAGCGTGGATTATTAATTGTACTATCAGGACCTTCTGGAGTGGGGAAGGGCACCGTACGTAAAGCAATTTTTGATAGTGAAGAGAATGATTTTCAGTATTCAGTTTCTATGACGACCCGTCAAATGCGGGAAGGAGAAGTGGAAGGCGTCGACTACTATTTCCGAACGAAAGAGGAATTTGAAGCGATGATCGAAGCAGGTGAGATGCTGGAGTATGCCCAATATGTAGGGAATTACTACGGGACACCGCTATCTTACGTCAATCAAACGCTGGATGAAGGAAAAGATGTCTTTTTAGAAATCGAGGTTCAAGGAGCTGAGCAGGTCAAAGAGAAAGTGCCGGATGGTGTCTTTATTTTTCTAACGCCGCCAGATTTAGCAGAACTAAAATCACGAATCGTCGGACGTGGGACAGATGCTCATGATGTGATCGAAGAGCGCATGCGTGTTGCTCGTGAAGAAATCGAAATGATGGCATTATATGATTATGCAGTTGTAAATGACGAAGTACCCAAAGCTGTAAAACGAATCAAAGAAATTATTGCGAGTGAACATTTTCGTGTTGATCGAGTAATTGGCAAATATATTAAAATGTTGAAGGAGATGTAGCCTCATGATGTTAAAACCATCTATTGACTCATTATTGAAAGAAGTACCATCAAAATACTCACTAGTGATCTTAGCGAGTAAACGTGCGCACGAATTAGACGAAGGAGCACAGCCAACACTGGAAAGCTTTGAATCAGTGAAAAGCGTTGGACAAGCACTTGAAGAAATCGATGCAGCAACAGTGATCAATGATCCTAGACCAGAAGAGAAGCGTGAAAGAATGCGTCTAGCAAAAGAAGAACAAAAAATGAGACATGAGCAAGAACAAAAGGAACTTGAAAACCGCATTCGCGAAGAGAAAAGTCTTTAATATACCTAAACTTAAAAATAAGTTTCAAGATTAAAAAACGAAGAATGAAAATCTTTTTATGATTTTCATTCTTCGTTTTTTTATTTTTAAGCATATCTGCATCTATCATTTTTGTAAGTTGACATGAAACGACAGGGAACGATATTTTATTTATTATTTTTTGTTATATAATCTTTGTTGTGGGTTTGCTTTTAGATTTAAAAAAGAGAATTCATAGCATATTCGTTAGATAAGAATAATGAGTTAAATTTTTTTGTAAAAAAATAAAATATTTCTTATTTTTAAATCAAACGAGAAACATTTTTATTTGAGAATAAATAATCAAAAGCTAAGTACATTGTATGGCTTTGTTAAAAATAAATCAATAGCTTAAAGAGAGAAAGTAATCAATTATTTTATCATTTTTTTACGATTTTTATTAAAAAAATGATAAAACGGGCGGTTTTTCAGTTCTGGAGCGAGTATTTTTTCCCGCCGTCAAATCCGCCGTCACTATTTTATGAAAGGGCATGATCATTATGGCTAAAGGTGAGAATATTTATAAAAGGAAAGATGGACGTTGGGAAGGCCGCTATCCTAAAGGGCGTAAAGAAGACGGCTCGATTCATTATGGCTATATTTACGCACGTTCCTACCGCTTAGTTAAAGAACAGTTGATTGAGAAAAAAGCGCAGACAACTGTGTTTTATTTAGGTTCTTCTAAAAAATTTCGCGGAACCCTCGGTGATTGGGCGAATATTTGGCTAAATGATATCATGACGCCTAGATTAAAAGAGAGCACATATGCTAGCTATAGCAATAATCTTCAAATACATATTTTCCCCATGTTAGGACATCGTCCACTAGAAAAAGTGACACCGTTCGATATGGATAAATTAGTAAATCAGCTCTCTAGCTCACTATCTGCAAGTTCCATTCAGATTGTTTTTCGAATTTTAAAAAGTTGCTTGGAAGCTGCCAAAGAACGCGGCTATATCTACTTAAACCCTTGTGAACGGACAATACTGCCTAAAAGCCAAAAGAAAACAGTTCATGCTTTGACACGTAAACAGCAAAAAGCGGTAGAGGCTGAAAGCATGAAGTCAGAAAAAGGATTACCAGTTTTATTGGCATTAGAAACAGGGATGAGGATCGGTGAAATCTGTGCATTAAAATGGTCAGATATCGATTTT
This sequence comes from Enterococcus sp. S22(2020), assembly GCF_020295385.1. NCBI lineage: Bacteria > Bacillati > Bacillota > Bacilli > Lactobacillales > Enterococcaceae > Enterococcus > Enterococcus sp. S22(2020). Next base: position 9,793 of record NZ_JACFUD010000005.1, read on the forward strand.
GAAGAGTCGGTGATTCACGTTCAACGGACGAAACAGCGGATTGCTATGCCGAAATCATCAGAAATGCGTACAAAAATCATCGAGACAGTACCAAAAACAATGAACGCCGATCGATTGATCCCGCTATCGCTCAAAGTTAAAACAGCATTATTGAAATGTAAAGAACGATCTACTTCTGAATTTGTTGTAACAAGCAGTCAAGGTTCTGTTGAACCAAGAACGGTTAGTTATAGGTTTGAACAAATAAAAAAAAGAATAGGCTTATTAAATGTACCCTTCCATGCGTTACGCCATACATTTGCGACTCGGTGTGTCGAATTGGGGGTAAACATTGCAGCGATCAGTTCTTTATTAGGTCATTCATCAATAAAACTAACCTTGGATACGTATACCAATTCCTTTTTTGAAGAACAACGAGCAGCAATCGATAAATTAGCAGTGCTTTAGATTGGGTGTTTTTTGTCAAAATAGATTTATTCAGGCTTTTAAATAACAAACGTTATTTAAAAGCCTGAATGTAATGGAGCAACTCACATAGTATATTGGGGTATATTTTTCTACGCCGTCAAAATCGTCGTCAAATTGATCAATGAATGCCTGCAGATCAAGAATGGTTCACTACATTTCTCGTTTGATTTAAAAATAAGAATCTTTTATTTATTTAATCAAAGACACTTATTGAAGTCAATTATTCTGATTAAAGGAGGTTTATTTGTTATGTACAAAATTGGAACCACCTTTTATAGAAAGGAGGTGAAAATGAAAAGTGTTAGAGAAAATCAAAAAAGCTGTCTTTGTGGCTATAGTTGCAGGAATTTTATGTGTGCCATTAAAAGCAGAAGCTTTAGGCTATGTTGATGCGCCTCAAAGTATACCTCTAGATCAGATTTTTGTCACACCAAAAGGCGCGAATAGCTATGTTGAAGGAAATAATGTAGTGATTACAGATAAGAAGGCTCGGCAAATCGGCAGCATCTTTTCAACAGAAGCCAATAAAATGGAGCTATCAAAAGATTTTGAATCAGAGATGTATGTCTATCTTGATGGTAATGCAGATGGAATGGCGTTTGTCATGCATAATGACCCAAATGTAATAGCCAATTTCACTGGTCAGACAGGAGGCGGTCTTGCTGTTTATGCAGGAGCAATCAATCCAACGAGTAGTGCATTAGATGGAAAACAAATCAAAAAGAGTTTTGCTATAGAGTTTGATACCTATTATAACGGAGGAATCGCAATATCAGGTGATTATTATGACTCCGATGTTCTTTCAAATGCGGGCAAAGGTCATATAGCCTATGCTTTTCCAGATCAGACTAGCTCTTATGACCGAAATGGCAGCTTTCCAATTATTAAACATTTAGGGCTGCAATATCCAACATTTAAGCTTGGAGATGCAAAATGGCGACTACTAAATATCAAGTGGACAAAATGGAATTCGACTGACGTTGGGTATCTAACCTATACATTTGGGGATATGGATCCTGTTACAGTGGCTATTTCTAAGGATATTTTTGGTGCAGATAATGTTTACTGGGGGTTTACCGGTTCTACTGGTGGTAGCTATGAGAAAGCGGTTATTGCTTTTAAATCAGTCCCAGGATTAGTCCAATATAATGAAAATATGACATTTGAAAATAACGCTGGACAAGAGATTCAATCGATTACACAAGATTCAGAGGTCACTGTTCATTACACAGGAAGATATGCAGGTGGGAAACAGAATATGTTTCAGCCAGTATATAAATTTACATTAGCACCAAATCAATTATATCAACAAGGAACATTTCTGTTAAATGGTGTACCTGTTACGCCAATCTATCTAAATAATGAGCTCCAAATTCCACTTTCTAAGGACTTGTCTGAGACGGATGCGACTGTGGATATTCAGTTTAAAATAAAGGATACCAATGTTACAACAGATCAAAAATTAGTGGTTGCTTCTCAAACAAAAGCGAAAAATTTTATTTCTGATAAAGTAGCTTCCTACGAGATAACCTATGATGCTGAAGCGCCGATTGGTCTAGGAAAGCTAACGTTTATTGAACGTGGAGATACACAAACAATTACTGAAGCGAAAGAGTATGATCCGTTCTTTTGGGATTATCAGGATGATTATAGCTCTAAGGAAAATATCGATATTCGTTTAAAAACAGGACAGGATATTGAAAAGATAGTTAGCGCTGTTGGTCCCAGCAGTTTTATCTTGACGCTTACAGACGAAAAGGGAAACGCTCGTGATATAACGATCCCGATTTTTATCGAAGACCAAACCACGGTCAAAAGCAATAAGTATATTATTCAAGGAAAAGATCTCAGTGTAACTGCGAAAGAGTATCCGAAAACACAACAAGATCTAGAGACGCTTATTCATCAAAGAGGAGCACTCAAGCTTTGGCAATACAATGGTGTAGAAGCAAATGAATTAGACAGCACTCAATTGACGCTTTCACTGGGCACGTTGCCCAAACCGCCCACATTAGCAGGTCCAGGAGTATATCCAATCACCGCATTTTACGGTACGGGTGTAGAGAAAGTAGAAAAGCCATTGAATGTTACGGTGATACAAAGCTTTGCCACCGTTAAAATCAGCTTTGTTGACGAAAATGACCAACCGATCATCGAAGATTTTTCATTTGAAGCAAATGTATCAGAACAAATCGATTTAACAAAAAATCAGGAACTTTTGGAAAAACTGAATGCTGTAAAAGCATTAAATTATGTCAAAGATACAGCGCCATCTGATGAGAAGAATCTATTGATTTTACCAGAAGGAGTGTCACGGAAATATACCTTTAAAGGAACGTTATTTATCGAGTCAGCACCGAATACGATCGATTTTGGCGATCAAAAAGTAAGTGGGCAAAATAAAAAATTTACGGATCCAATCTACGATCAACACTTAGTGATCTGGGACAACCGCTCAACGTTAGGTACATGGAAAATAACCTTAAAACAATCGCAGGATTTTAGTCTTACAGGAAATGAGCAACAACGACTTCCGAATGCGTTGAGTTACCAAACGGCGGACGCAGAAAAGGTGATCTCTACAGAGGCTCAGGAAGTCTTTCGTTCCAAGCATCAAGCTTCTGGAAAATATGATATCAGCGGAGAGACCTGGGGACCGAATAAACAAGGATTACGCTTTAACGCACCGATAGGCTCTATCAAACAAACTGGTAACTATGAAACGACTCTTACTTGGCAGATCGAAGAAGCATATTGATGGAGGAGAGATTGTGATGAAGCAAATAAATAAGATTCAGTTCGTCCTACTCCCCATCATTTTTCTTGCCCTATCTTTTGGAACGATCAATGAAGCTTGGGCTGTTGAGGAGGGTGGACAAGTACAAACGAATGCTGGTGTTGTTCTGCGTAAGGCTAAAACAACGTCAAGCCAAACGAGTGATTCATCAAATGAACCGCTGACATCGAAAGAAAAACCAGTAGGTCGCCTGCCGCAAACAGGGGATTTAGTAACGATCAGTTTACTCGTTAGCGGAGGAATCGTCTTGATTGTCACGCTGTCGTTGCTTTTCTTAAAAGGGAATGCCGAAAGGAGAGGGGACTAGCATGAAAAAAGCAGGTTTATTGTTGGCTTTATCGATAGTCAGCCTGTTGTTGAAGCCGTTAGATACTGCGGCAACGGCAACCTCCTATTCTGGTGATGCGACAGTTCAATTCACTGGGAAACATCCTAAACAAGTGATGGATCCAGAAAATCCCGGAAATCCCGCTGATCCTGGTGATAGTCCCAGTACGGATCGCCAACTGCGTTTTGACTTTGTTCCGCAAATAAATTTTGGAGAAGCGGAAATTAGTGATACCGATCAAACATACTATGGTCATGCACAACTTTTTAAAGATGATACAGGTGCACGCGGAAATTTCATTCAAGTATCGGATTTTAGAGACAAGAGTACAGGTTGGGCACTGCAGATCAAACAGGAGACACAATTTCAGAATCGATCAGCGAAAAATCAAAAGCTGAAAGGTGCAGTCTTGTCGTTTGACCAATCTTGGTCGAATTCACTGAATGATCCAGCAACAGCGCCGACTGTTTCTAAAGAAGTCATCCGCCTGTTAAATATTGGAGAAACATACAATTTGGCTGAAGCGAAACCGCAAAAGGGTGAAGGAACGTGGTCGATCATTTTCGGCGCATCTGTGTCGAACGATAAAAATCGAGCAGATACACTGAGACCTAAACTGGATGAAAAAAATAATCCAATACTGGATCCAGCATTTAATAATCAACCAATTTACGAGAATCAAGCCGTCTCTTTATTCATTCCTGCAAAAGGAGCAAAAGAGCCTGGCAACTATCAAACGGTGTTAACTTGGATTTTATCCGAGCTACCATAAATCAAACAATTCTAGGAGGAAACACACATGAAATTCACACACAAATTATGCGCTGCAGCTTTAGTCGCAGCATTTGGAGCAGCTGCAGCATTCCCAACAGGAGTGTCTGCTGCTGAGAATCCATTGGAATGGAGCGGTAAAGGAACGATCAACTTCAGCGAAGATGATGGAGAGGATAAACCAGTCGATCCAACAGACCCAACGAAACCAGTCGATCCTGAAAATCCAATCGTTACCCCACCAGTAAATCCTGCTAAAGGGCCATTAAAAGTGATCGCAGTGACAGATTTAAACTTCGGAAATAATAAAGTAACACCAGCGACAGGAAATGGTTGGGAATATACAGCCGCTGCTGCTGAAGTAGAATACAAAGACGGCGTGAAAATAGCTAGTCCTAACTTCGTTCAATTTAAAGATACACGTGCAGACAATCAACCAAATAAACACACATTGACTGCTAAAGCGACGACCTTTACGAATACGGATAAAAACGAATTGAAATCTGCTCAATTAAAATTCAATAATATCAAATTAGTCAATGGTGCAGATCAAAATCAAGTAAATGCTGCAGGAGTTCCAGCAACTCAAACGGTTGAAACAGATGGTACAACACCGACGACCTTTGTCACACAAGATGCAGCAGATAAAGGATTTGGTCAATTTATTCTTCAATTCGGTGATGTAGCTGATAATACTGCAGGAGACTCTGTAAAATTATGGGTTCCTTCAGCAGGGAACAAGTTATCAACAAATAGTGGTTATTCTTCAACGATCACTTGGACGATCGCAGACGCAAGATAAATCGAGTCAAATTTTAAGAAGAGAATAAGGCGACGAATACAAATACACTTATGTTTTGTCCTTAGATGCCTAAAAAAGGGTGGACGGAAGTTGATTACTTCTGTCCGAACCCTGATTCTCTTTGAGAGGAAAGGGCAGTAGTAATGAAAAATTTTTTTTCAATGTGGCTGATCGTTATTCTATACATAGGGATCAATAGTGGCTTTTTATCTATTATTGCTCAGGCATCAGACGATGACGGCAGCAGCTTCACTTACAAAGTAATTCAGCCAGAAAACCAACATAATAAAGAAGTCGGTTATTTCGATATACGGATGACACCCGATCAGGAACAAACAGTCATAATCAAAATGAATAATAGCTCTGATAAAGAGATCACTGTAAATGTTTCATTGAATAGTGCCAAAACAAATACAAATGGAGTCATCGAATACGGACCGTCGAAATTGGAAAAGGACAAATCACTGAAATATGATTTTGCTGATTTAGTCAAAGGAGATACAACGATCAAGATTCCAGCAAAGCAAAGTGTGGATTATCCACTGACGATCAAAATGCCGGCAACTCAATTTGATGGTGTGATTTCTGGTGGTATTTATATGATCCAAAAGGGACAAACAGAGGATCAAGAAGCGATGATCAAAAATGAGTATGGTTATTTGGTTGGAATGATCTTAACGGAAACAGACATAGCAATAAAACCATCGCTACAATTAAATAAAGTTTTTGCAGAACAGCAGAACTACCGCAATGCTGTATTCATCAATTACTCCAACACTCAGCCGGCGTATATCGATAACATGACAGTTGATGTTCAAATTATGGCAAAAGGTTCAGATGAAGTCTTATATGACACCAAACAAAATAAAATGCGGATGGCTCCGAATTCTCAAATCAATTTTCCTGTCTTGATGAATGGTGAAAAAATGGTAGCTGGTGATTATCGAGCACATGTATTGGTCACAACAGACAAGGATGGTAGATGGGAATGGGAGCAAGAATTTACGATCACAGATGAAGAAGCAGATAAGTTCAACCAAGAAGATGTGAGTTTACTGCAGGAAAGTCGTGTGAACTGGCCGTTGATCTTAATTTTGGTAGCTGGTGCATTAAGCATGGTTTTGGGGATCTTCTTTGTGGTGCATTTCTTAAATCGGAAGAAAAAAAGAGCGAAGAAAAGGCGCAAAGGAATGAAACCAAGAAAAAAAAGAGCAGAATGACCCAAACAGTTCTTTGATTTTGTTGAATATTGGAGGATAGAAACATGACGATACTGGATGGGCTATTTATTGGGATACTTTCGACAGCTATCCTCTGTATGATTTTCGCTAGTGCCTTTTTTGTCTCTAGTTTCTTTATACGAAAAAAAATCAAGCAGTTAGAACAACGTAGACCTAAAAGCAAGAAAAAAAGGAAGTTTCTTAAAAAGAAGATTTTTAAATTACGCAAAAGACGGAAAAAACGACTTCGGTCAGGTCTGATCCTTTTCATGCTAGGAGGGCTTTTAGCGGGAGGGACCGTATTTTCCCGTTATCACCAAGCAACAAATTTAAGTGATCGAGATTCTGATGGGATTGTAGAAGGGTATTTTTTATTAAATAAAACAGAGCAGCAGCTGGCAGCAGTAAAAGAAACGACGAATAAAGAAAAGACAAGTAAAAATTTGCGGGAACTGGCTGCTAAATTATCCGGCTTTGGTGTTCGTTACGCAGATCCCCGACTTACTTTAGAAGGACAAAAGCTGTTAAATCGCTATTATTCTCAAATGAAAGAGTTGGGATTGAATTTGAATAATCAATCTGCTGAAAGCTTACAAGAAAAAACAATTTATGATGACTATGTAGCAGATATCAAAAAAGTTCAAGCGACTCAAAAAAAGATTTTTGTTTATTTTAATGTCAACGAATCGGCACTTGAGCAAAAGAAATAGTGTTTTAAGAAATGGCTGTGGCTGAAATGAATAGAAAAAGAATAATTCATAAGAAAAATCGTAAACGTCAGAAGCACAAAGAACTTGGAAGAGAAGTAGCGATCACTTTTTTGATCGTCATTTTGATCGGACTATTGCTTTCACGATTTGTATTTTCCTTGCCTGAAAATATTGGGTATGGAATGATGAGCAGTCTAAGGGATGGAGATCGTGTTTATGTCAATCGTTTAGGTAAACTGCGGCGTTTTTCCTTGATTTATTTTAAGCAGCCGGATGGAAATGGCACAGCCATTCGGCGAATCATTGGCTTGCCGGGAGAACAGGTGCGTTACACCAATGATGATCTGTATATAAATGATCGGCTAGTAGTAGAACGTTTTTTACAAAAGTCATTGGCTCAAGCAAAATTAGCTGATGAAGTGATCACAAAAGATTTTGATTCAACTGATATTCTCAAAACGGATGATGGGACCATTCCGGATGGTCACTATCTTGTTCTCGGTGATAATCGTGGATATGCAACAGATAGCCGCTATTATGGAGTTGTTGATAAAAAGAAGATCATAGGAACAGTTGAATTGCGCTGGTGGCCGTTTTATCAAATCAGAAGCTACCGATAAAGGTATCAAGTAAATGTGAATTTTTTCTATGGGAGGAGAAAGTATGTATCGTATTGGTGTGGTAAACTTTGAAGGCGATGCGGCAGAATGGGCGCAGCTACAGGCGCAACTGCCGAATGATTGGGAACTGCATCAAGCAGTTTTGGATAAAGAGACTATTTTTGATCTGCTCATTTTGCTAGAAAACACGCTGGAACAAGTTGGAGCAACTTGCGCTCGATTACTGCAGTTAAACAAAGAAACAGACTCATTGATCTGGATTTGGTCAAAGACGCAAAATGAAATGAATCGAATGGTGTATTTAAGACTTGGCGCGGACGGTGTGATGACAGAAAATATAAGTTTAGAAGAATGGACCTTGATCGTGTCCAATGCTTTACGGCGCAAAAAAAATCATCCGCAAAAAATAAGAGAAAAAGAATCAGCTGAAACGAGTAATGATGGGCTTGTTTTAAATATTAAAAATAGAAGTGTCATCGTCAATGATAATGAAGAAGTTCAATTAACGAACCTTGAATATAAAGCGATGGATCTTTTAGTACAGAATATGGGTGAAACAGTTACCTATGAAGAAATTTATAATGCGATCTGGGGAGATCCGGAAAGTGAACACCGGAAGCTATATCGCATCAGTAATTTGATTTTTCATATACGAAAGAAATTCGAAGCTGAGATAGGAACGTCCAAGCCGATCCGAACAGTCCGTTCAAAAGGCTACATTTTGACGTTTGATTGAATAAAAAAAGTTTGAACATACCGAAAGGAATGTGTTCAAACTTTTTTATTTTCCAGAAAGGATGAAATTTTTCTATTCTATTGTAAAGTTTAGAAGCTTAGAAGAACTGATCAAAAATAATGAAGAAAAGTAAACTATTTTGAAACCTTTAGGACAAAGTTGCCGTCTAATAGGTGTAAGGGAGGAGAAAAATGGAAAAAGATTTGCAAATCAAGCTGGTCAAAAAAGCAAAGAAAGGTGATGCGCACGCCTTTGTACAGCTTTGCGAGATGTACCAAGTTGTTTTATATAATGCCGCTTATAAGCTGTTGTTAAATGATGAAGATGTTGCTGATTGTTTACAGGAAACTGAAATTCGTGCTTGGCAGAAAATTACAAATTTAAAAAACGAAGCTGCATTTAACACGTGGATCTTTCGAATCATGGTCAACAGTGCGAAAGATATTCTGAAAAAGAGAGTCAAAGGAATCGAATTCGAAGAAAAGCATGTACAAAACGGAATAGTCGATTGTGAAATACCTGATTTAACCCAAGAATTGAATGCATTATCAGAGATCTATAGAATCCCGCTTGTTTTATACTATTACGCAGGTTTTAGCATCAAAGAAATCTCAGAACAATTAAAAATGTCAACGAACACAGTGAAAACAAGACTGATGCGTGGCAGAGTGAAATTAAAAAATCTATTGGAGGAGGAAAACAATGGATAAAAAAATAATCGATACACTTAAAAACGAGAAAGAAATTCCAAAAGAAGTTATGGAAAAACTGACACATAGCCGAACAGCTATTTTAAATAATAAAATAAAACAAGATAAAAAAATCAAAATAAGCTATACGTATAAAATCGTCATTTCAATCGCACTTGCAGCGCTCGCGTTGTTGTTCATCATAACGAAAACGCCTGTTGGTGCAGCAATCGAGCAAGTCTTTGGAATCAGCAAAGATTCTGGCGTTGAAATAGTAGAGAGCAATCAGATTCCGACACAACTGGATCTAACAAGCGTTTCTAACGGCAGAGAAATCAAGCTGACAAAATTTGTCTCGACGAAGAAGAAATTTGCTTTTGATTATCAATTTGAATTGGACGATGAGAAATTAAAAGAATTACTGCAAAAACAAAGTTCTCCCGATCGAAAATTCAAAAAAATGTCTGTAAATGCCCAAGATATCGATATCGGTCTTTTTACTGAAGGAAATACAGAAGACATACGCGGTGGTGGAATGTATAGTTCTACTTTTCGTGTGGAGGGAGATACTTTTTACGGTTCAGTTGTTGTAACACTTGATAGAGAAGATATTTCAGATAATGCTAAACTGTCTCTTCATATTTATAAATTATGGTGGACGGATGCGGAAGAACTGGATCAAGCATTTCTTGAAGCTACCGCTGACCCAGAAAATATGCAGTCATTTAGCATAGCTCCAGCTTTGGCATATGAAGGTGATTGGGTGTTCACTATTGACTATAAGCCATTGACGCAAACAGCTAAAACCAACATTACAAATGTTGATAATATCACGGATATAAGAGTGAAAAACGATGCGCTGCAAACATCTGTGAAATTTGTTGCTCCAATGAGTGAGGGGAGTTTTCCTGGCGTTACGTTGTACAAGGATGGCATTGAAAGCGAGAACCAATCACTTGGAACCGTAATAGATCTTGAAAAAGGTGAGATAAGTATTTCCTTTGATTTCAGTGCCCTGGATACAACATCGGTCTACACAATTCAGTTAAATAAAGTAGATGATTTTACCGGCGAAGCACTGGAAGAAATTGGTCGTTTTGATCTTCAAAATGAAGTGGGACCGCCTAAATAGAGAAATAAAAAGTTCTGAACCATTATGATTCAGAACTTTTTTGATTTAAGTGATGTATCGACCAGTTGCGATGTTCAGGACTACTCAGATACCCTCTTTATATGATTATGTATACACATGTTCCGTTATTATCTGTTAATTTTTTGCAATAGAAATCAGAGGAGCAAGACAAATCAAGGATTCTTTAGTACAATAAGCAAAGAAAAGCGAAAACAGAGAATCAACTGACAAGAATAAAAGGAGGAATGGACATGAGAAAAACGGCGCAGGTCATTGTTGATGTTCCAACGATGCAGACGGATCAACCGTTTACTTATTTGATTCCTTTAGACTTAGAAGAACAACTTTCGGTAGGAATGCGGGTGGCAGTTCCTTTTGGCAATGGAAATCGCCATTTGCAAGGGTTTGTTCTAGAAATCAGAACCGTTTCTGAAGCTGAAATAGCAAAGCAAACATTTCAATGGAAGGAAATCCTTTCTGTATTAGATTTGAAACCCGTACTAAATACAGAGTTATTAGCCTTAGCAGACTATATGAAGGAAAAAACATTCGCTTTTAAAATCACCTGCCTGCAAACGATGCTACCTAGTGTGATGAGAGCAGATTACCGAAAATACATATATTTGACTGACGAATTAGAAGAAGCAATGCAGGATGAACTATTCTACGGATTAGATGAAATCGCTTGGGAAGATGCACAAGCACGCAATATTTTGCCTCAGCTGATGCAGCTTAGAAAGCAGCAGAAAGTCGATATTCGTTATGAAGTCAATACTAGAAACAAAGTCAAAACGATTCGGCAGATCCGAGCGATCAAGAGCTTTGAACAACTGGAAGAAGCGCGAATGGCGCTTAGAAAAGGTTCACAAAAAAAAGAACAGCTGATCAATTATTTACAGCAGTTGGGCACAGAACAGCTAACGACCGTCAAAGAAATGAAAGAATTGGGTTTTAGTACAGCTGTGTTAAATGATGGAGCAAACCGAGGTTGGTTGATTTTCGTTGAAACCGAAGCTTATCGTGATCCATTTGCAGATCATACCTTTGAACAAACAATGGCATTATCATTGAATGAAGAACAACAGATCGCAGTTGATCAAGTATTGGGTTCGATGAATCAGGGAACAAGTAAGACCTACTTGTTAGAAGGAATTACTGGAAGTGGTAAAACAGAAGTCTATCTACAAATCATTGCAGAAGCTTTGTATCAAGGAAAAACGGCAATGATGCTTGTACCGGAAATTTCGTTGACGCCACAGATGGTCCAACGCTTCAAGAGCCGCTTTGGTGATCAAGTGGCAGTGATGCACAGTGCGTTATCTCAAGGGGAAAAATATGATGAATGGCGTAAGATCGAACGCGGTGAAGCGCAAGTAGTAGTAGGTGTACGTTCAGCTATTTTTTCACCATTAGAAAATGTTGGTGTCATTATTATTGATGAAGAACATGAAGCTAGTTATAAGCAGGAAGAAACGCCGCGATATCATGCGCGTGATTTAGCAATTTGGCGTGGAGAGTATCATCATTGTCCAGTGGTTTTGGGGAGTGCGACACCGTCCTTAGAGTCTCGAGCACGGGCACAAAAAAATGTCTATGAACGTTTGGTCCTAACGAAGAGAGCAAACCAGACCGCATCCCTGCCGACGATTGAAGTCGTAGATATGAGAGAAGAAGTACAAAGGAAAAACACCTCTTCCTTTTCATTAGCGCTTCAAGAAAAGCTACGGGATCGTATGGCTAAAAAGGAACAAAGTGTTCTATTGTTGAATCGCCGAGGGTATTCTTCTTTTGTGATGTGCCGTGATTGCGGGTATGTTTTACCTTGTCCAAATTGTGATATTTCATTGACTTTGCACATGGATACGAAAACAATGAAGTGCCATTATTGTGGTCATGAAGAACGGATTCCACACCGCTGTCCAAATTGTGACGGAGATAAGATTCGTTACTATGGAACTGGGACGCAAAAGGTAGAAGAAGAATTGAAGCAGTTATTTCCGGAAAGTCGAATTTTACGAATGGATGTCGATACAACTCGACGTAAAGGCGCTCATGAGAAAATTTTAACAGCATTTGGCAACCATGAAGCAGACATCTTATTAGGAACTCAAATGATCGCTAAAGGACTGGATTTTCCGAATGTTACGTTGGTCGGTGTATTGAATGCTGATACCGCATTGAATCTTCCCGACTTTCGTTCCAGTGAGCGAACGTTTCAGCTATTGACTCAAGTCAGTGGTCGAGCAGGCCGAGCTGAAAAACCAGGTGAAGTGATCATTCAGTCTTTTAATCCAGAACATTATGCAATTCAGTTGGCTAAAGCACAAGATTATGAAGACTTTTATCAAAAAGAAATGTATGTTCGTCATCGCGGCGACTATCCACCCTTTTATTTTACCGTCCAAATCACTGCCAGCCATCCAGAGGAAAACCAAGCAGCAAAGCAGATGTTTGAAATCGTCAAGGAATTAAAGGCAGGATTATCTGACCAGAGTATCTTATTGGGGCCAACGCCGAATGCAATCATGCGTGTCAATAATCGTTACTTCTATCAAGTGATCATCAAATATAAGCATGAGCCTAATTTACAGAATATGTTAAAGAAAATACTGACAGATACTCAAAAGGCTACAGCACACGGACTGAAACTATCGATTGATGCAGAACCGATGAATTTTATCTGATGTTGTCTAGGGCTTCAAAAGCTAACTGTTAATCAAAAGAAAAAGACTGAGTACAAAAATGAAGTCAGTCAAATAGAAAGGAATTTTTATGCGCTATCCTATTGTGATACATCCCAATGAACGTTTGATGCAAAAAGCAATGCCGGTCACTATGATCACGGATGAAACCATCACTATTTTAGAAAATATGTATGAAACAATGATTGCTCATGACGGAATTGGTCTGGCAGCGCCGCAAATCGGTAAAAATATTCAACTTGCAGTGATCGAAGTCGACGAGGAAACGGGGTTGTTTGAATTGATCAATCCTGAAATCATTGAAAGTAAAGGAACGGATGTCGATGTTGAAGGCTGCTTAAGCATTCCGGGCACCTATGGAACGGTTGAGCGGGCAGAAGAAGTCACGGTTCGGTATTTCGATCGTGAAGGAGATGAGATCGAAGTAACTGCCTATGGTTATTTAGCTAGAGCTTTTCAGCATGAAATCGATCATTTAAACGGAGAATTATTTATCGATAAGATCATCGAACCGATCAAACCGGAAGATTTAGATGCATATATGGAGGAACATTTAGATGACTAAACTTATATTTATGGGAACACCAGCGTTTTCAGTCCCTATTTTAGAAGGCTTGATCGAAAATGGCTATGAGATCCAAGCAGTCGTGACACAGCCTGATCGACCAGTAGGACGGAAAAAAGTGATCACGCCAACACCAGTCAAAGAAGCTGCAGTCAAACATGGATTGCTTGTCTTACAGCCGGAAAAAATCTCAGGATCTGCTGAGATGGATAAAATCATCGAACTGGCACCGGATTTAATTGTCACAGCTGCCTTTGGACAGTTTTTACCAGAAAAGATTCTACAAGCACCTAAATTTGGCGCGATCAATGTTCATGCGTCTTTACTGCCTAAATACCGTGGCGGAGCACCTGTTCACTATTCTATTATTGAAGGAGAAAAAGAAACAGGCGTGACGATCATGGAAATGGTCAAAAAAATGGATGCTGGGGATATCCTTTCGCAAAAAGCTATTCCGATCACTAAATCAGATGATGTCGGTACAATGTTTGAACGTTTAAGTGTTGTAGGCAAAGAATTATTGCTGGACACATTACCAAAACTCTTAAACAACCAAATCACGCCGATCCCTCAGGCAGAAGATCAGGTGACTTTCTCACCAAATATCACAAGAGAGCAAGAACGGATCGACTGGAATAAAACAGCTGAACAAGTAGATAATCAAGTGCGTGGAATGCGTCCTTGGCCGACAGCTTTCACTACGTATAAAGAGAGTAATTGGAAAATTTGGGGTGTTACACCTTTAACGGAGACGACAAAAGCTGCTCCTGGAACGGTGGTCAAACGTGGTAAAAAAGAGCTATGGATCGCTTGTGGTCAAGGAACAGTGCTTTCTGTGAATGTCCTTCAGCCCTCTGGTAAAGGAAAACTCTCTGTTCAAGATTTCTTGAATGGCGTAGGTCAAACAGTAGCAGAAGCAGATAAGGTGGGCTGATCAGAATGGGTAAAAAAATACCAGCACGAGTGAAGAACTCCGTACGTTATGTGGCATTGAGAACCATCGAACGTGTGGATAATGGAGGAGCGTACTCCAATCTATTATTAAATGAAATGATCAATAGCTCTGCGTTAGGAGAAAAAGACAGTCGTTTATTTACAGAGCTTGTTTACGGCACGATCAGCCACAAATTATTATTAGAATACTATTTAACACCTTTTATTCAAAACCCTAAAAAGGTCGATAGTTGGGTCAAGAATTTGCTTAGTTTGTCCGTATATCAACTCGTTTTTCTAGATAAAATACCCGATCATGCGATCATCAATGAAGCTGTCGAAATTGGGAAACATCGTGGAAATAGCGGCATCGGTAAATTTGTCAATGGCGTACTGCGGGCGTTTCAGCGTGAAGGCGCGCCAAGCTTAGAAAAAATCCAAGATCCTATCAAACGCTTGTCGGTCGAGATCAGTATGCCGCAATGGCTGACAGAAAAACTGATCAAGCAATTGGGCGTGGAAGAAACAAGAACGTTGGGCTTATCTCTGTTTGAAAAAAGCCATGTCAGCGGCCGTGTTGATACAAATGAAATCAGCATTGAAGAGGCATTGGATGAGTTGAAACGTGATCATATCGAAGCTTCAGCCAGTCGGGTTTCGCCTTATGGTGTGGTAGCGGACAAAGGTTTTTTAGCCGGCAGCTATCTATTTGGCGCTGGACAGCTGACCATTCAGGACGAAAGTTCAATGTTGGTGGCACCAGCGATGCAAATCGAAAAAAATCATGTTGTGCTGGATGCTTGTGCAGCGCCGGGAGGAAAAACGACTCATATTGCTACCTTTTTAGACTCTAAGCAAGGTGGACGTGTAAAATCATTAGATATTCATGATCATAAAATAAAATTGATCAAACAAAATGCAGAACGTCTTCATGTGAAAGAGGTAGTAGACACTGAAAAACTAGATGCACGTAAGGTTGGCGAAGAATTTCCTGCTGACTATTTTGATCGAATTTTAGTCGATGCACCTTGTTCTGGGTTAGGCTTGATGCGCAGAAAGCCGGATATCAAGTACCATAAATCAGCACAAGATTTTGAACAGCTGCCAAAAATCCAGCTGGAAATTCTAGAAAGTGTTGCCCCAACATTGAAACAATGGGGTATAATGGTCTATAGCACTTGTACGATTGCCGAAGAAGAAAATCAAGAAGTTGTTGCAGCATTTTTAGAGAAGCACCCTGAATTTAAAAAAATCGATGTGAAAGCCAATGACCTTGTACAGACTGCTGTTAAAGATCAAATGCTGACATTATACCCGCATCAATTAGGAACAGATGGCTTTTTTATTTGTTGTATGCAGAAAGTTTGTTAAACGAGGTGAAGCAGAGTGGAAATCAATTTTCAAACAGATGTCGGACGGAGACGAAATACGAATCAGGATTATGCTGGTCTATTTGAGAATCAGACGGGTCTAGCTTTAGCGATTTTGGCTGATGGAATGGGCGGTCATCAAGCTGGTGATGTTGCTAGCCAAATGGCAGTGAATAATCTAGGGGCACGCTGGCAGGAAAGTCAAATTGAAACATCAGAAAAAGCAGCACAGTGGCTGATCAAAGAAATTCAAGATGAAAACGAGCGGATCTATCAAAAAGGACAGTCCCAACCAGAATATTTAGGGATGGGGACAACGATCGTCAGCGCAGTGTTGTTGGAACAATCCTTTGTATTGGCGAATATTGGCGATAGCCGTGCCTATTTAATACGTAATGAGCAGTTGGTTCAGCTGACAGAAGACCATTCATTAGTGAACGAATTGGTAAAATCTGGTGAAATTACCCGTGAAATGGCAGCCAATCATCCGCGGAAAAATGTTTTGACCCGCTCGTTAGGCATGCCGGGGACTGTCGAAGTAGATGTAACGAATCATCTTTGGGTGCCAGATGATTATATTTTATTGTGTTCAGATGGGTTGACGAATATGGTTTCTGAAGAGGATATATTAGCGATCATACTTTCAGATAAACCACTAAAAGAAAAAGTGTCAACGTTGATCACTCAAGCCAATGAAGCAGGCGGAGCGGATAATATTACCGTTTTGGTAATCCATTTTGACGAACAGAAGGAGGCAAACCAATGATCGAAATCGGCAGAAAATTAAATGGTCGATATCACATTATTGGCAATATCGGTAGTGGCGGAATGGCGAATGTTTTTTTAGCCCATGATTTGATTTTGGATCGTGATGTCGCAATCAAAGTACTGCGTTTTGACTTTCAAAACGATCAGGCAGCGATCCGCCGTTTCCAAAGAGAAGCTTTAGCAGCTACCGAATTGGTTCATCCGAATATCGTCAGTGTGTATGACGTTGGTGAAGAAGATGGGCTTCAATATTTAGTCATGGAATATGTCAAAGGAATGGACTTAAAGCGATATATCCAGACACAATATCCGATTCCATATGCAAAAATCGTAGATATCATGGAGCAAATTTTATCAGCGGTTTCTTTGGCACACGAACATCGGATCATTCATAGAGATTTGAAACCGCAAAATATTTTGATGGATGAAAGCGGCGTAGTGAAAATCACCGATTTTGGGATAGCCATTGCTTTGACTGAAACATCGATCACACAGACAAACACGATGCTGGGCTCTGTTCATTATTTGTCACCAGAACAAGCCAGAGGGAGTATGGCGACAAACCAATCCGATGTGTATGCAGTTGGGATCATTTTATATGAAATGCTGACTGGAAATGTCCCTTTTGATGGAGAATCAGCTGTGACGATTGCGTTAAAACATTTTCAAGAAGAAATCCCTTCTGTTAAAATGGTCGATCCAAATATACCGCAATCATTAGAAAATGTGGTGTTGCATGCAACAGCAAAAGATCCAGCAGATCGTTATAAAACTGCGGAAGAAATGTCCCGAGATCTATATACGGTACTTGCGGCAAATCGTCTGAACGAGCCAAAGTGGGAACCTACGGGTTTGATTGGCGAAACAAAGATCTTAACGCCGATCACTGATGAAATGAGCATGCCTTCAGCGTTTGCTGCGATGGATACACCCCCTGAAGAACGCAATGAACATGAAGAAATCGAGCAGCAAGAAGCAGAAGCACAAGTGAAAAAGAAGAAAAGAAAACGAAATCGAATCATTGTATTTGTCATTTTTCTCCTAGCTTTATTGATTGGTGGAGTTGTGTATCTAGCCAGTCAAGGAAGTAGTGAAGTCAAAATTCCAGATGTGTCTGATAAAACAGAAGCACAAGCTCGGACGATGCTGGAAAGTGCTGGTTTGAAAGTCAAATCAGAGTCCAAACAAGTGCAAAGTGATGATATCGAAGAAGGAAAAGTAGTTAAAACAAATCCTGAAATGGGCTCTACTGTAAAGAAAAATCGTGAAGTCGAGTTGTATATCAGCTCTGGAAATAAGAAAATCAAGCTAGTTGATGTTACCGGTGAGAGCTACAAAGATGCCATCGACAAGTTGGGTGAACAAGGGTTCAAAGAAAACCAAATCAAAATCACTAGAGAAACAGACACTCAGGTAGACGAAGACAAGGTCATCAGTCAAACACCTGACGCTGGTGAAGAGGTCGATCCAAAAACGGATGAGATCATGTTGGTCGTCAGTGAAGGGCCAGATGATATTTATCTGGCAAATTATGCAAGCCTAGGCTATAGCTATGATAATGCTGTTGCAGAGTTGTTGAGCTACGGTATTAAATCAAGTCAAATCTCACGTGTCGATAAAGCTAGCGATACAGTAGAAAAAGGGCTTGTTATGGAACAAGATCCAGCACCAGGTAATCCATTTAATCCGAAAAAGGGCAAAATCACCTTAGTGGTCAGCTCTGGACCGGATAAAACGACGCAATCGAGTTCAGAATCAAATACAGTAATTCTAGGTAGCTATGCAGAAAGTTATACGTATGACAATGCAGTAAATGCGTTGTTGGGTCTAGGTATTAAACAAAGCCAGATAGCTAAAGAAGACATAGAAAGTGATTTGCCTAAAGGCACAGTCGTGTCTCAAGACCCAGGTGCAGGAGCATCATTTGATCTAAATGGCAATGCAAAAGTCACATTGAAAGTTAGTTCAGGTCCGAGTAACGTAACAGTGCCGAATGTTTCTGGGCTATCATCATCAGAGGCCAAATCTCAGATTGAAAGTAGCGGCTTAGACTACAAAGAAACGGGTGATACGGCTAAAGGAAAAGCGGTCAGCATCACACCGAGTGTTGGAAGTAGTGTTCCTAAGGGGACGACAATCACGGTTAATTTTGTTAATGAAACAAATGATACAAACGGTGAAAATAGCTAAAATAAAAATGAAGCAATCCTCTGAAAAGAGATTGCTTCATTTTTTTAATTTAAAGAAGTTGCCTTAAATGTAGCTTCGATACCAAATTCCGTAGGCTCGTTTGCTGTCAAAAGCTCTTCAGTCAAGGTAACTGAAAATACATCTTGGGTACTATAAGGATTCAAGTAGTAAACAAGATCATCAACATCCATAATCGCTCGATATTGAGTATAATCAACAGATCCATCATTTTTGATATTGACGCCTTTTGGAATCGTGACATTATCTAAAATGTGAAAAACGGCATTAACAGCATCTCCTGTTGTTTGGCCTTTTTCAGTCAAATGACGTGTATAAACAGTTCGGGCGAACCGTTCAGGTGAGGTATATCCTCCAGGTAAACCAAAAGTGCCGGAGCCTTGTCCAAAAGGTTTAAGCTCATAGCCGTCAATAGAAGTCGCTGGGTTATTTGTTGGTTTGATAAAAATGTAATTATTCAAATTTTTCAAGTGCCATTCAAATTCAGGACTATTCGTCATTACGCCGATCGGGTTATCTTTGATCTCGATCGTTCCGCTATTTGTTTCTACGACAACTGATTTTCCTGTTCGATCGGTAATGATAAAGTGCAATGGAACGGTGATCCCTAAAAGAGAGACAGGTGCATTCACAAGTGCGATTTCATCTATACGTTGTTTTAGCTCATCGATCGTTGCGATTTCGCCAAGAACCCAAAGAATGAATTCGTGAGGAGCAAGATTTAGTTTGTTCTCTACAGGTTCAGGTACGTATTTTGCTTCATCTAAAAAATATAGCTCAGCAATGGAAAGCCCTTTTTCATTCACACCATCAGCAAAGAAATACTCTTCCAATTTACGGCCAGTACCGACAAATCCGTATGGTGACTGCTGTTTTTGTCCGAAATGAGTTGTCCAAGCATGATTTCTAGGCATGACGATCGGTCTTCCGTCAAGCTCAAAACCAAAATCCATCGTTCTAGCCAAGAAATGATTTTTTTGTGTTGATTCAAAAGTTAAACTTGTGCACATATGTTTTCCTCCAAGCTAATTGATAATAAAACAATTATACAACGAATCATAGATATAGTATGTCTACAAACTCTTAAAAAGTAAAAAGAAACCATTCTTGAGTAATGAATGATATCGATATGAGAAGAAGTTCAATAACTTTTGGGAATGTGGTAAAATGAAACCAATAAAAACTAAGGAGGTGGCATTTCTGAAAGGTCAAATAAGAAAAGCATTAAGCGGATTTTATTACATTTATGCTGATGGTCAGACATATCAAACAAGAGCACGCGGCAACTTTCGGAACCGTAAAATCACACCGTTAGTCGGTGATGAGGTGATGTTTGAAAGCGATAGTTTAATAGACGGGTATTTATTGGAAGTCTTTCCCAGACACAATGAATTAGTACGTCCGCCTGTTGCAAATGTGGATCAAGGTGTCATCGTTATGAGTATGGTAGAACCGAATTTTTCATACAATTTGCTGGATCGTTTTTTGGTGACGCTTGAGGAGAAGGAAATCACACCGATCATCTATTTAACGAAAATCGACTTGCTTACTGGTGATGAGGCAGTCAAGGTAGCAGACATTCAACAAGTATATGGTGAGCTTTACTCAGTGATTGCGGCAACAAGTACAGGTGATGAAGAAGCCGTTCGTGAATTGGAGCAGTTTTTCCCAGAACGACTGACTGTATTTATGGGACAGTCTGGTGCCGGAAAATCAACATTACTGAACAAAATTTCTCCAGATCTGCAATTAGCAACGAATGAAATATCTGAAGCGTTAGGGCGAGGAAAGCATACGACACGCCATGTAGAACTTTTACCATTGTTTGATGGTTTAGTTGCCGACACTCCAGGATTTAGTTCAATTGACTTTTTAGAAATGGAAACAACCGAGCTGCCAAAGCAATTTCCTGAATTTGTCAAAGCGGCACATTTATGTAAGTTTCGTGAATGCATGCATCGAAAAGAACCAGGCTGTGAGGTAAAAGCGCTCGTGGAAACTGGTGAGATCGCGCAGACACGTTATGATAATTATCTCCAGTTTTTATCAGAGATCGAGAATCGCAAACCAATGTATAAAAAGAAATAACCAAATCACGTAATCAGAACATGAGGGAGGATTTTTTTATGAAATTAGCACCATCGATTTTAAGCGCGGATTTTGCAAATTTGGAAAGAGATATTCAATTGGTTGAGAAATTAGGTGCAGACTATATCCATGTTGATGTGATGGATGGGCAATTTGTTCCCAATATAACTTTAGGCCCAAATGTAGTTTCTGCGATCCGTCCAACTACAAAATTGCCGTTGGATGTTCATTTAATGATCATTCAACCAGAAAATTATATTGAAGAATTCGCTAAAGCGGGTGCAGATATCATCACGGTTCATCAAGAATCTACACCTCATATTCATCGTGCTGTCCAAATGATCAAAGCGTCAGGTGTAAAAGCTGGAGTCGTTATTAATCCCGGAACGCCATTATCAGCGATTGAATATGTGTTGGACTTAGTAGATCAAGTATTGATCATGACAGTAAACCCAGGATTTGGTGGTCAAAGTTTTATTGAAAGTTCATTAAACAAAATTGCCCAGCTGAAAGAATGGAAAGATACAAAAGGCTATACGTATGATATTGAAGTCGATGGCGGAATCGAGCCGGAAACAGCGAGACGCTGTAAAGAAGCAGGCGCTAACGTTTTTGTTGCGGGATCATATATTTATAACTCTGAAAGTCCTAAAGATAGAATTGCAGCATTGAGAGCTGTCTTGGACTGATGAATATACTACTTGTGGCTGGCGGCTCGCCGAAAGAATGGCCGCAGTTTTCGATCGAGCAGTTTGATTTTATCATAGGGATCGATCGTGGTAGTTTGTATAGCTTAGAGCGTGGCTGGAAACTTGATTTAGCTGTAGGCGATTTCGATTCGTTGAGGCAGGAAGAGTTTGAACGTGTAAAAAAAGAAGTAAGAGAAATCGAGCAGGCACAAGCTGAAAAGGATTTTACAGATACTCAGCTAGCGTTGATGAGAGCGTTTGAAAAATTTCCTGAAGCGGAAATGACGATCATTGGTGCGACAGGCGGCAGAGCGGATCATTTTCTTTCAAATCTTTGGTTGCCGTTAGAGCCGGAATTTCAAGCGTTTGCTTCACAAATTAAGTTGAAGGATCGGCAAAACAGTATTACGTATTACGGTCCTGGAAGCTATTCGATCGCAAAAGAAGTTGGAATGACGTACCTCGCTTATTGTTGTTTGACACCAGTCAGCAACTTAACCTTGACAGAAAGCAAATATACTTTGGATCATGTGGATGTTCCGATACCGACATCCTATGCCAGTAATGAGTTTGTAGGTAACAGCGCATCGTTTTCATTTGATTCAGGGATGATCGCTGTGATTCAAAGCAGAGATTTAAATAAAAAAAGCTGAACGGAAACGTTCAGCTTTTTGCATTATTTTCTATTAAACACGCTCGATTTTACCAGATTTCAAAGCACGAGTTGACACCCAAACTTTTTTAGGTTTACCGTCTATCAATACACGAACTTTTTGCAAGTTAGGTTTAACAGTACGTTTAGTAGCGTTCATTGCATGTGAGCGGTTATTGCCGCTGCTTGTCTTACGACCAGTAAAGTAACATACTTTTGCCATTTTTAGTTTCCTCCTTTGCTTTGATCTCGGAGCGATAGTTTTCAGCTCATACTAACTTAATTTATCATAGAAAGCAGGTTTTTGCAAGTAGATTTTTAGATAGGATAAAAAATGGTTATACAAAAATCTAGTGATTTTTGTAATTTAAAACGTTCTATTTGTTTTAAAAATATATTTACTTATTGTTTTTAGTGTTGTATTATATCTTTTAGGGGGTGTAAAAATGTCTAAAAGTATTAAAAAAATATCTATATCTGTTTTCGCAGTAGTGATGACAGTAGTGTTCACTTTAGGATTCAATGCTGAAGCCAAAGCAAGTGCTGTTGTAGATGGGAAATATGAGTTGTTGGATGCAAATGCTTATTCTGAAATTATTTATTCTGATGTTTCAGGTAAGAAGACGTATGCTGGGAATATTACTGATTTTAGCCTAGAGCTTGATCAGACTCAAACTACTGTGACTTTAGCGTATTCGATCGGTGAGGATCAATTTGTGTTTGAAGGAACCTTGTACTCATCACTAGCAAACGGCAATAGCCGTTGGTATGTGTTGGACACGATGAATGGTAAAAAGTCAGCGATCACGATGACGTTACTTGTAGCCAAAGAAGCTAAAAATTCGTGTAGTCCATCTTTGCCGAATGAGCAAGGGACTTACAGGCTTGTTTTATCTTCAGGTGCTGCAGATATAAGTAATTTCTTTGAAGCTGGGATTCGTCCAAAAGTACAGACGAGAGTTGTTTACAAAGAAATTTGATCCAATCGATAACAGGTATAAAAAAAATAAAGTCAACGATTTGTTCACTGGACGAGTCGTTGATTTTATTTTTTTTATGATAAACAACTGTTTATTTTGCTGATAAGAAAGAAGAAATGTGTTTGACAATTCTTGACAAACAATGTAAATTGTACAATTATTGGTAAATTTGGTGAGACACTCTATAATATTCTAATTAACTTCCTTTTCATTGAGAGGTTGCTATGTTAAAATATTATAGAAGAAAATAGGGCAATTATGCTCTTTAAGGAGGCTTTCATCAATGGCTGTAAAAATAAAAACACCAGCAGGCACCATTGAGATTACCAATGAGGTTATCGCTACTGTAGTTGGCGGAGCTGCGACAGATATCTACGGAATCGTCGGGATGGCTAGTAAAAACCAAATCAAAGATAATTTAAATGGCATTTTGCGCAAAGAGAATTTCTCTAAAGGTGTAGTCGTACGTCAAGAAGAAAATGGCGTAGCGGTCGACGTATATACAATCGTAAGTTATGGAACAAAGATTTCAGAAGTTTCTCGAAATGTACAAGAAAAAGTCAAATACAACCTTGAGACATTACTTGGTGTCACTGCTAATTCTGTCAACGTTTTTGTACAAGGTGTTCGTGTGTTGCCTGACTAGGCAGCCGACTGTTAAATAGAAGAAATACTTTTCGTCTATTAGCAGCAATCTAAAGGAGGATTTTTAGGTGAATGTAACAGAAATCAGTGCAAGTCAGTTCCAAGAAATGGTTCAGGCTGGTGCGAGTCGTCTGCATGTCAATGCAGAGTATGTCAACTCATTGAATGTTTTCCCTGTGCCGGATGGTGATACAGGAACAAATATGAATTTATCCATGACAAGTGGAGCAAAAGCTGTAGCAGATTCTCGTTCTGAAAAAGTTGGAGAACTAACAACAGTCCTTTCAAAAGGATTATTGATGGGCGCTAGAGGAAACTCTGGGGTTATTTTATCGCAATTATTCCGTGGTTTTTCTAAACAAATTCCAGACGTTGTTACGCTGAATGCACAAGACTTAGCCGCAGCGTTTACTCATGGAGTAGAAACTGCTTATAAAGCTGTAATGAAACCTGTAGAAGGAACAATTTTGACTGTTTCTCGTGAAGCTGCCCGTTCAGGTGAACGTAAGGCAAAAGAAACAGATGATTGTATTGAAGTGATGGAAGCTGTTGTTAAAGGTGCTAAACGCGCGTTAGCTAAAACACCAGATCTTTTACCTGTGTTAAAAGAAGTCGGTGTTGTAGACAGTGGAGGTCAAGGGTTACTATTTATCTATGAAGGCTTTTTAGAAGCATTATCTGGTAACTTTTTAGCTACAGAAGTATATGAACCAACACCAGGCGAAATGGATGAAATGGTCAATGCTGAACATCATCGTGGGGTTAGCGGACACGTTGCCACAGAAGATATCAAGTTTGGTTATTGTACAGAGATCATGGTACAAATCGGTGAAGGTCCAACTGTAGATAGTGATTTCGACTATGACACATTCAGAAATTACCTGAACGAACTAGGCGATTCTTTACTGGTTGTCAACGACGATGAAATCATCAAAGTTCATGTTCATACAGAACATCCTGGTGAAGTCATGAACTACGGACAAAAATTCGGATCATTAGTTAAAATCAAAGTTGATAATATGCGTTTACAACATGAAACATTGGTTGAGCATGATGCACAAGCTGCAGCTGCACCAAAAGCGCGTGTTCCTTATGCGGTAATTGCGATCGCAGCTGGAGAAGGCGTTCAGGAATTATTCCGCAGCCTTGGAGCAAGCTACATCATCAGCGGTGGTCAAACAATGAACCCAAGTACAGAAGATATCTTGAAAGCAGTGAAAGAAGTCAATGCTGATCAAGTGATTATTTTACCAAATAATAAAAATATCTTCATGGCAGCCGATCAGGCAGCGGAAGTAGCTGATATTCCTGTAGCTGTTGTCCCTACGAAAACAATTTCTCAAGGAATGACAGCGATGCTTGCTTTCAATGATCAACAATCTCTTGAAGAGAATAAAGCAACGATGACAGAAATGATCGAAAGTGTTGTCAGTGGTCAAGTTACGACAGCTGTACGTGACACAACGATCGATAACGTTGAAATCAAAAAAGATGACTACCTAGGAATGATCGATGGAAAAATCGTCGTTTCCGAGCCAGATATGGCTAAAGCTTCATTGGATACGCTAAAACGTATGATCGACGAAGATACTGAAATCGTCACGATCATTGTCGGTGAAGGCGGAACAATGAAGGAAGCTGAGCAATTTGCAGAAGCGTTGACTGCTGAATTTGAAGATCTGGAAACAGAACTTCACGAAGGCGGACAGCCGGTTTATCCATACTTATTTTCAGCTGAATAATCAAGAAATCTAAAAGAGAACGGGACAGAAGTGTTTGACACGTAGTACTTTAGCACTTAGAATTTTGCTCGTTTCACTTTGCTGTTTGAACAATAGTGAAGCTGGATGCGTTAG
Source organism: Enterococcus sp. S22(2020) (assembly GCF_020295385.1). NCBI lineage: Bacteria > Bacillati > Bacillota > Bacilli > Lactobacillales > Enterococcaceae > Enterococcus > Enterococcus sp. S22(2020). Next base: position 35,522 of record NZ_JACFUD010000005.1, read on the forward strand.
CTGACATGATCGAAGCGCAGTGAAGTAGTTACTTCTGTTTCTGTCATTCATTTTAAAAGGACTGGGTTGTAACTCGTAGAGTTATGTCTCAGTCCCTTTTTTTACAGGAATAAAAATGCTATATTAATATCAATGAAGAAAAATTTCGTATTTTAAAGATGAGAGGAGGGACGTAAGTGGATTTATCAGATGACATCAGTGTCTTATCGGGTGTAGGACCAAAGCGTGCTGAGAATTTAAAAGAGCTGGGGATCCAAACGATCGAAGATCTGCTGACTTACTATCCTTTTCGCTATGAAGACATTCAGGAAAAAGAGTTAAATGACATTCAGGATCAAGAAAAAGTGACGCTTAAAGGCCTCGTTGTTTCTGAACCTGTTGTTAGCCGATATGGGTACAAAAAGAGCCGACTGATGTTCCGGATGATGCAGGACCATGCAGTGATCAACGTTTCCTTTTTTAATCAGCCATACTTAAAAGATAAAATCATAATGTCGGAAGAGATTGCAGTCTATGGAAAATGGGATGCAAAAAGAAAGTCATTGAACGGCATGAAGATCTTAGCTGCGAAAAATGAAGGGGAAGATTTTGCGCCGATTTATCATGTGAACAAAAAGGTCCGGCAAAGCAGTTTGATCCAGCTTATTCGTGCTGGTTTTGATAGCTATGGAGAACTGATCCAGGAAATTTTACCAGAAGAATTGTTAGAAAAATATCGCCTGATTTCAAGAAAAGAAGCGATTTTTGCGATGCATTTTCCGCGTGATCCAGAGGAAAGTCATCAAGCTAAGCGTCGAGTCGTTTTTGAAGAGTTTTTCTTCTTTCAGTTAAAAATGCAAGGGTTGAAACGGCAGGAGAAAGCAGAGAAGAACGGATTAAGTATTCAATATGATGTTGAACGTTTAAAGGAATTTACAAAAAAATTACCATTTGAATTGACTGCGGCACAAAAGAAAGTGACGAATGAGATTTGCCGAGACTTGATGAGTGCCAACCATATGCAGCGTTTGCTTCAAGGAGATGTAGGGAGCGGGAAAACAGTCGTTGCGGCGATTGCTTTGTATGCAACGATGACAGCTGGTTTTCAAGGTGCACTGATGGTGCCGACTGAAATTTTAGCTCAGCAGCATATGGAAAGTCTCCAACAACTATACGATCCTTTGGAGGTACGTACAGCTTTATTGACAGGTTCGACGAAAACAAAGGAACGACGTGACATTTTAGCACAACTGGCATCAGGAGAAATCGACATCATCATTGGCACACATGCATTGATTCAAGAAGATGTTATTTTTCATCGTTTAGGGCTAGTGATCACAGATGAGCAGCATCGTTTTGGTGTAAATCAACGGCGGATACTTAGAGAAAAGGGATTGAAGCCGGATGTTCTATTTATGACAGCGACACCGATCCCTAGAACGTTGGCTATCACAGCTTTTGGGGAAATGGATGTGTCGATCATCGATGAAATGCCCGCTGGACGAATCCCGATCGAAACACGTTGGATCCGCCCACCACAGTTAGATACGGTATTGGAATGGATGCAAAAAGAACTCGCGTGCGGTCATCAAGCGTATGTCATTTGTCCTTTGATCGAAGAATCTGAGGCACTGGATGTCAAGAATGCAACAGAGATTTTTGAACACATGTCTGCTTTTTTCAATCCTGACTATCAAGTTGGTTTGCTTCATGGAAAAATGAAGAACCAAGAAAAAGATGAGATCATGCAAGAGTTCAAAGAGAATAATCTGCAGATACTCGTTTCCACGACGGTAATCGAAGTCGGCGTCAATGTCCCAAATGCTACAGTCATGTTGATCATGGACGCAGATCGTTTTGGTTTAGCGCAGCTGCATCAGCTGCGTGGTCGTGTTGGTCGTGGCTCGGATGCATCCTACTGTATTTTAGTCGCCAATCCTAAGAATGAAATGGGCGTTGAGCGAATGAAGATCATGACGGAAACGAATAATGGTTTTGTACTAAGTGAAAAAGATTTAGAATTGCGTGGTCCGGGAGAAGTATTCGGTGCGAGACAATCTGGGATTCCGCAATTTGCCGTCGGTGATATTGTCACAGATTTTAATATTCTGGAAGTAGCACGGCAGGAAGCGAGTGCGATTTGGAAAAAAGAACAGTGGTGGCTGCTGCCGGAGTATCGTGGAGCGGCTGAGAAAATCAAACCTCATGAAGCGGAGCAACAGTTTTTTGATTAGGATTTTTTGATAAATGAGCTGAATGGAATAAACCAGATTTTTCAATAGATAGAAAAAATAAGAAAAGATGGAGAGCTTCTTTTTGTCTTTTTCTTAATTTGTTTAAGGTCTAAGTGGCTTGTTCCGCTTTTCTCGATCCAGCTGCACGAGCCAGTCTCTCGGAAAAAAGATAAATGAGGAGTGAGACAAAG
>NZ_JACFUD010000005.1:38023-320958 GCF_020295385.1 Enterococcus sp. S22(2020)
AGAGCGTTTCAGTGTCAGATTCCTAATTTTCAAGAGAGTAAAACGCTTTGTTCCGCTTTTCTATGATCTAGCTGCACAAGCCAGACCTTTCAACAAATAGATAAAATGCTGAAAAGATAAAAAGCATCTTTCCATCATTTTCCTAATTTGTTCAAGGTCTAAGCGGCTCGTTCCGCTTTTCGTGATCCAGCTGCACGAGCCAGTCTCTCGGAAAAAAGATAAATGAGGAGTGAGACAAAGAACGTCTCAATCATCATTTCCTATTTTTCTTTCGAGACTAAGCGGGCTCGCTCCGCTTTTCTTGATCTAGCTACACAAAGCAACTCTCAAGGAAAATAGACAATCTGTCAATGAAACAAAGAGCGTTTCAGTGTCAGATTCCTAATTTTCAAGAGAGTAAAACGCTTTGTTCCGTTTTTCTATATGTTATACTACTTACTGTACTTATCTAGGAGGGACTATTTTATGAAGATTGCTGTTGATGCAATGGGAGGCGATCATGCACCTCAGGCTATTGTTGAAGGTGTTATGCTGGCTAAACAGGATTTTCCTGATGTTGAGTTTTTACTTTATGGGAAAGAAACTGAAATTAAAAAATATGTAACAGATGAAAAGAATATCACGATCATTCATACGGATGAAAAAATCAGTAGTGATGATGAACCGGTCAAGGCGATTCGTCGAAAGAAAACAGCATCGATGGTTTTGGCTGCTCAGGCAGTAAAAAATGGTGAAGCAGATGCGATTTTTTCTGCAGGGAATACAGGAGCACTTCTAGCTGCGGGATTATTTATTGTTGGACGAATCAAAAATGTTGAACGTCCTGGGTTGATGTCGACCTTGCCTGTAATGGGTCAGGCGGATGGCGGCTTTGATATGCTGGATTTAGGAGCGAATGCTGATAATAAGCCGGAGCATTTAGTGCAATACGCAGTTTTGGGCTCTTTTTATGCCGAAAAAGTAAGAAATGTAAAAAATCCCCGTGTAGCTCTTTTAAACAATGGAACAGAAGCCACAAAAGGCAGCGAGCTAACGAAAAAGGCTTTTGAGCTGCTTTCAGAAGAAGAAGGGATCAATTTTATTGGCAACGTCGAAGCGCGTGATTTATTGAGTGGGGCTGCGGATGTTGTTGTTACTGATGGTTTCACAGGGAATGCGGTGCTCAAATCGATCGAAGGAACAGCACTAAACATGATGAGCTTGTTGAAAACGTCTATTTTAGCTGAAGGTGTTAAAGGAAAAATGGGAGCACTGCTCTTAAAGAATGCTTTGCGTGGGATGAAAAGCGAAATGGACTATTCAAAACATGGCGGTGCAGTACTTTTCGGATTGAAAGCACCCGTCATCAAAACGCATGGATCGACCGGACCGGAAGCAGTTCGTTATACGATCCGTCAAATTCATACAATGCTGAAAACAGAGGTTGTACCGCAGCTTGTAAGCTATTATGAAACAAAAGAATAAGAGGGTTCGCAACCAGAATGCAACCATTCTGTAATAAAGTTGCAAAAAAAGATGGACAAATCGATCATTTGTGAGTACAATGTATCATAGCGTTTAACACTAAAAGCAAAACGTTGTTCAAAAACAGTGGAGGTGAACACAGTTGACTCGTGAAGAAGTATTGGAAAAAGTAGCGAAGATTATCTCAAACCACTTTGATATTGAAGCTGAAAAAGTGACAGATCAATTAAACATTAAAGATGACTTGAATGCAGATTCGATTAGTGTAATGGAATTTGTTTTAGAGCTTGAAGATGAATTTGGTACAGAAATTTCAGATGAAGACGCAGAGCAAATCGAAACAGTTGGTGCTGCTGTAGATTATATTATGAATCACTTATAATAATTAGCAAAAGTAAGCGAAGCAAAACGATATCCGTTTTGTTTCGCTTTTTTAGTATATATATCCTTATTCTTGCCAAAATGTTGCAATTCTTTCAATAGTTATATACAATTGATTAAAATGATTACAGGAAGATTAAAAGCATAAATCTTCGTGTAATGTAGAAAGAGTTTAAAGTAGGTAATTTATAGAGGGGTGCACAAATGTGAGTAAGGAAAATCAACTTCTAGATGTTCAACACCTGCATACAGCGTTTCGTTTAAAGGACGAATATTATGATGCAGTAGATGATGTATCTTTTGAATTAGGGGCAAATGAAATTTTAGCTATCGTAGGTGAATCAGGTTGTGGGAAAAGTACATTAGCAACAACGATCATGGGACTTCATGATGCGAAAAACACACGCATAAATGGAGAAATCATCTATAAAGATTTGAATTTAACAACATTTAATGAGCAACTGTATAATAAAATTCGTGGGAACGATATCGGAATGATTTTTCAAGATCCCTTATCTGCATTGAATCCTTTAATGCGGATCGAAGATCAAATCAAAGAAAGTCTAACCTATCATACAGATATGACAGCTGAACAAAAACAGGCACGCGTGATTGAACTACTTGAACAAGTTGGCATACCTAATCCTGAAAGAGTAGGCAAACAATATCCTCATGAACTTTCGGGCGGAATGCGCCAGCGTGTGATCATTGCAATTGCGATCGCTTGTAAGCCGGCGATCATTATTGCAGATGAGCCGACCACGGCATTGGATGTGACGATTCAAGCACAAATTTTGGATCTACTCAAAGATCTACAGGAAGAAACGGGTTCCGGCATTATTTTGATCACACACGATTTAGGCGTCGTGGCTGAAATGGCGGATAAAGTTGCTGTGATGTATGCAGGGCAGTTCGTAGAAGTAGCTTCTGCTAAAGAGCTGTTTGACAATCCAAAGCACCCATACACTCGCTCACTACTACAGTCGATCCCACAAGAAAATTCAGAAAATAGTCAATTACATGTAATCGAAGGAGTTGTTCCTTCGTTAAGTAAACTACCGCGGACAGGCTGTCGCTTTGCTCCCAGAATTCCTTGGATACCGGAAGATGCGCATGAAGAAACCCCTGTTTTGCATGAGGTTGAAGAAAATCATTTCGTTCGTTGCACCTGTTATCAACATTTTCAATTTAGAGATGAACAGGAGGAAATGTAATGGCGGAAATTATTCAAATCAAAGATCTGAAAGTTCACTATCCTATTCGCAGCGGCTTCTTTAATCGGGTGACAGATCATGTTTTAGCAGTTGATGGTGTCGATTTTATTATCGAAAAAGGCAAGACTTATGGTTTGGTTGGAGAATCTGGTTCAGGAAAATCCACAACAGGTAAAGCAATTATCGGTTTGGAGAAAATCACTAGCGGCAGTATCCTTTATCAAAATAAGGAAGTAACACAGGCGAGAACACGAAAAGCAATGAAATACAACAAAGATGTCCAAATGATCTTTCAGGATTCAATGTCCAGTTTAAATCCTAAGAAACGAGTTTTGGATATTATTGCAGAGCCAATCAGAAATTTTGAACGATTAAGTGATCAAGAAGAGAAAAAGAAAGTCAAAGGATTACTAGATATCGTTGGAATGCCTGAAGACGCATTATATAAATATCCGCATGAATTTTCAGGCGGTCAAAGACAGCGTCTGGGTGTAGCACGTGCGGTTGCGACTAATCCCAAATTGATCATTGCAGATGAACCAGTTTCAGCATTAGATTTATCTGTTCAAGCGCAGGTATTGAATTTCATGAAAAATATTCAGGAAGAATACGGGCTGAGTTATTTGTTTATCTCTCATGACTTAGGTGTTGTAAAGCATATGTGTGACAATATTGCGATCATGTATAAAGGCCGATTTGTAGAAATCGGTACCCGTGAAGACATTTATAATGATCCAAAGCATATTTATACAAAGCGTCTGTTGTCTGCGATCCCTAAAATCGATGTTGCTCACCGAGAAGAGCACAAGGCAGAGCGTCGCAAAGTTGAGCAGGAGTATATTGCTCGTCAAAGTGAGTATTATGATGAAAACGGCCGTGTTTATGATTTGCGTAAAATCAGTCCAACACATCAAGTGGCGTTGAAAGATGGAGGTGCAGTGTAATGTGGAAAACGATTTTACGACGAGTACTTTTCATGATTCCTCAAATCCTGATTTTAAGTGTCTTGATTTTTGTTCTTGCTAAAATGATGCCGGGCGATCCATTTGCTGGGTTGATCAATCCGAACACGGACCCAGCAGTCATTGAAAAAATGCGGGAAGCTGCAGGGTTGAACGATCCTTGGACGACACAATATATTCGCTGGATCGGAAATGTTTTCCATGGTGATTTTGGAGAGAGTTTTATTTTTAAATTACCAGTAGCAACTTTGATCGGTAATCGTGCAGTCAATACGATTCTTTTGTCATTATTGACGGTTGTGATCATGTATGCGATCGCTTTACCGCTTGGGGTTCTATCGGGTCGCTATCAAAATTCTATTTTAGATAAATTTGTCGTTATTTATAATTTTATTAGTTTTGCTGTACCACCATTTATTTTTGCACTTGTGATGTTGTTTATTTTTGGGTATCGTTTGGACTGGTTTCCAACAACAGGCTCTGTTTCTAGTGGTGTCGATCCTGGAACAGCAGGATATGTCTGGGACCGTTTCTATCATTTGATATTGCCCGCACTTTCTCAAGCTTTATTAGGGACCGCGATTACGATTCAATATTTGCGTAATGAAGTGATCGATTCGCAATCATTGGACTATGTGCGTACTGCTCGTTCCAAAGGTGTGCCTACTAATAAAGTCTATACTCGACATATTTTTAGAAATGCTTCTTTGCCTATTGTTTCTCAATTAAGTTATGAGATCACAGCTTTGATCAGTGGATCAGTCGTTATTGAACGGATTTTTGGGTATCCAGGTATAGGTAAGCTGTTTATTGATTCGATCGGTCAACGGGACTATGCAGTAATTACATCCTTAGTATTGATTTTAGGTGTTGCGACGCTTATCGGAAATCTGGTTTCAGATATCGTGATGAGCATTGTAGATCCGCGAATTCGGGTGCAGTAAAAATCAATTTTAAGGAAAGGATGAAATAAAATGGAAAAAGATGAACAAGTAACAGTAATTACTGAACAAATTCCTCCGATGGGCTTTCGCATGATCGCAAGAGAATTTAAAAAAGATAAATTAGCTATATTTTCGCTGACGTTATTGATCATTATTTTGCTGGTTGTTTTTATAGGTGCATTGTTGACTGATCAGGATAAGGTAATGACCGTTAGCATTTTAGATAAATATGCTGAACCAGGCGGTAATTTCATATTAGGGGCAGATGAAGGCGGTCGTGATGTATTTGGGCAATTGATCATCGGTGCCCGTAACTCAGTAGTGATCGGTTTTGCAATCACGATCATCACATCGATCATTGGTGTTGGAATTGGGATCATTTCTGGTTATTATGGTGGGTTCTTTGATAACGCTGTGATGAGGGTCGTGGACTTTATCATGATTTTACCGATCATGATGATCATCATTGTATTTGTGACGATAATACCTAAATATAATGCTTGGTCGTTTATTTGGATTATGAGTGCCTTTTACTGGGTTGCAAAAGCCAGATTGTTTAGAAGTAAAACATTGTCGGAAGTTCGCAGAGATTACGTTAGTGCCTCTAAAACATTAGGTACAAGCGATTTCAAAATTATGTTTCGTGAGATCATGCCGAATCTAAGCTCGTTGATCATTACGAATTTAACGATCAACTTTGCAGCGAATATCGGTATTGAAACGACATTGACATTCTTAGGGTTTGGTTTGCCAACCAATGTTCCTAGTTTAGGGACTTTGATCGGTTATGCCAGTAATGGAGATGTTTTGGCTAACAAAACATGGATTTGGGTACCAGCATCAGTGCTGATCTTAGTAATGATGTTATGTATAAATTATATCGGTCAAGCGTTTAAGCGTTCAGCGGATGCCAGACAACGTTTAGGCTAAAATGAGGAGGAAAAAGTGTGATAAACAAGAAATTTTTGGGCGTACTTACTGTAACTGCAGCTTTAACAATGACATTAACCGCATGCGGTGGCAGTAAAAAATCTGATTCAGGGAATAAAAACGTTGATACAGAAGACATCAGTAAATTTACGATGGTAGTAAAAAATGATCAGGATCCGATCAAAGGCGGAACATTGGAAGTTGCTGTAGCATCAGATACACAATTTAAAGGATTGTTTTCTGAAGTTTACTATCAAGATGCTTATGATAATTATTACATGAGACCATCTCATGAAGGGCTATTCTCGTATGATAAAGACTTTGTTATTACGAAAGATGGCGCTGCGACCTTAGATTTAGATGTCGATAATAAAAAAGCAACGATCACGTTAAAAGACGATATCAAGTGGTCAGACGGCGAATCTGTGACAGCAGATGATCTGATCTATCCTTATGAAGTGATCGGGAATAAAGAATATACAGGTATTCGTTACGATGATGATTTTACCAATATTGTCGGAATGGAAGAATATCATGATGGGAAAGCAGATACGATTTCTGGAATCAAGAAAATCGATGATCAAACAATTGAAGTGTCTTACAAAGAGATGAACCCAGGTATGCTACAGTTGAGCGGCGGCGTCTATACGAATGCAATGCCAAAGCATATCTTTAAAGATATACCGATCAAAGACCAAGAAAAAAGTGATGCGGTCAGAAAAAATCCTGTCACTTTCGGTCCATACTATATTAGTAAAATCGTAACAGGTGAATCAGTAGAATATTTACCGAATGAACACTACTATAGAGGAAAACCTAAACTAGATAAAATCGTATTTACAAATGTACCGACAGCTTCAATCGTTGAAGCGCTGAAAGCGAAAAAATATGACATGGTTTACTCAATGCCAACAGATAACTACCCAACATATAAAGATACGGAAGATTATCAAATGCTGGGTCGTGAAGAGTTAGCGTATACCTATATTGGCTTCAAATTAGGAACATACGATAAAGATAAAGGTGAATCCGTTCTAAACCCTGACGCAAAAATGGCTGATGTAAAATTACGTCAAGCAATGGGCTATGCGGTAGATAATGATGCGATCGGACAAAAATTCTACAACGGCTTGCGTTCAGGAGCAACAACACTGATTCCGCCAATTTTTGAAACATTGCACAATTCTGATATCAAAGGTTATCAATATGATATAGAAAAAGCGAAAAAACTTTTGGATGACGCAGGCTATAAAGACACGGATGATGATGGCCTAAGAGAAGATCCAGATGGTAAAAAATTAACGATCAATTTTGCTTCAATGGCAGGTGGGGAAACGGCTCAACCATTAGCTGATTACTATCTACAACAATGGAAAGAAATCGGTTTAGATGTGAAATTGGCTACCGGCCGCTTGATCGATTTCCAAGCATTTTATGATAAAGTAAAAAATGATGATCCTGAGATCGATGTATTCCAAGCAGCTTGGAGTGTAAATAGCGCGCCTTCGCCAGCTGGATTATACAGTAGAAATGCTGCATTCAACTATTCACGTTTTGTTTCAGAAGAAAATGACAAATTATTGAGCGCAATTGATTCAAAAGAATCATTCGATGATACAAAACGGAAAGAAGCCTATGACGCTTGGCAAGAGTATATGTTTGAACAAGCACCAGTTATTCCAACACTATACAGAAACGAAGTTATGCCAGTAAATAATCGTGTAAAATCTTTCACTTGGAACTATGAAGATACAAGAGATTTTTATGGGATTGAACTTACAGCTGAAAAACGCTAAAGAGTAACTAATAGGGATGAACAGAGCCGTTTTATGGCTTTGCTCGTCCCTTTAGTGTTTGTTTACACGAATAAAAGGTATACAGAGTAGTCATTCCGAACAAGACGCTACTCTTTTTTTGTCACTTATATACTAGACAGATTCCAAGAGTGGTGGTAATCTCTTTGTTAAGCGTTTTCATTATCGCGTTGTAACTATTGGAGGGAAGTTGAATGGAACAAACATTGATCATTATCAAGCCAGACGGAGTGAAGCGTAAATTAGTGGGAGAAATCCTGCAGCGCTTTGAAAGAAAGCAGTTGATTATCCGCCAACTGAAAGTGGGAATAATGACTCGGGATTTAGCAGAGGAACATTATGCCCATGTGAAAAAATTTGACTTCTTTGAAGATATGATAACGTATATGACATCTTCTGAAGTGGTCTACCTCATCTTAGAGGGGGATTCAGTCATAAAGACAGTTAGAAAGATGATTGGAGCGACCAATTGTTTGGAAGCTGCACCTGGGACGATTCGTGGAGATTATGGTAATAATAGCTATCATAACATCATCCATGCTTCAGATTCCCCGGAAGCGGCTCGGATCGAAATCAATCGGTTTTTTGGCAGCTAGCTAGACTACAAGCGTGATAGGATTAGATGGTCCTATTACGCTTTTTCTTTTTATCTAGAAGAGAGGCAGAATGCTTTATCGTAAAAATGGCAGAAAAGCTGTTTGAAACCAAAAAATGATGAAAAAACCATTCGAATCTGATGAATCCTTGTGTGAATTTACGGCAAATCTCCCCTAACCATTTAAAAATACTGGAAAAAAAAGTATAATAGAGAAGGTTGTAAATAAACTTAAAGGAATGTAGAAAATGGACAATCAGTTAACTACCGAACTAAAAGAACGTTACGGCATTGTTTTCCATGATGTCAACCTATTAGAACAAGCTTTTACGCATTCATCCTATGTGAATGAGCATCGCTATTTAAAGTTGTCTGACAATGAACGATTAGAGTTTTTAGGAGATGCAGTATTGGAGCTATTAGTCTCTCAATATTTGTATCAGCAATTTCCAGAAATGCCGGAAGGCAAATTGACGAAAATGCGTGCAGCGATCGTTCGTGAAGACAGTTTATCGAAATTTGCAAAAGAATGTCATTTCGACCAATATATCCTTTTAGGAAAAGGGGAAGAAAATTCTGGCGGCCGTCAACGTCCTGCCTTGTTATGTGATCTATTTGAAGCCTTTTTAGGTGCATTATACTTAGATCAAAAAGTTGGCGCAGCGAAGAAATTTATTGCTGAAGTGATTTTCCCGAAAATCGATGCTGGTGCTTTTTCACATGAGATGGATCATAAAACACATCTACAAGAAGTATTACAACGTCAAGGAGATGTAACGATCGACTATCGTTTAGTCAATGAAGAAGGACCCGCACATGATCGGATTTTTTCGATCGAAGTGTATGTCGATGGAAAATTGATTGGAACGGGACAAGGAAAGTCGAAGAAATTAGCAGAACAGGATGCCGCTGAACGAGCGCTGAAAAAACATCCTGAGTAAGCTTGGAAGGAGCCGTATTATTCGTGTATTTAAAACGAATTGAGATCGCAGGGTTTAAATCCTTTGCGGATCGAACCGTTATAGAATTTGAAAATGGAGTGACTGCTGTCGTTGGTCCAAACGGCAGTGGAAAAAGCAACATCACCGAAGCGATCCGCTGGGTTTTAGGCGAACAATCGGCAAAAAGTCTTCGCGGCGGAAAGATGCCGGATATTATTTTTGCCGGATCAGAAGGTCGTAAAGCATTGAATATAGCTGAAGTAACGGTTGTATTGGATAATAGTGATCATTTTTTACCATTGGATTTTACTGAAATCAGTGTAACTCGTCGGTTTCGCCGGACAGGTGAGAGTGATTTTTTCATCAACAAACAAGCCTGCCGCTTAAAAGATATTCATGATTTATTTATGGACTCTGGATTAGGGAAAGAGTCATTCTCGATCATCTCTCAAGGGAAAGTCGAAGCGATTTTTAATAGTAAACCGGAGGACCGCCGCGGTATTTTTGAAGAAGCAGCGGGTGTGTTGAAATATAAGCAGCGTAAGAAAAAAGCCGAGCAGAAATTATTTGAAACAGAAGATAATCTAAGCCGTGTTCAAGATATCATTTACGAATTAGAAGACCAACTGACTCCTCTAGCTGCCCAAAGCGAAGCGGCGAAGGAGTTTTTAAAGCTGAAAGAGACATTGACCGAAATCGATGTAAGCTTGACCGTCACAGAAATCGAGTCGGCCAAGGCTGTGTGGGAAGTCAAAACAGCAGAATTGACGGAAATCGAAAGTAAGCTAAATACAGCAAGTAAAAAAATCCGTGATTCAGAAGATGAGTTGTTCCAACTTAGAGGGAAACGCAATAAGTTGGATGAACAGATCGAACAAGAGCAGCAGCAATTGCTGCAAATCACAGAAGCATTGAAGCAAACAGAAGGACAAAAAGACGTTTTAGTCGAACGCTCAAAACACACGTTGCAGACAACAAGTGAATATCAGCAATCTTTAGAAGAAAATACTGAAAAAATCACTCGTTATCGGGAAGAAGTGCAGGAGCTGCAAAATAAAGTAGCAGAAAAAAAAGCTCAACGTGAAGCATTCGTTGAAGCGATCAAAGCTTCAGAGCTGGAAGTTGAAAAATATAGCAAATCGTCAAAAGAATTACTGGAAGAACTGCGTAGTCAATATGTTGAAGTGATGCAGGAACAAGCAAATACAACGAATGATTTGAAATATTTGGAACGCCAATATCAGCAGGAAACAGCTAAAAATCAGCAATCGATCCAAAAGCATGAAGCGCTGGAAAAACAAATGACAGAAGCTTTAGCTGATAAAGAACAAGTGACTGCTGATTTAGCGGTTTCAGAACAGTCACTAACGGAGCAAAGAGAGCAATATGCTCAGCTGAAACATCAGCTGGATCAAAAGCAAGGTCAGTTGGCAGCTAAACAGAAACAAATGTATCAAGCAATGAATCAAGTCCAACAAGCCAAAGCTCGTCAAAAAAGCTTGCAGGAAATCCAAGAAAATTACTCTGGTTTTTATCAAGGTGTTCGTGCAGTTTTAAAACATAAAGAGCAATTGACAGGAATCGTTGGCGCTGTAGCAGAATTGATCGATGTTCCAAAAGAATATACAGTTGCGATCGAAACAGCTTTAGGAGGTGCGGCACAGCATGTCGTGGTTGAAACGGAGAAAGATGGCCGTGCTGGAATTACATTTTTAAAGCAGCAGCATAGCGGCCGTGCCACCTTTTTACCATTAACGACGATCAAGCCTAGAAGTGTCTCTAGTGCTGTTCGTGACCGTGTTGGCAATGTAACAGGGTTTTTAGGAATTGCGAGTGAAGTGGTTCGTTTTCCCGATGAAGTCAGCAACGTTATCCAAAATCTTTTGGGTGTGACTTTATTAGCGGAAAATCTCGAAAGCGCCAATCAGCTAGCAAAAGCGGTCAATTATCAATATCGCGTGGTTTCTTTAGAAGGAGATGTCATGAACTCCGGCGGTTCAATGACCGGTGGTGCAAATAAGCGCGGCAATCAAGGGAGTCTATTTTCTCAAACACAAGAGCTTCAAACGTTGACTGAACAAATGGAACGTGTGGAAAAACAGCTGGCAGCGACTGAGAAAGAAGTGCAGCAGCTGACAGATGAAGTCAAGCAGTTGAATGAAGAGCTTGAGCAATTGCGTTCAACGGGCGAAATCAGCCGTTTGAAACAGCAGGAACTTCAAAATAAATTGACCAATCAGGAAGAAACGATCACTCGTTTAACAAAAGAACAGCGTCTTTTTGAATTTGAAGCACGCGAGCTGCATCAATTTTTAACGGAATATCAAGCGAAAAAAGAAGAATTGACGGAACAACAGCAAAAACTTGATCAACAGAGGAACAGCTTAGATCAGGAAATGAAGCAGGTCGATCAAGAAGCGAGCCAGATGGAAACTTTACGGGCAGAGGCGTTTGAACGATACAATCAGATTCAGGCTGATCAGGCAGTTGCGGCGGAGCAGCTTGCTCATTTGAATGAACAACTATCAGAGAAACAAGCACAGCTAGATGAATTTTTAGCACGAGAAACAGCTTTACGGCAACAATTACAGCAATTGAATGACAACTCGACGGATCATCAGGTCACCGAGGAAAGCTTGGCGATTCAAATGAAACAGTTAGCTGAAAAAAGAGAACAGCTGCAAAACAGCATTCAAACAGCTAAAATGAATCGTCAGCAACTGCAAGAGCAGGTCGATCAAATCGATACTAGTTTAGCTGAAGAAAATAAACTACAACAGCATCTATTGACCGAACAAACAAAGATCGAAGTCGAGAAGAACCGTTCTGAAATCAAATTGGATAATTCTCTGCAATATTTGCAGGAAGAATATAGCTTAACTTTTGAACGCGCCTTTGAAGATTATGAACTGACGATGGAGCAGGATCAGGCTAAAATCGAAGTAAAACGATTGAAACGAGAGATCGAACGTTTAGGACCAGTCAATCTGAATGCGATCGAACAGTATGAGCAAGTCAATGAACGTCATGAATTCTTAGTCTCACAGCGAGATGATTTGCTGGATGCTAAAGATCAATTATTTGAAACGATGAGTGAGATGGACGAAGAAGTTAAGACGCGCTTTAGTGAAGTATTTGAAGCGATTCGTGCACAATTTAAAGTCGTATTTCCAAATATGTTCGGCGGTGGTCGGGCAGAGTTGATTTTGACAGATCCTAATGATTTGCTGAATACAGGTGTTGAAATCGAAGCGCAGCCGCCAGGCAAGAAGCTGCAGAATTTAAGTTTACTTTCTGGTGGAGAACGTGCTTTAACAGCAATTGCCTTGTTGTTCTCGATCATCCGTGTACGTCCAGTACCGTTTTGTGTCCTTGACGAAGTGGAAGCGGCGTTGGATGATGCGAATGTTTCACGATTTGGTCACTACTTAAGTGAGTTTGAAGACGATACTCAGTTCATCGTTGTCACACACCGTAAAGGAACGATGGAGGCTGCTGATGTACTGTACGGGGTTACGATGCAGGAATCAGGAGTGTCTAAAATTGTTTCGGTTCGATTGGAAGAAGTCAAAGAAGGCGGAGCGATCGTGGCGGAAAGCTGATATAGAATAGGATCTGCTTTTTGTAAGAAGTATCATTGATGAACTGCACAAGACAGTTTTTGGGGAAAAAGATAAAAATAAATTGTGGTAAAGAGGACTATATTTTATTTTTGCTATATTCTAGTCGAGACTGAACGGCTTATTCCGCTTTTGCTGAGAGACACAGAGCATGAAATGAACTGATGTTGAACAGTACAAGAGTTTCGAAGGAAAGTGTTGACCCTTTGTATTGTCCAGCTACACAGGCTAGCTCTTCGGAAAAAAGATAAATGTAGAATGAGATAAAGAGCATCTCAATCTACATTTCCTATTTTTCAGTCAGAGCAAAACGAGCCTGTTCCGCTTTTATCGTTATCCAGCTACACAAATCAATCCTTAGGAAAATAGACAAATTGCCAGTGAGACAAAAAGTGTCTCAAAGTCAATTTCCTAATTTTCTACAGGATTAGACGATTTGTTCCGCTTTTAAATTGTCCAGCTACACAGGCTAGCTCTTCGGAAAAAAGATAAAAATAGAGTGAGACAAAAAGCGTCTCAATCGATTTTTCCTATTTTTCTGTCAGAGCTTGACGAGCCTGTTCCGCTTTTAAATTAAGGAGGTTTTTATTTGATTAAATTGGTTGCCATTGATTTGGATGGGACGTTATTAGATAGTAAGAAGGAAATTTCATCTAGGAATAAAGCTGTTTTAACACAAGCAAAGGCAGCAGGGGTTAAGATCGTTCTTTGTACAGGGCGTCCGTTAGCTGCGATAGAAGGGTATCTTGAAACATTGGATCTGCGTGATAATGGTGATTATAGTATTACATTCAATGGTGGACTAGTCCAAAAAAATGATACGGGTGAAATCATTGAAAAAAATCCAATGCCGCTTGAAGATATTCACGTTCTGCATGGATTAGCTGAAACTCTGAATGTCCCTTTGGATATTCTATCTGATGGAATAGTTCTTCAATTACCAGTTTCTAAAGAATACACTTCCTTATACAGTCAGCTAAATAATCTATTGACCTTCGAACCTGTAGAATTGGTTGATTTGACAGCTGAGCGCATATACAACAAAGCGGTCGTAGCAATCGATGAGGATTATCTGGACGAACAAATCAAGAAAATTCCTAGTGAATTCTATGATAAATACGAAGTCATCAAAACGAGAAGTAATTTATTAGAATTCATGCCGAAAGGAATCACAAAAGCATATGGTATTTCTTTATTAGCTAAAGATTTAGCTATCAAGCAAGAAGAGATCATGACGATCGGTGATGAGGAGAATGATTTGCCGATGATCGAATATGCTGGCCTAGGCGTTGCTATGGAAAATGCAGTCCCTCGTGTAAAAGAATTAGCAGATGTGATCACAGATACGAATGATAATGATGGCGTGGCTAAAGCAGTGGAGAAATTTGTTTTAGAACCATTGAAAGGAGGAAAATAAGTGGGATTTTTTGACAAAATAAAAAAGGCTTTTATGAATGAAAAAGAAACGAAACCGGCTGAAATCGAAACAGATGAAACATTAGAAGAAGCAGAAGCCGGCTCAGAAGTTTCTGTTCCAGAAGAAACTGATGTTGATTCTTTATCAGAGCAATCTGAGCCAGAACTAGAAGCAGAAATAGATGTCGATTCAGTAGTAGAACCAGAACTTGAAATTGAATTAGAACCAAAGCCTATGACAGATGACGTGCTACCGGAAGAGGCCCCTGAAACAGAAGCAGCTGAAGAAATTCAGGAAGAGATCATTGTACAGGAAAAGTATGAAAAAGGACTGGAGAAAACTCGAAAAACCTTTGGCGAACGTTTAAATGAATTATTTGCTAATTTTCGTTCCGTTGATGAAGACTTTTTTGAAGAGCTAGAAGAAACCTTGATCGGTGCTGATGTGGGCTTTGATACAGCGATCAAGATCACGGATCAGTTGCGTCAAGAAGTGAAGCTACGTAATGCGAAGAAACCAGCTGCGATTCAAAATACGATCATCGAAAAAATGGTCGATCTGTATGAAGCAGAAGGTGTCGAAGAAAACAACGCGTTGAATATCCAAACTGATGGATTGACTGTTATGCTTTTTGTGGGTGTAAATGGAGTTGGAAAAACAACCAGCATTGGTAAATTGGCCCACGAATTCAAGCAAGACGGGAAGAAAGTATTGATGGCAGCAGCGGATACGTTTAGAGCAGGTGCGATCGATCAATTAGTTGTCTGGGGCGAACGTGCTGGTGTAGAGGTTGTTCGCGGCAATGCTGGCGGTGACCCGGCAGCGGTCGTCTTTGATGCAGTAGAGCGAGCGAAAGCAGAGAATGCAGACATCTTATTGGTTGATACAGCCGGCCGTCTGCAAAATAAAGTCAATTTAATGAATGAATTAGAAAAAATCAAACGGGTGATCCAGCGTGAAATTCCTGATGCACCGCATGAGGTATTACTTGTTGTCGATGCGACAACGGGACAAAATGCCATGTCTCAAGCGAAGCAATTCAAAGAGACGACGGATGTGACCGGCTTGGTTCTTACTAAGTTAGATGGCACGGCCAAAGGCGGGATCGTTTTAGCAATCAGAAATGAACTGCATTTGCCAGTTAAATTAGTTGGTTTAGGAGAAGGAATCAATGATCTCGAACCGTTTGATGCGAATGACTTTGCTGTAGGGCTATTTAAAGGTCTATTGAAAGAAGAAGACTAGTCATAAAAATAACCGTTACACCGGCTGAAACAAAAGTCGATGTAACGGTTATTTTTTTAAAAGATGGTCGGTACCATACCGCCATCCATTCGAATCGCCGCTCCGCTAAAAGCAGAGGCATAGGGACTGCTGACAAAAGCTGCTAAACGACCGATTTCAGTTGGATCGATCAAGCGTTGGATTTGTGAGAGCGGCCGATTATTGATCATAAATAATCGCTCTTTTTCTTCTAAAGATAATTCAGGATCAGGATACATTTCTTCGATCATATCACGAACACCTTCAGTCATTGTTGAACCAGGCATGATCGTGTTAACGGTGACCAAAGTACCTTTTGTGAGTTTGGACAAACTTTTAGCTAAAGAAAGCTGCATTGTTTTGGTCATACTGTATTGCGGCATTTCACCTGAAGGCATGATAGCTTCTTCACTAGCAATAAAAATCACTCTGCCGAAGTTTTCTTCAAGCATAGTTGGTAAGTAGAATTTAACTAGATCATTTGCAGCTAGCACATTGGTTCGAAAGAAACGTTCCCATGTCGCATCATCGATATCTTCATAAGCCATTGGTTGAAAAATCCCCATATTATTGATAAGAATATCGACTTTAGGAAATTGTGAAAATAATGTTTCACGTTGTTTCGGATCGACAATATCCCCAGTTGCTGCCTGCGGTGACGTTTCTGGGTAGTTTTCTTTTATTTCCTTGACTAGTTGCTGTACTTCTTGCTCCTTACGGCCGTTGATCAGTACATCCGCGCCTTCTTTTGCCAATTCTAAAGCGATCGCTTTACCGATCCCTTTCGTAGATCCGGTGATCAAGGCTTTTTTACCTGCGATGCCCATTTCCATATGATTTCCTCCTTTGTCTTTAGTACAGACTATTCAAAAAAGAAAGTATCCGGATGCGGTCCTACTCGAGTACCGTTATCTAGCTGGTCGATCAATGCTAAATCCTCTGTCGATAATTCAAAATCAAACAGATCTGCATTACTGGCGATACGCTCTTCTTTGATCGATTTAGGAATGACGATGATCTCATTTTGTACATGCCATCTTAAAATGATTTGAGCAGCTGATTTATGATATTTTTCTGCAAGAGTCAAAATCGTTGGCTCTTGTAATAGTTGTCCTTGCATCAATGGAGACCATGCTTCGATTGCGATCCCTTTTTCTTGTAAAAAGCTGCGCATTTCCTTTTGAGCCATTCTTGGATGAAGCTCAACTTGGTTTAATACAGGAGTAACTTTAGCTGTTTCAAGCAAGGTTTCCAAATGATGGATCTCAAAATTACTCACGCCGATTGCTTTGATCTTTCCAGCGGTATATAGCTCTTCCATCGCTTTCCAAGAAGTTAGATACTCATTATTTCCAGGCCAGTGGATCAAATACAAGTCTACATAATCTAACCCTAATTTTAGCAGGCTTTCGTTGAATGCGGTAATCGTTTGATCGTAGTCTAATTGGTGATTCCAAATTTTAGTCGTGATGAATAAGTCTTCGCGTTTTTTTCCAGTAGTTGCTAAGCCGCGGCGAATCCCTTCGCCAACACCTTCTTCGTTGCCATAGATTTGTGCAGTATCAATGCTGATATAACCTGCTTCGATCGCTTTTTGAACAGAAAAAATCGTGTCCTCGTTGCTAACTTGAAACACACCTAAGCCAAAGCCAGGCATTTTTACGCCATTATTTAATAAAACTGTATCTGTTAATGAATGAATCATTTGAATCTTCCTCTCGCTTTTAGAATAAAACTATCGTATCAGCAATCGTTCTGTTTGAATAGTACGTACTTTAAAGTTTTATACATACCTAAAAGTAACTAATTGATTTATCAGTGTTTTTCTGTTTTAATAAAGAGCGAAAGGATGCGTTGCTGATGGAAAACGTACAAACTATCGTCGAAAAAGAATACAACATTGGCGTAGAAGTTACTGTAGATGTGATTGGAGGAAAATGGAAACCGATCATTCTTTGTAATTTAAGACATCAAATCATGAGGACGAGCGAATTGCTTCGGGCGATCCCTAAGATCTCACAAAAAATGCTGACACAGCAATTACGTGAATTAGAGCAAGACAATATCATCGATCGCAAGGTCTATAACCAAATCCCGCCTAAAGTAGAATATAGCTTGAGTGAATACGGCGAATCATTAGGTGAAATCCTTGATTTACTTTGTTCATGGGGCGAAAAGCATGCAGAGCATTTGATCGATAATGGTGAAGCAATCAGCTTGAATTGTGACAAATTTAAATAAAATAGATCAAATTAAGTACAATACTTCTATTATCAAAAAAGTTAATAGATTTTAGTTTAAAGAAGTGACTATGTTTCAAAACATAAGCTATGAATATATTAGTTTCATTCGTTTTTAATATTGTTAACCATTGTAGTTTAGTATATATTAAAGATACAATTAAAAACTAATTAGGGAGAAGGTATTAAGGAATGAAACAACGAATAACAAAAGTATATGAAAATAGATTAGGCAAACTTTGTATTTACACCTGTGCAATAGTAGCAGCTTTTATTTTTGGAAAAATAGCAGCAGACATTATATTTCCGCTTTTAGGATTTGAAAAAATAGGATAAATCTTTCAGTCTAGATGAGTTGATTTTGTCATCTTATCATAAAATTATTCATAAAAAAACAGATGTGTGTCAACGCAGACACACATCTGTTTTTTTGCTATAAATTATTTGTTTCAATTCCATATTCTTCAGCAATTTTTTTCAAACTAAAACCGCGTCCAAACACTTCACTTGCATTCATGGAAACAATAAAGGCTTCTTCATCGATTTCAAGTACGCCTTCTTTGATACGGTTAAAGTCTTTTTCACTGATCACAGTCATCATCAGCATGCTTTTGGTTTGTTGGTAGCCGCCTTCGATTGGAATGAGTGTCATCCCTTTATCCATACCGATCAGAATTTTTTCTTTGATCTCTGCATATTTTGGTGAGATGATCAGCACATTTTTCGAACGAACAAATCCAACTTGGACCATATCAACAACACGCCCGATAATATAAAGACAGATCAGTGAGAATAAAACAGTGTCTGTACTAAAAACATATAAAGCAGATAAAATCACCAAACCATCGACAAATAAAATCGACACGCCTAAAGAAATTTTAAAATACTTATTCACGATTTGAGAAATAATTGCAGTTCCGCCAGTTGAAGCATTGCCTCTAAATTCCAATCCTAAACCAACACCAGTCAAAATCCCGCCGAATAGCGTTGCTAGAAAAATATTATGCGTCAGCACAGGAAAATTAGCGGTGATTCCAACGAAAAACGGATAAATCAAACTCCCATAAATCGTTTTGATCCCCACATCTTTACCTAATAATAAAAAACAAAGCACTAACAGCGGCAGATTGATCGCATATAAGACAAGTGCCGGGCTGATACCGAAAAGGTGGTTGATCACAACGCTGATTCCATTTGCGCCTCCTGCAACGATTTTGTTTGGCAGCAGTACGGAATTGATTGAAACTGCCAAAACAAAAGAACCGATCGTCACATACAGTGCATCTTGAATCTGTCTTTTCGTAAATTTCATTTTATACATTCCTCCATAGTTAAAAATCTTGAAACTGAGAGAGTGAAAGGATGAAGCTGTTCAATCGCTCAATAAATATCCCTTAGCTATACTATCATGAATGACTAAGAGATATCATGAGATAATTTTAATTTTTCAGCCTATAGTTATGGTAAAATGGAACCAAGTAGAAAATGAACGAAATGCATTAAATAAAAGTCAAAAAGCGTTTATTCCATAATTGCTCATGGTGCTGGATGATCGTTTTGGCTCCAAGCAACTCATTATTTAGGGTGGTGCTAAGCCCTTTTTTCATGAAATTTGTGTAGCCTAACCCATGAGCCATTCGAATAGTCGTATCTACACAATACTCTGTCTGAGCACCGCAAAACTCAAGCTCAGTTACAGCAAGCTCATCAAGCTGTTGTTTAAGAACGGTTTTAAAAAAGGAATTAGCATGTGTTTTTCCAATATAATAATCTTCAGGGCGAGCGTCTAACTGTTCAAATAATTGCCAATTGTGACTTTGTGGAATCAGTTCCTCATCCTCGTGTTGGATAAAGATGATTGGCAGTTGCTGCTTGCGGTATGCGTAAATTCGTTGATTGACACCAGTCAATACATCATTTAACTGAAACAAACCATTACCAGTCTGTTCAAGACCATTTTGCAAGTCAATTACGATCAAGGCTCGATTAGTCATTGATAGTTCCTCATTTCAATTTATTTTTTCTAGTATACAATGATTTTTTTAATGGTGAAAGTAGTAAAATTCGCCGATAGATAAGGCGATCATGTTCTTTTTGACAAAATTAAGCGTAAATATTCTTTTTACCGCTCTTTTTTTATATAATGAGTAGTGATGAATAATAACGGGGAAGAAAGGCGACAAAATGAAATTTAAAGAGTTATTACAACAAAAAAGTGTCCGTCCATATACGGCAGAGGCACGCTTTGGTTTAGAAAAAGAAAGTCAACGTACGACATTTGATGGTGCGTTAGCAAAGACTGATCATCCAGCAATTTTAGGAAATCGTTCCTATCATCCATATATTCAGACAGATTTTAGTGAAACACAGGTAGAGTTGATTACGCCAGTAGCAAATTCGATCAATGAAATGCTGCGTTATTTAGCAGCGATCCATGATGTTGCACTGCGGTCTATGAATAAATCAGAAATGTTATGGCCGTTAAGTATGCCGCCAAAATTACCTGAAAAAGATGAGGAGATCAAAATTGCCAAGTTAGAGCAATTTGAAGGAATCCTTTATCGACGCTATTTAGCACGAGAATATGGCAAACGGAAACAGATGGTCAGCGGGATTCACTTTAATTTCGAATATGCGATTGAATTAGTTCAACAATTATTTGCTGTGCAAACAGAATATGAAACGATCGAAGATTTCAAAAATATTTTATATATGAAGGTTTCACGTAATTATTTACGTTATCGTTGGTTGATCACTTATTTATTTGGTGCGTCGCCAGTTAGTGAAGAGGGCTATTTTACAGAGAAGGAAGATCGTCCAAAAGAACCAGTCAGAAGTATCCGCAATAGTGCATTCGGCTATAAAAATAAGGAAAATGTCAAAGTTTCCTATGAATCGCTTCAAAGCTATATCGATGACATTCATCGAATGGTGGAAAATGGCATTTTATCAGAGGAAAAAGAGTTCTATTCGGCGGTTCGATTACGTGGCGGCAAGCAAATGTCTGATTTACCTAAAACCGGTATTCGTTATATCGAATTAAGAAATTTAGACTTGAACCCGTTTGCTCCTTTAGGGATCGAAGAAGAATCTTTGGAGTTCATTCATTTGTTTATGCTGTATCTGCTTTGGACGGATGAAAAAGAGACACCAAATGACTGGGTAGCAACCGGTGATTTGTTGAATGAACAGGTTGCTTTAGGTCATCCATTTGCCCAAGTAAACTTGGTAGCAGAAGGCGATCGGATCTTTGCAGAGATGGATGAAATGATCGAAACCTTAGGGTTGTTCAAATTCAAAAAAGTCCTTGAGATCCACAGAGGGCAGTTGAGGACTCCTGATTTGACGATCGCAGGTAAAATGTGGACGATTATCGAGAGTAATTCGAATCATGAATTAGGAATCGTTTTTGGGAAAGAGTATCAGGGAATGGTTTATGAAAGACCCTATCAGTTAGCGGGATTTAGGAATATGGAATTATCTACGCAACTCTTCTTATTTGATGTTATTCAAAAAGGGATAGAGGTTCAGATTCTAGATGAACAGGAACAATTTTTGAAGTTGACCCATGAAGGTCACGTGGAATATGTCAAAAATGCCAATATGACTAGTAAAGATAGCTATATCGTGCCGCTGATCATGGAGAATAAGACGGTAACGAAAAAAGTCTTAGCAGAAGCTGGCTTCAATGTTCCTGCTGGAGATGAATTTGATAATTTAGAACAAGCAGAACAGGCGTACATGAAATACTCTGAAAAAGCATTTGTCATCAAGCCGAAAACGACCAATTATGGTTTAGGGATCACAATTTTCAAAGAAGGTGCCTCTTTAGCTGATTACAGCGAAGCACTAAAATTGGCTTTTAAAGAGGATTCTGCTGTTTTGATCGAAGAGTTTCTACCGGGAACAGAATATCGTTTCTTTGTGATCGATGACCAAGTGCGGGCGATCTTATTACGTGTTCCAGCTAATGTGGTAGGTGATGGCGTTCGGTCGGTCGAAGCGTTAGTAGCTGAGAAAAATTTGAATCCTTTAAGAGGGACGCATCACCGTTCGCCATTGGAGATCATTCAGCTGGGAGATGTTGAGCGATTGATGTTGAAGGAACAGAACTTGTTAGTGACATCGGTGCCTGAAAAAGATCAAGTCGTCTATTTACGTGAGAATTCAAATATCAGTACAGGTGGCGATTCGATCGATGTAACGGATGATTTTGACGAGAGTTATAAACAAATTGCGATTGAAGCAGTGAAAGCCTTGGGAGCAAAAATCTGCGGGATCGATTTGATTATTCCGGACAAAACGATCAAAGGCAGCAAAGATAATCAGACTTACGGGATCATTGAAGCTAATTTTAATCCGGCGATGCATATGCATACCTATCCTCATGCAGGACAAGGACGTCATTTGACGATGGACGTTTTGAAATTATTGTATCCAGAAGTGTTTTAAAAAGAAAAAGGGAGTGCGGGACAAAACTAAAAATCAGTTTTGTCCCGCACTCTAAATCTTAATAAACGGTGGAAACAGAAGCAACTCCTTCGGAAATAAGCTGAAATTCATGAAAATTGCTCTTCAAATTTTCATGAATTTCAGCTTATTTCTCGTAGCTTGACACTTCTGTCCCATCCTCTCTTTTTTCGGTTTTAGTTAGCACTATTTAGTATTCCAATTCCTTGATCGCGATGGTTTGTTTGGTTTCTTCGACTGCCAATCCAGTCTTGTTTTCCCACCATTGCTTCATTTCACGTTCATAGGTTGTCGGAAAAACGGCGATGACATCAATTAAATTTTTTCCCAGCAATCGGGCATAAGGATAATTCAGAATCAGGTTATATTTAAGTTCAGTCAGCAAACTGTAATATTGAAACATCATATAGTGCAGTTCCTCCTCATCGTCTTCAAGCATGACTTTGGGGGCATGTTCCAACATAAAACCAAAACTTCTCATCATAAAAGTAAATGCATCCATATGATCCTCTTCGATTTGTTCCACTTCTCTAAGTAAGGTAATATGAGCAGTCAGAGCATTTGCTAAATCTTGTTTTAGTAACTGTTGTTCGATCATTTCGAAGAACTCCTTTCATTAATTGAATAAATTATGCCAAAACCCTTTTTTCGCAGATGACTTTTCGTCAGAAGCTGTTTCTTTAGGGTATTTTTTTGTGATATCGATCGTTTCTACATTGACTGCTTCTTTTGCAGCCAAAATCAATCCTAGTGAATCGGGTGTATTCGTGACAGAATCATTGACCACCGTGAAGGGAATATTTCTTTCATTGATCGATTTGATATAACTTGATTGTAAAGCAATATCCATAGCGCCATTTAAAAGAACAGAAGTATCCGGATGTTGCTCAGCTTCATTCAAAAAGTGCTCTTTATTGATTGGATCTTTCATTTGGGTGATGGTCATTGTTAGATAACAGCGTTCTCGAAAAGTACCCATGTACTTTCGCTGTTCCTCTGGTTTTAGCTGCGGGGTGCCATACATTGCATTGTCTAAATGTTTTTGTAAGTCATCTTGAGCCATAGATTATCGAACCTGCTTTCATTCAGTAGTCTTAAACAAATTATAGCACAGAACACTTGAAAGCACTGATTTTATTCGTTGTTTAAAGAAGTTGAAAGAGCAAAAAAGTGTTGCTTTTCTCACGAATTTCGCATAGACTAGTAAATAAGAATGAAAATCATTCTCAATTAGAAAAGCTGAGCATACTCGTTCAACTTCGACAGAAAAATAGAGGATCGTGAATGTGCATGCTTTTGACACAGACAGGAGCCGTCTTTTTTCCGAGAAGTTAGTGTGCAAAGCTGGATCAAAAGAAAAGCTGAGCATACTCGTTCAACTTTGACAGAAAAATAGGGGATCGTGAATGTGCATGCTTTTGGCACAGATAGGAGCCATCTTTTTTTCGAGAAGTTAGAGTGCAAAGCTAGCTCGATAGAAAAATTGTAAAACACCATCGTGGTTTTTTATTTAGAAAAAATGGAGAGAGTTTATGAAAAAATTGGGGTTATTTGTTCTCCTGCTTATTTTGATCGTGTCGTCTATTTTTGTTGGGGTCAAAGATATTTCTCTGGCTCAATTCTTTCAATGGGATGCACAGCAACAGTTGGTATTGTTGACAACAAGGATACCACGAACGATCAGCTTAGTGATTGCTGGCAGTACGATCAGTATTTCTGGTTTGATCATGCAGCATTTGACACAAAATAAATTTGTTTCTCCAAGTACGGCAGGTACGATGGACAGCGCGCGTTTAGGTATTTTGGTCGTTATGGTCTTTTTCCCAAGTGCACCATTGTTATTTCGCTCGTTTATTGCATTTCTCTTTGCTTTTGGCGGGACACTGACGTTTATCTATTTAACGCGTTTTTTACCGGCAAAAAATCAAGTGATGATTCCTTTGATCGGCGTAATGTTTGGAAATATCATTGGTTCGATCGCTACTTTTTTTGCGTATCAGTTCCAACTGGTTCAAAATATGTCTTCTTGGCTGCAGGGGAATTTTTCCACAGTGATGAAAGGAAATTACGAACTATTGTATCTGACGATACCTTTACTGGTCGTCACGTATTTATTTGCCTACCGATTTACAGTAGTTGGAATGGGTGAAGACATGGCAACCAACTTAGGGATAAATTATCAGCGCATTCAGCTGTTTGGTTTAGGGATCGTCGCTTTATCTAGTGCGGTTGTGCTGATCATGGTCGGAAATATTCCCTTTCTAGGCGTCATCGTCCCAAATCTTGTTTCAATGAGATATGGGGACCATATGAAAAATACACTGGCGATCACATCGGTGGGTGGCAGTATTTTCCTATTAGCCTGTGATGTGTTAGCACGTGTGGTGATTGCGCCTTATGAAGTGCCTGTTAGTGTTGTTGTCGGCGTGTTAGGCAGCTTTATATTTATTGCTTTATTGATGAGGAGGAAAACAGCATGAAAAAATTCTTCCATTCATCAGCGGCAAAAATCATAGTTTTGCTTTTGGCTGTTTTGCTCGTTTGTACGCTGTATTTATCCTATAAAACGTATGGAAATTGGGCGTTTGCGTTAGAGCTTAGAGGAAAAAAACTACTAGCATTTATTTTTGTC
This sequence comes from Enterococcus sp. S22(2020), assembly GCF_020295385.1. Classification (NCBI taxonomy): domain Bacteria; kingdom Bacillati; phylum Bacillota; class Bacilli; order Lactobacillales; family Enterococcaceae; genus Enterococcus; species Enterococcus sp. S22(2020). The sequence goes on from NZ_JACFUD010000005.1 coordinate 62,911, forward strand.
GGCGTAGCCGCAGCTTTTTCAACCATCAGTTTTCAAACCATGACCCAAAATCATTTCTTAACACCAAATATTTTAGGATTAGATTCGTTATATGTATTCATTCAAACCTTATTGTTTTTTATTTTAGGTGGACAGCAGCTTCTAGGGAAAGAAACGATTGGGACTTTTTTGATCAATGTCTTGTTGATGGTCGCAGCTAGTATAGTATTGTCGCGCTTCTTGTTACGAAAAGGCAGCAATGATCTATTTTTACTATTGATGATCGGGATCATCTTAGGCACGTTTTTCAATAGTATCAGTACTTTTTTACAGGTAGTGATGGATCCAAATGAATATGATCTACTTCAAGGAAAACTGTTTGCCAGTTTTGGCAATGTGAATAGTCAGCATTTAATGATCGCAGGGGTCTTGATTACATTGTTGGTCGGATTTCTTTGGATGAAAAGTGCTACTCTAGACGTGTTACATCTGGGAAATGACCAGGCAACCAGTTTAGGTGTGGATGTGCCAAGGTTTCAATTTATCTTATTGACGGTGATCAGCGGATTGATCGGTTTGTCAACAGCATTGGTTGGACCTGTGACATTTTTAGGTTTTATTGTAGCAAATATGAGTTATCAATTGATGGGCACTTATCGTCATCGTGATTTGTTTTTAGGCGGCAGCTTATTGTCGATCTTATTACTTGTTTTTGGTCAATTTCTTGTAGAACAGGTTTTTCAGCTGAACACGACGTTAAGTATTGTGATCGAGTTTGGCGGCGGGTTGTATTTTGTCGGGAAAATAATTAGTGAAAGGAAGCAGCGCGGATGATCGAAATCAAAAATGTGTCAAAAAGATATGGTGAAAAGATTGTTGTCTCAGAGGTTCAGTTGCCGATCACAGAACAAAAACTGACCGCTTTTATTGGACCAAACGGAGCTGGAAAAAGTACTTTACTTTCAATGATGAGCCGCTTGATTCCTAAAGATACTGGTGAAATCTATTTAGATCATAACGAAGTCAAAACATGGAAGCAAAGTGAATTATCTAAAAAATTATCGATCCTGAAACAAACGAATGGCATCAATTTGAAGATCACAGTCAGGGAATTAGTTAATTTTGGTCGTTTTCCATATAGTAAGGGGCGTCTGAAAAAAGAAGATCATGAAAAAGTTGAAGAAGCCATGAAAAATCTGGGGTTGCTTGATTTGGCAGATGAGTTGATCGATACATTGTCCGGCGGCCAATTACAGCGTGTCTATATTGCCATGGTTTTAGCACAAGACACAGATTATATTTTGCTGGATGAGCCATTGAACAATTTGGACATGAATTTTGCGGTTCAAATGATGCAGACATTACGTCGTCTAGTAGATGAATTTGGTAAAACAGTGGTCATCGTACTTCATGATATCAATTTTGCTGCTAGCTATGCAGATGAAATCGTAGCAATGAAAGATGGTCGTTTATTCACTCACGGCACGACGGATGAAGTGATCCAGTCTGAAACGTTGAACAAACTTTATGATATGAATATCCGAATATGCGAAATCGAAGGCAAACGCTTTTGCATGTATTTTAGCTAGAAAAGCTGAGTACGTTGCCAGCTCTCGAGCAAATAAGGAAAAACGTTCAAAGGTGCTCTATGCCTTTGAAACGATTTTATCTATTTGTCGAAAGAGCTAACGTAAGAAGCTGGAATAAAGAAAAGCTGAATACGTTGCTCAGCTCTTGATCAAATAATTTAATTAAAAAATCAATATAATTGGGGGAAATAGAATGAAGAAGAAATTTTTAGCAGTTGCAGCCGTATCAATGATTGCCTTACTAACGTTAGGTGCTTGCGGAAATAGTAATAACAATGCGACAGATGGTTCAGCAGCAAAAGAATCAAATACAGAAGAAACGACGATTACGGTAGAAGATTCAAATGGTTCTGTTGAAGTACCGAAAAATCCTAAAAAGGTCGTTGTTTTTGATAATGGTTCATTAGACACACTGGATGCTTTAGGTGTTGGCGATACGGTTGTCGGAGCACCGACCAAAAACTTACCAGAATATTTAGCTGACTATAAAAAAGTCGAATCAGCTGGCGGGATCAAAGAACCAGATTTAGAAAAGATCAATCAATTAAAACCAGATTTGATCATCATTTCTGGTCGTCAACAAGATTTCCAAGATAAGCTTGAAAAAATTGCGCCAACTATCTATTTAGCAGTAGATGCGAAAGACACATGGAATTCTACTAAGAAAAATATTGAAACACTTGCTGAGATTTTTGATAAGAAAGAGGAAGCGAAAACAAAAATCGCTGATTTAGAGAAAGAAATCGCTGATGTAAAAGAAGAAGCCGAAGCAAGTGATAAAAAAGCATTAGTTGTTTTAGTAAATGAAGGGCAACTATCTGCCTATGGTACAGGTTCTCGTTTTGGCATCGTGCATGATACATTTGGTTTCAAGCAAGCAGATGATACGATCGAAGCCTCTACTCATGGTCAAAGTGTCTCTTATGAATATGTCTTAGAAAAAAATCCGGATATTTTATTTGTAGTTGATCGTACGAAAGCAATTGGCGGAGATGACTCAAATGATAATGTAGCGGATAATGAACTAGTAAAACAAACAAATGCTGGAAAAAATGATAAAGTCGTTTCATTGCAGCCGGATGTTTGGTATTTAAGCGGCGGCGGACTTGAATCTACTCGTTTGATGATTGAAGATGTTGCAAAAGCATTGAAATAAAAATAAAGCAGGTGAACCTTTGTAATGAAGGATCATCTGCTTTTTTATTAAATAGTAAATTCATTTTCTCTCTTTTTCTTTGTAAAATAAACAACACCAAGCAAACCAAAACCAATTACAGTCAATGAGTTTGACATTTTCCTTTCACCTGTTTTAGGTAGCTGTGCCTGTGTGTAGCTCTTTTTCTGAATTAGAGGTGGTAAGAGTGTATTCATTTGTTTATTTGTTGTTACTTGGATAACGCTTGGCGAAGATGCCTTGTCCTTTTCCCGACTACTTGTTTGCGTAGTTTTCACTTCAGGAAGAGTGCCAGGTACGGTAGTAGTTATACCTTCTGAAGGATCTGTAGTGCTGGTGATCTTTCTATAAGTTGCTGTGAAATATTGATCTTCTAAACCATAGATCCCTTCGATAGAAGTTGCTGTTGTTTGTGTAGCAGACAAAGAGAAGCCTAGAAATTCATAGCCAGCAATTGCCGGTGCATCAATAGTAAAAGAATCGTTAAATTTCCCAGGTTGTGAAACAGGCGTTCCTAAGGTCGTACCGTTTTCATCTACACAAACGATATTTACAGTCGTCTGAACACGATCATATTGATAGATAACAGTTTGTGGAGCCGCCGTGATCGTACCCGTTGCATTTTCTGGTGTAGCAGTTAAAAAATAACCTGGAACTGTGATCGGCATCGTGTTGTAGCTGTCGCCAACAAATCCAGCAACAAAAAGATCAAATTGAGTGAGCAAATTGCCAAAATCATCAAGATGTTTGATGTTGACACTCCCAAAAGTTATCGTGACAGGTTTGCTGATCACAATGGACAATGAATGGATCCCTGTCGCAGAAGCCGGAAACGTCACTTGAACACTGAACTGACCAGAAGCATCGATGATAGGAACTGCCATATCAGATGAGCTAGTCACAATATCATCTGCTGCCACAGTCACGGGCAATGAGAAAACTTGAGTAGTATTGACTGAGCCGCTGAAAGAAATGTTTTGTGTAGTACCGGATCGTTGATCTTCTAAAGAAATAATTACAGTCACTTCAGCATTCGTCTCATCTGCAGCCGAATTTTCTGTAAAAGTATTTTCCGAATCAGAAAGGTTAGCTTCGGGTTCAAGCAATTGTTCGACCGATCCGCTTGGTGTTGTCTCTAAAATGTTTTCTTCAGTAGTCTTCAAAGGTGTTTCTGGTATTTTTTCTTCATCAGCCATAAGAGTTTCGTCAATGGCTGTTTGTTCTTGCTGTGTGTCTGTTCCTTCCTCAGCAAAAACGAAATGTGCATTCAGCAAAGCAGGTGTTAGCAACAATGCTAAAAGCAATTTAGTCATACGGTTCTTTTTTTTCAAATTTTTTCCTCCTTTTAATCCAACAAAACATTAACAACTCTTTAACTTATAGTTTACCAGTTCCTTTAACGTCTGTCTTCATAAAATAAGAAGATAAACCTAGTTGGAATAGCTTTAAACAGTGCCTTTTTCATGTTTTGAGTACATTATTTTGGAACGTGTACATAATTTAGAATGAATCGAAATGACTATTGACTCGCTCTCTTTTTTTATGCTACAATCCTTGTAATACATTATCTATTAAAATTAAATGTGAAGATGAGGAAAGTATTTTCTAGATAACTTAAAGAGAGTCTCGGCTGGTGGAAAGAGATAGTGACGATGGAGAAGAAAATGGCCTTTGAGCAAATTGGTTGAACACGTTTAAACCAATTCAGGTGCGCCTGTTATAGCGCCTCAGTATGATTGTACTGAATGAGTGGGTTTATCATTAAACCAATTGAAGGTGGTACCGCGAAAGTTTACAGCTCTCGTCCTTTTTTAGAGGATGAGGGCTTTTTGCTGTGAATCACTGCGACTGGCTACGCCAAAGCAGTTGATGAACAGTATTCAGCAAGTAAGGATGGAACATTGAGTAGCTAGAATAGCTATCAACAAGTGAGCGTTAAAGCTCAAGGATCAAAGTCCATCAGATGAATGCACCAAAGACAAAGAAGTAACTTTTGCTCACAACACTCAATATTCACAGTAAATGGTAGGAGTAGCTAATGTATGAAATTATTGAAGGGGGAACTAGAATGAAAAAGAAATTACTTATCGTAAGTGCGGTATTTGCAAGCTTATTACTAACAGCCTGCGGAGGAAATGATAAAAAAGAGACGACTAAAACAGAAACGGAAGGCTTGGCAACAACTCAAAAAATCGAAATCAGTTCACCAGCGCCGTTATCTACATTAGATACGACACAAACAATGGATAAAAATACCTTTACGATCGTCCAACACTTATTTGAAGGCTTGTATCGCTTTGACGATGACAGTACACCGATTCCGGGCTTAGCTGAAAAAGTCGATATCAGTGAAGATGGCTTAACATATAAATTTACACTGAAAGACAATATCAAATGGAGCAATGGTGAACCGATCACTGCACAAGATTTTCTTTACTCATGGAAAAAGCTAGTCACACCTGAAACGATCGGACCAAATGCATACTTATTAGATAACGTAAAAAACAGTAAAGCAATCCGCAATGGTGAAAAATCAGTCGATGAGATGGGGATTTCTGCACCTAGTGATAAAGAATTTGTTGTTGAACTGGAACAAGCGCAGCCTTCATTTTTGACCGTTGTTTCAATCGGCTGGCTAGCACCTCAAAATAAAGAATATGTTGAAAAACAAGGAAAAGAGTACGCACAAGACAGCGATCATTTGATCTACAGTGGACCATTTATTTTGACCGATTGGGATGCCTCATCTGATACATGGACTCTGAAGAAAAATCCAGAATATTATGAAGCGGACAAAGTGAGCTTGGAAGAAATCAAAGTCAATACGATCAAAGAAGAAAATACAGGCATCAATTTATATCAATCAGGTGAGTTAGATTTAACTCGTATCAGCGGACAATATGTTGCTCAATATCAAGATGATGCAGGGTATGTGACTCATTCTGATGTAGCAAATTATTTCTTAGATTTCAATAAACAAGAAGGTACTGCGCCGGCAAATGTTCATTTGCGTAAAGCAATTGCTCAGGCAATCGATAAAGAAGCTTTAGCAAAAAGCGTATTAAATGATGGCTCAAAACCGCTAAATGGCTTGATTCCAAGAAATCTTTACAAGAATCCGGATACTTCAAAAGACTTCCGGGAATTTAGTGGAGATCACTTAGTGTATGATGTTGAAAAAGCACAAGAAGAATGGAAAAAAGCACAAGCAGATCTAGGCGATAAAGTGAAATTATCGATTTTAGTATCAGATGATGACAACGGGAAAAAACTCTCTGAGTATGTCCAAAGTCAATTACAGGAAAATTTGAAAGGCTTGGAAATCACGATCAACGCACAGCCTAAGAACAATGTACTTGAATCTAGAAAAAATAAAAAATATGAATTATCTTTATCTGGTTGGATCGCTGGCAGCAGTGATTTAGATTCATATTTTAATTTATATGACGGGACATCTTCATATAATTACGGCGGCTATGAAAATAAAGACTACGACAAACTGGTAACCGAAGCAAAAACAACACATGCGAATGATCCGGAAAAACAATTCGATGATTATAAAAACGCAGAAGATATTCTCTTAGATCAAGATGCAGCACAAGTGCCGCTGTATCAAAGTGCATCAAACTATTTGATCAATCCTAAAATCAAAGGAATCAGTTATCATTTATACGGGGATTATTTCAATCTTAGAACAGCCTTTTTAGAAGAGTAAGGAGAGCGAGATGGAGAACTTATTAGATCGTTTTATCCGTTATGTAAAAGTCAATACACGTTCTGATGCAGCAAGTCAAACAGTACCAACGACTTTGGGACAAGTGGAACTAGCTAAAATCATCGAAAAAGAATTGATCGAGATCGGTCTTTCTGATATTTATTATAATGATAAAAATGGTTTTCTGACAGCAGTACTGCCAGCTACGATCACCGAAGATATTCCAACGATCGGTTTTATTGCGCATTTAGATACGGCAGATTACAATGCAGAGAACATCCAGCCAAAGATTTTTAAAGAGTATGATGGAAAATCGGTTATCTTGAATGAACAGCAGTCGATCACCATGGAAGTTGAAGAATTTCCTAATTTAAAAGAATATACTGGTCAGACGTTGATCACAACAGATGGAACGACTTTATTAGGAGCTGATGACAAGGCGGGGATCGTTGAAATTTTAGATGCAGTTGAGTATTTATTAGCTCACCCAGAAATTCCTCACGGAAAAGTGCTGCTTGCATTTGGACCGGATGAAGAAATCGGTCGCGGTGCGGACCGTTTTGATGCGGCGAATTTTCCGGCAGCTTTTGCCTATACAGTGGACAGCGGTCGAGTAGGATGTTTTGAATATGAAACCTTCAACGCTGCGCAAGCGGTGATCACGATCGAAGGGACAAGTGTCCATCCAGGGACAGCCTATGGTACGATGGTCAATGCAATTAAAATAGGTGAACAATTGGATGCATTGTTACCAAAAGAAGAAGTTCCAGAAAAAACACGCGGACATGAAGGATTTTATTTATTGACGAAATTCAACGGTAGTATAGATTATGCTGAATTGACTTATATTATTCGCGATCATGACAAAAACTTATTCAATCAGCGTAAGGAAGTTTTATTGGATCATGTGACTAAACTAAATGAGTCATTTGATAAAAAAAGATTGACTATTGAATTCGTCGATCAATATTACAATATGAAAGAAGTCATCGAAAAAGATATGACTTCGGTAGAATTAGCTGTAACTGCAATGGAAAATTTAGGGATCGAACCAGACATTCAACCTTTCCGAGGCGGAACGGACGGATCAAAAATCTCATTTATGGGCATTCCTACACCTAATCTCTTCACAGGCGGCGAAAATTTTCATGGACAATATGAATTCATCACATTAGAAGCCATGGAAAAAGCAGCCAAAACGATCGTCGAAATCATTAAAGAAAACACGATTCGCAGACAAAATGAAAAATAATATAAAAAATAGTTGACAATATTAGAGTTTTCTAATATGATTATCCTCAATAGCAAAGCTTTGAGAAAGAGGAGTAACAACACAGAAACTTTTCAGAGAGCTGGTGGCGGTGAGAATCAGCAGGGGATGTGTTGCGAATGGACTTTCGAGCAAAATGTTGAACAAGTAGTAGGCATTTTCGGGAACTCCCGTTATAGAGTAAGGTCGTTGATAGACGACTGATAAGAGGAAAGAATTTCTTTCAAACTTGAGGTGGCACCGTGATCATTCGCCCTCAAACCACAGATATATTGTGGTTTGGGGGCTTTTTGTTGTGAATCACTACGATTGGCTAAGCCAGAGTAGATGATGAACAATACTTGGCGAACGAAGTGAGCGAAGTACCCAAAGTATGAATCACCAAACGCAAGAGGCATAGAAAACAACTAACGTAAAACTAAAAAGAGCGTTGGACTTAAGCCAGAGTAGATGATGAACAATACTTGGCGAACGAAGTACCCAAAGTATGAATCACCAAATGCAAAAGGACTAGAAAGCAGCCAACGTAAAACTAAAAAGAACGTTGGATCTAAGCCAGAGCAGATGTTGAACAATACTTGGGAACTAAAAGCAATGAAGTTAGCAACCAATCACAGCCATCGGTGTAAGTACTAAATCTCTCAAGTTTAAAAAAGAATCGATTTCCAATGAGGTGGTACCGTGGATACTATTATTCGCCCTCACAAGACAGAGTTACGTCTGTTTTGTGAGGGCTTTTTGTTTTATCAAAAATAGAAAAGAGGGAAATAGATGCAATTGATCAAAGAAATTCAGGCAGATTATTTAACAGCAGTATCAGCATTTCTACGAATCAAAGGAAAAAACAAATGCCTTTTGGAAAGCATTCCAAGAGACAAGAGCAAAGGTCGCTATTCGATCATCGCTTGGGATGCAGTAACTGAGATCACGTACACAGAAAAGCAATTGACTATCGCTAGCAAAACGATCACTACACATGAGCCGCTAAAAGAAATTGAGAAGTATGTTTTAAAAAACGAAGAAATCGAAGCAGATCTTCCATTTCAGGGCGGAGCGATCGGCTATGTTGGCTATGATGTAGTTGCTTGCTATGAAGACCTAGGAGAGCTGCCTTTGGATGAAATGGCTATTCCTGATATCCATTTTTACCTATTTGATTCTTATTTGATTTTTGATCATGTGGGTGAAAAGATTTCTCTTGTTGAAGCGAATACCTACTCGAATCGCTCTGTAAAGGAACTAGAACAGGCGCTCCAACAAAAAAAGGATGAGCTTCAAATACCAAGTGAAGCAGAACAAAAAGATATCCAGTTAACACCGCTGAATTATCAAAGTAATTTTACAAAAGAAAGTTTTGAGCAGGTAGTCAATAAGGTAAAAGAGTACATCAGACAGGGGGATCTATTCCAAATGGTTCCTTCACAGCGCTTAAAAGCTGAGTTCAAGGGAGTTCCATTTGATTATTACCGTCGCTTACGTGTGACGAATCCGTCTATGTACTTGTATTTCTTAGATTTTGGAGAGACGTACGTCGTTGGCTCGTCTCCAGAAAGTTTAGTTAGTGTGAAAGATGGGATCGTCACGACGAATCCGATTGCGGGCACCCGAAAAAGAGGAAAGACGATTGAACAGGATGCGGTTTTAGAGAAGGAACTTATCAATGATGAAAAAGAGCGGGCAGAGCATTTGATGCTGATCGATCTAGGGAGGAACGATGTTGGAAGAGTCAGTGAGATTGGTTCAGTAGAAGTGCCAGTCTATATGACGGTAGAAAAATATCGCTTTGTGATGCATATCGTTTCTGTCGTTACAGGCAGGTTAAAAGCAGAATTATCTGCTATGGACGCTTTAAAAGTGACCTTACCGGCAGGGACAGTCAGCGGAGCACCCAAGATCAGAGCAATGCAGCGCATTTATGAATTAGAGCCGGTCAAAAGAAATATTTATGCTGGTGCAGTTGGTTATTTATCTAAAAATGATCAAGCAGATTTTGCGATCGCGATCCGTACGATGGTCATTCATAAAGGAATTGCATATGTACAGGCAGGAGCGGGGATCGTTCATGACTCAGATCCGGCAAAAGAATATGAGGAGACGTTACAAAAGGCTAAGGCACTATTGGAGGTGAGCCAATGATTTTATTGATCGACAATTATGATTCATTTACATACAATTTAGCTCATTTATTAGGAGAATCTAGAGAAGTTATGGTTGTGAGAAATGACGACAAGCAATTAGTTGATTTGGCAAAAGAGGCTTCGAGTATCGTCATTTCTCCTGGACCAGGAACACCTGCTGAAACAGGCCAAGTAAAACAAGTGATCCAAGACTTTCATCAAGAAAAACCGATGTTAGGGATCTGTTTAGGGCATCAAACGATTGGAGAAGTATTTGGTGCTCGAGTAGTTTTAGCTGAAGAAATTCGTCATGGCAAGCAATCGATGATCCAAACTGCACCAAACAGCCGTCTTTTTAAAGGCATGCCATCTGAACTGCCAGTAATGCGTTATCACTCTTTAGTGATCGATCCAAGTACATTACCGCAGGAGTTTGCTATTTCTGCAACGGCTTTAGATGATCAGGAAATTATGGCGATCGAGCATCGGAACTATCCAGTTTTTGGTTTGCAGTTTCATCCAGAATCAATCGGAACACCTGCTGGTAAAGAAATGATTCAAAATTTTATTCAACTAATGGAGGAACAAAAAATATGAAGCAATTATTTGAGAAAGTATTCAGAAGGGAACATTTAACACGTCAAGAAGCGCAACAAGTCGCTGAAAAAATGTTTGAAGGAGAAATGACGGATAGCCAGATCGCTGCTTTTTTAACCGCGTTGAAGATCAAAGGTGAAACAGCAGAGGAAATGGCGGGAATTGCTGAAACCATTCAAAGCAAAGCTGTGATGATCCCATGTCAACAAGAAAATGTCATGGATAACTGTGGTACAGGCGGAGATCAGTCAGGGAGTTTCAATATTAGTACGACAGCTGCATTTGTACTAGCTGCAGGTGGAGTAACAGTAGCAAAACACGGGAATCGAAGTATTTCTAGCAAGTCAGGCAGTGCTGACATTTTTGAATGCTTGGGACTGGATCTGACGCTTTCTCCCGCTAAACTAAGTGTATTGCTCAACGAGGTTGGTCTGGCCTTTCTTTTTGCGCCCCACATGCATCCTAACATGAAATATGTGATGAATGTTCGAAAGGAATTAGGGACTCCGACCATTTTGAATTTGATTGGCCCGTTGACAAACCCTGTTCATTTAGATTCTCAATTGATGGGAACTTATCGCCGAGATTTATTGGAAGAGACGGCTAAAACATTGGGCGGTTTGGGGCGCAAGCGGGCGGTCGTGGTCAATGGATCAGGAGGGATGGATGAGGCCTCATTAGCAGGAACAACGCATTTTGCTTTACTGGAAAATGATAGAATTTCTATGCATGAAATCAGCCCCGAAGAATTTGGCTATACTCGTTTGCCGCTGGAAGCTGTTCGCGGAGGCAATGCAGAAAAAAATACGGAAATTCTGCTATCTATCTTAAAAAATCAAGCCAGTCCTTACTTAGATACAGTTTTATTGAATGCAGGATTAGGATTTTTTAGTAATGGAAAAGTTGGGACAGTAAAAGAGGGTATTTCTTTGGCGAAAGACTGCGTTGCCAGCGGCGCAGCATTTGATAAATTACAGCAATTGATCCGCGCACAGCAGGAGGTGGCATAGATGGATTTTTTAGATAAGATTCTTACTGAGAAAAATCAAGAAGTGGCGCAAATGTCTAAGGAAAAACTTCAACCGCTTCGTCAAACTGTTTCATTCTATGAACGAGTAAAAAAGCATCCGGAAAAAATGCATATTATCGGCGAAGTCAAACGCGCTTCTCCTTCTAAAGGGGCAATCAATCTAACCGTCGATATTCTTGAACAAGCTAAAGCGTATGAACAGGCTGGTGTCACAGCGATTTCGGTGCTGACGGATGAATCGTTTTTTAAAGGCTCGATCGAAGATTTACGAAATGTTGCAGCTGAGGTTGATGTTCCGGTGTTGTGTAAAGATTTTATCATCGATGAAAAACAGCTGATTCGCGCACGAAATGCAGGAGCAACGATTGTTTTGCTGATCGTTTCCGCATTATCTCAGACTAAGCTCGAGTTTCTATATAATCAGGCACTAGCATTGGGTCTAGAAGTATTGGTTGAAGTGCACGATGAGCAGGAACAGGCGATTGCTGAAGCTTTAGGTGCAGTTTTGATTGGGGTCAATAATCGTAATCTAAAAACGTTCGAGGTTTCTATTGAAGTTAGTCAAAAATTGGGCAAAAAACAACAGACAGACGCCGTTTATATCAGTGAATCAGGATTTTCAAGTGATAAAGAGGTTGCTTTAGTAAAAGATCATTATCAAGCAGTTCTTGTTGGTGAAGGATTGATGCGTCAAAATGATCCTAAGTCAAAAGTTAAGGAGTTACAGGTGAAGCGATGAAAGTAAAAATTTGCGGATTGAAGACAAAAGAACAGGTAGATACAGCAGTCAAAAATGGCGCAGATTATCTTGGTTTTGTTTTTGCTGAAAGCAAACGAAAAATCAGTTCAGATCTCGTCAGAGAAATCACGAAAGACGTCCCGAAAACAGTCAAAAAGGTAGGTGTGATGGTTGCACCAAATTATCAGGAAGCAGAAGAGATCATCCAGCAGGCGAAGCTGGATATGATTCAAATTCACGGCATGGTGGCAACAGAGCATTATTCTGTACCGGTGATTCAGGCGATCACGGTCAATAGCGATGAACATATCAAAATGATTCAAGCGGCAACGACCAATTATTTACTTTTCGATGCCCCACCGCAAAAATTTGTTGGCGGAAATGGACAAGTATTCGACTGGAAAAAGCTTGATCTAGATCAACTAATAGATAAAAAAATAATTATTGCTGGCGGATTGACGATTGAAAACGTACAGGAAGCAAAAGAACGTTTTTCCCCTTATGCGGTAGATGTTTCCAGCGGAGTTGAAACAAATGGGGTCAAAGACCTAAAAAAAATAAGAGCCTTTTTGAAAAAGGCCAAGGAGGAATACGATGTATAATCAACCAAATAAAGGATTTTATGGAGAATTTGGCGGACAGTTTGTCCCTGAAACCTTAATGTATGCAGTGAAGGAATTAGAAGAAGTCTATGAGGCATCAAAAAAAGATGAAGAATTTCAAAAGGAATTAAATTACTATCTAAAACAGTACGTTGGAAGAGAAAACCCGCTTTATTTTGCTGAGCGATTAACTGACAAAATCGGCGGAGCGAAGATTTATTTAAAAAGAGAAGACTTGAACCATACAGGAGCGCATAAAATCAATAATACGATCGGCCAAATTTTATTAGCTAAAAAAATGGGTAAAAACAAAGTCGTTGCAGAGACTGGTGCTGGTCAGCATGGTGTAGCAACTGCAACAGTTGCTGCATTATTTGGGATGGAATGTACCGTTTTTATGGGGGCAGTGGATGTTGCTCGTCAATCATTGAATGTTTTTCGGATGGAGTTATTAGGTGCCAAAGTGGTAAGTGTGACCTCTGGTAGTGAGACATTAAAAGATGCCGTGAATGAAGCCTTGCGATTCTGGGTTGCGAATGTTGAGGACACTCATTATGTGATGGGCTCGGTCTTAGGACCGCACCCATTTCCTGAGATCGTTCGTGATTATCAAAGTATTATCGGGATCGAAGCTAGGCGTCAGATTTTAGAAGCAGAACAAAAATTACCTGATGCAATTATTGCTTGTGTAGGCGGTGGAAGTAATGCGATGGGGATTTTCTATCCATTTATCAATGATGATGTTGCATTGATCGGAGTAGAGGCTGCGGGTTTAGGCTTGGAGACGGAATCACATGCGGCTTCGATCAATAAAGGAAAAACGGGTGTATTGCATGGCGCGATGATGAAACTGCTTCAGGATGGAAATGGCCAAATTTTAGAAGCTTTTTCGATTTCTGCTGGGTTAGATTATCCTGGCTTAGGCCCGGAACATTGCCATTTGAATGAAATCGAGCGAGCGACCTATGCATCTGCCACCGATCAGGAAGCACTGGAAGCTTTTGAGCTATTATGCCAAACAGAAGGAATCATTCCCGCTTTAGAAAGCGCTCATGCAGTCAGTCATGCGGTGAAGGTAGCAAAAGAGCTTGGGAAAGAGAAACAAATCATCGTATGTCTTTCAGGGCGTGGGGATAAAGATGTGCAGCAGATCAAAGCATTATTCGAACAGGAGGCTAACAAATGAAAACATTGACCAAGCATTTAAAAACAAAACAACAAAACGGTGAAACGATTTTTGTTCCGTATATCATGGCGGGTGCACAAGGTTTGGATCAGTTGGAGAGTGAAATTTCTTTGCTTTCTGAGGCGGGTGCCAGCGCAATTGAATTAGGGATTCCATTTTCAGATCCAGTGGCAGATGGGCCAGTTATTCAAGTTGCTGGTTTACAGGCACTTCAAAAAGATGTCTCTCTAGAAAAAATCATTGCACAATTAAAAAAAATCAAGACCACTACTCCTTTGATTTTGATGACTTATTTCAACCCCATTTTTTATTTTGGACTGGAAAAATTTATTCAAGAATTACAGGAAACGAATGTCAAAGGAGTGATTATTCCAGATTTGCCATTTGAGCATCAAGGATTATTGACCCCGCTTTTAAAAGACAGCGATGTTGCATTGATTCCTTTAGTAGCATTGACGACGCCTAAAGAACGAATCGTCGAATTAGTGGAAGCGGGAGAAGGATTTATTTATGCAGTAGCGGTTAACGGCGTAACTGGTACAGGACGAGAGTATCAAACTTCTTTAGATGAGCATTTAGCTTATATTCAAAGTATCAGTGATAAACCGGTTCTCGCTGGATTCGGTATTTCTTCCAAAGAGCACGTTGAGCGATTTAGACAAAATTGTGCTGGCGTGATCGTAGGCAGTAAAATCGTACAGTTATTGAGTGAAGGAAAAACGAAAGAAATAGAATTGTTTGTTAAATCTGTCATTTAGATTGTTTTTACGGTTTTAAAGTATTGTTAATCGTTCTGATTTGTTCTAAAATAGGAATGTTGATATTTAGACACAGAGGAGCGGTATACTATGATTTATTTGTTTTTTTTAATATTTGCAAGCATTAGGTTACTTTTTTTGAGATATTCAATCAAAAATGAAAAAGCAATTTTAGCGAATGGTGGAAGAGAGTACGGAGCAAAAGTTTCTTTTCTATTGGCGATCGTTCATACGATCATTTACTTTTCTGCCTTTTTTGAGGGAATCGTGAGAAAGGTCAGCTTAGACACAGTTAGTATGATAGGACTGTTATTGATCGGACTTTCGTATAGTATTTTAGTTTATATCATTCACTTGTTGGGTAAGCTTTGGACGGTGAAATTGATGGTTGCGAGTGATCACGTGTATGTTGACCATTGGTTGTTCAAAAAGATCGAACACCCAAATTATTTTCTTAATATCATTCCTGAATTGATAGGGATAATACTATTTTTTCATGCTTGGCTGACAGGGATCATCGGCTTACCTATTTACATGGTTATTCTTATGTTGAGAATCAGAGAAGAAAATGAAGTGAATAAGCAATTTAAAGAGGAAATCTGAGTATCATCAACGACTATTTTTTACTTTGTTCAAAATTAACTTGCATGGCGTTTCGTCTTTCTGTAAAGTAGTATAAAAAGCAGGTGACGATATGGAATTAGTGATCAATCGTAATTTGATTTTTGCCCAGAACCAACGATTGGAAACAGAGCGCTTGATTTTACGACCAGTGACATTAGATGACGCTATAGAGATGTATGAGTACGCCTCTGATGAGGAGACTGTCACTTATGTTTTTCCGATCCATCAATCGCTCAAAGACACCAAAGAAAGTATTGCGAACTATTTTGTCTGTGCTCCTTTAGGAAAATATGGCATAGCCTTAAAAGAAACGGGTCGGTTTATCGGGACGATCGATCTGCGGGTAGAAGAGAAGCACAATAATGGTGAAATTGGTTATACGCTGAATAAAAAATTCTGGGGCAAGGGCTACGTGCCAGAAGCGGCCAATGAATTGCTGCGTCTTGGTTTTGAAGAGCTCAAGCTGATTCGAATTTGTGCAGTCCATGATATCGATAACCCAAAATCAGGACGTGTGATGGAAAAGATCGGGATGAAAATTGAAGGTACGGTTCCTAACGCCCGGATGTGGAAGGGCAAGGTCGTGACCGATGTTTTGCGCGGAATTACGGTCGAAGAATGGCAACAGCTGCAAGAGAAAGCAAAGAACTAGTAAGAGGAGAAATGACGGCAATGTTGATGTTTACTGAAAAAGATTTTGATGTGTTCACAATAGAAGGATTAGATGCAAGAATGGAGGGCATTCGGGCTTCGATCCAACCAAAATTTCAAGAACTGGATGACTATTTTGCAGCAAAATTAGGAGAACAGCTGGAAACAGAATTTTTTGTCCATATCGCCCAGCATCGACGTAGAACAGTTTACCCGCCAGAAAATACATGGTCTGCATTGAGCCAAAAGAAACGCGGCTATAAAATGGACGCTCATTTCCAATTAGGCATTTGGCCGGACTATCTATTCATGTGGCTATCTTTGATCGACAATCCTAAGAACGAAAAAGAAATTGCGCAGGCCTTTTTAGACAACCAAAAACTGTTTGAGCAATCACCGGATGATTTCTATATATCGATCGATCATACTCAGCCCAAAATAGAGTTGCTAAAAGAAGCAGATTTAGAAAAAATCCTGATTCGTTTTAGAGATGTGAAAAAAGGGGAATTTCAAATTGGGCGAATCATTGAAAAAACAGATTCTTTACTGAATGACCCAGGCAAGGCACGTGAATATATGCTGCAAACCTATGAAGCATTGCTGCCGCTATATCGTTTAGCTAAAAAACATCAGTAAAAAAATAAAAAACATTGAAGCAAGAGGAATCATTCCTCTTGCTTCAATGTTTTTTGTCGATTATTGTAAGCCGATCTTATTTAAAGGATAGTAACGGAAATAAACGACTCCATAAATATCCTTTTGATCAACAAAGCCAAAATAACGGCTATCATCTGCGCGTCTTCGGTTATCCCCAAGAACAAAAAAATGTCCGTCAGGAACCACTTTTTCAGCACCAACATCAATCGTGCTTAGAGAGAAATCTTTTGTATAAGGCTCCCCATCCGTCAATTTCGCTTTTGCTTCATCTAAGTAAGGCTCATCATAAGCTTTGTCATTAATGTAAAGCTGGTCATTTTCGACGCGTACCGTATCTCCTGGAAGTCCAATAATTCGTTTGACGATCCTTTTTCCGTTTCGAGGACTAGGGAAAGTCGCATTGTCAAAGCGCTGGGGCTTGATCAGCGAACTTTGCCATAAACGATCAGATTCATGATAAGTAGGCTCCATAGATATACCTATGACCTCTACCGGTGTCAAAACGACATTTCTAAGAAACACAACGAATGCCACGGCAACAGCTAGCTGAATCACTGTGTATAAATGAGGATGTTTTTTCTTCATTATAACGCCTCTCTTTACGTATAGTTATGAATTTAGTATATCAAAGAAAATAGGGGAAGAAAACAAGACTTAGGGAGGAAAAATAATCAAATACAAGGAGAGGTATTTTTATTCAAGCAGATTTTTTGTTGTGTAAGTCAAAATTTGCTATAATTTTTACAAAACTTATCGATCGATAAGGAGGAGGATAAAATGTTTTTAGCATGGAATGAAATTACACGATCAAAATTACGGTATGCCTTGATCATCAGCGTTATGTTTTTAATTTCTTATTTAGTTTTTTTCTTAACAGGGCTTGCCTATGGTTTGGCACAAGACAATCGTACTGCCGTGGATAAATGGCAGGCAGATGGGATCGTTTTGTCTGATGAATCCAATACAAATATCAATATGTCGATGATTCCATTGAAGTCATTGGATGATGTGACTGCCAAAGAAAAGGCAGCATTGGGGCAAACAGCGGCAGTCATCCAGCTGGATAAAAAAGGAGCTGAAAAAGTCAATGCTAGTTTCTTTGGCATCAATAAAGATGAATTTCTGATGCCTGATATTGTCGAAGGAAGAGCCTTCGATACTGATGATGAAACTGTCGTAAATAATAGCCTGAAGGAAGAGAATGGATTCAAACTGGGAGATACGATCAAACTTGCCGGTAATGAGAAGAAGCTTAAAATTGTCGGGTTTACAGAGAATGCAAAATTCAATGTGGCACCAGTTTTGTACGTTTCGATCAATACGTTTCAAGAAATCCGTTTTGAGAAAGTTGATACGACAGAGAATGCTCGAATCAATGCAATCGTCGTTCGTGCAAAAGAAGGTGCGATGAAGAATGTTGATTTAGCTGGTAATGATTTGAAAAGCTATGGTATTCAAACATTTATCAATAAGCTTCCAGGTTATAATGCACAGGTTTTGACTTTTGGATTTATGATCGGCTTTTTGATCGTGATCGCGGCGATCGTCATAGGAATCTTTATTTATGTACTGACGATGCAAAAAGCAACGATTTTCGGCATCATGAAAGCACAAGGGATCTCTGGAAAATATATTTCAATTTCGGTCATCGTTCAAACCTTTGTATTAGCTGTATTAGGAATAAGTTTGGGCTTATTAGGAACAGTAGGAACTTCGTTTGTTTTACCGACAGCAGTACCGTTTCAAAGTAATTGGCTGTTTTTCTTAGTGATCGGCGGCGCAATGCTGGTGATTGCTGTTTTAGGGGCATTATTTTCTGTACGGACGATCGTGAAGATCGATCCATTAAAAGCAATTGGTTGATAATAAAAAAGAAGTAGGTGACGAAGATGAACGCAATTGAGTTTTCAGCTGTGGATAAAAAATTTCTTGATGGAGATACAATGATCGAAGCATTAAAAGAAACCAACTTTTCTGTGGAAAAAGGGAAATTTGTAGCAGTGATCGGTCCGAGTGGCTCCGGAAAAAGTACATTTTTGACCCTTGCAGGTGGGCTTCAAACGCCAACAAGTGGTGAAGTTAAAATCAATAATGCCGCTTTCAGTCAGGAAAACGAAAAGAAGAGAGCCAAGATTCGTTTTGACGAAATCGGTTTTATTCTACAGGCATCAAATTTAGTACCGTTTTTAACTGTGGAAAAGCAACTTCGTTTAGTGGATAAAGTAAAAAAGGTAAAAACAGATACCGCTAAAGTGAATGAGTTATTAACACAGCTGGGGATAGAGAAATTAAAACGCAAGTATCCTGATGAAATTTCTGGAGGAGAACGTCAGCGTGTAGCAATTGCTAGAGCGCTGTACAATGACCCTTCGATCATTTTAGCAGATGAGCCAACAGCTAGTTTAGACTCCGAGCGGGCGTTTGAAGTAGTCAAGATCTTGGCTAGAGAAACCAAAGAAAAAAACAAAGCCACGATCATGGTAACTCATGACCAGCGGTTGATCGAGTATTGTGACGACGTCTTCGTGATGAAAGATGGCGTGCTTACGAAGCAATAGATGGATAGATAGAAAAGAGGATGGGAAAGAAGTGTTCAACTCCAAGAAATAAGAGGGAATTCATGAAAATTGTTCTTCAAATTTTTGTGACCAAGTAGGTACTGTGCGACATCAACTCGTTCCTCGTTGTGTTTTACAGTAATTTCAGCTTATTTCTGAAGCCTTCAAATCTTAGTGCTTTAGCACTTAGAATTTGATGTGATCGAAGCAAAGCGTAGTAGTTACTTCTGCTTCCACCGTTTATTCGTTTTAAAAAGGACTGGGGCGTAACAACTCATAGAGTTATGTCCCAGTCCCTTTTAGAAAATAGTTATGTTAGTGAGTAGAGAATTGCTAGTCTGGCTTCAGACAGAACGTGGATTCACTTTTTCGCACTAGCTCTTTTTTTGTTCTTCTTGTTCTTTTTGTTTTTTATATTCCAAATATCCTGATCGAATTAAATGAATTGTCCACGCAGAGAGAAGTATACCTATGATCAACGTAATAAAAAATGTCTCATAGTCTCCTACAGAGATAGTTGTTATTGCCACGGAAAAGAAAATTAGTGACAATCCTATATTAAAAATATATCCTAAGATTATTCCTGCTTGCTGCATTAGAAATTTTGGGAAAATAAACATGTTGTTTCTCCTTTCAAGGGATTGGTGAATTAATTAGTGAGTGTCTTTTTTATTTTGATAACTATTAATTTAATTTTTCTTTCTCATCTTCCAACCATTTTTTATGGTCAGAAATAACTTTAGATAAGTGTTGCTCAGTGTAAAATTCTTGAGGCGTTAATTCATTTTTCATACCTTGATGTTGATAAGGCATATCAAATGGAGACTTCAAATCAAGCCAGAATTCGCTAATTTCTAATAAAGTATTTACATAGTCTTTGTCTGTGATTTCCTTCAATAGGTCGTTAACTAAAATCCACCGCCATCTATAATAGGATATCAAATCTTTTTCATTAGAATCTTTAATTAAATCAAGAAGTTTATATATTTCTTTCTCATCATACGGTGAAAATAGACTTCCGAGCTCCCACACGTGCGAATTTTCTTCATTATCATTTTTAGATAGATAATCTAAAGTGTATTTCATTACAAATTCATCATCAAGTATATCTTGTAAATAAAATTCGTTTTCTGAATAACCAAATCTACCTATTTTAAGCTCATTCCAAGAAAAAGGAATATTACTATTTTTAAATTCATCTATACAATTCATTATTTTATAGGCACTCCATTCATTTCTGGATTTCTGACAAATATTCTGTGCGTGACTTTTCCGTCTTGAATTATCCACTCAAAACGTCTCATAACACCATTTTGGCTTCCTTGAATTTGATATAATTTAGCATTAACTAAATCCATAACTTCTGCTACACTAGCGTAATTATCAATAATATCAGAGAAACCCGTGTGCTTTTGGAACATTAGGAAATTCATCTATAATAATTTGAGCTTGTTTTGTAGGTGGTTTTCCTGTTAATGGGTCAACATCATAAGAAGAACCGTTCACTTTAACTGGTTTAATAGCATCAACTTTCAGTCCGCTTCCAGATCTGGGAGCTTCTAAAACGAGGTTAGTGCTTTTCTATTTAATTTCTTTTAAGTGCATTTCTAGTTTTTGAATGTATTCATTAGTTCCGCTGTTTAATTTTTTCAATTCTGATAAATATTGTTGCCCTTTCAGAACTAACTCTTTTTGAAAATCTTGAAATTTTACAGTTTTTGCCCATATTATATTTGTTTCATCTAAATTTATATTTATTTCAACTGAATGACTTCCATCAGGTTTATCAGCATAGATTTCACTAATTTGAATGTTCTTCTCATCACTTGCTATCTTTATCCATACTTCCGATGTCTCTACATCACTGATGTAAACTACATTGTTATTTTTAAGCAATATTAATGCTTGAATAAAATTACAAAACCAATCATAAATATCCATTGATAGTATATCTAATTCGATATCTTCTCTGTACTCTCCGTATGTTTTATCATCCGCACAAAGTTGAAAATAGCCATATTCACCTTTTAAATTATCATCTTCCTCAATATAGGAAGTAAAAATCTTAAACTTAATCTCAAGCAATATATATCACCTTTACTTTCTAAAATCATTTACTGTTAATTTATGATTTCCAAATGCTGTATCTAAAACGCCATCATTTTTGATAACAATCGTAATTTTTTCTCCCGCAATCTCATAAACATATTTCCCTGTTTTGCCCTGTGCTAATAAATCATTATATGCGATTTCAACATACTTGTTCATATCACTGGTAGACCACTTAGAATTAAAAAAACTATTTTTTTCTAATTTTTGTGCTAATTGACTATCAGTTAGATAATCTGCTTGTTTTCTAAATGATTCATAGTTATGTTTTGAAATGTGCTTCTTAATATTTTTGCCTAAAGGATTTTTAATTTCAACATTAGGAACTGCACTTTCACCAGCTTTCTTACCAGCTGTCTGCGCATTCCTCACCACAGCCACTGTCAGCCCGACACCCCACGCAGCATCCCAAAATCCGGAATCTTTCAGATCATTTACAGCACCTTGTATATGGCTTAAGCCATCAAAACCAGGCATATTCACTGTCGCGCCATTGAAATAATCTTTTCCGCTTTTTTGAAATTCGGTCACTCGGCGGTCCATTTCTGTCGGACTTAATTCTACCACATCTAAGTTGTATTTTTTTATGAGCTTTCTTAAATTATCGGACAAATCCTGCTCGCTTATTGGATATCGTCGGCCGTTTTTTTCAAACATATACATATCTACACCACGATCGGCATCGATGATGTGGATGATCGTGCAGCCATCAAGTATTTTTCTATCTTTGACTTCGATCGCTTTTTCGCGCTCCGTCCAATTTTTGTTCACATCATTGATCCAGGTTCGATCGGCTAAGGAGAAGCCTTTTCCGTTCCAAGCACCAGGCCCCACATGTCCTTTCTCGCTAACGCCCAGTGCTTGCATGCCTTTAGCCACCAACGATCCGGTATCATTTATACTAGCAAAATAACTAGTGGACTGTCCGCAAAAATCAAGGAAGGTATCTAATTTTTCTTGTATCTTTGCTTTTTTCGCTTGGTTTCGTGTGATACCGGCATCCATACTGGCGATTGCCGCTTGAAAGACTGCACCTAGCAGCTTCTCTTTTTCGTCTGATAAGCTTCTTTTCTGTTGGGCGTAGTTTTCTCTCGAGCTTTGGAATCCTTGAATTAGCGCATTGGCTTCATCGATTTGCGCTTGTAATTCTTCGGAATCTAAATCTTCACTGCCACATGTTGAGAGGTAACCTTGCACATATCGTTCATTTGCCTGTACAACTGCCTCACTGTGCATGATCGCTGCTTTGCAAAGTGCTGGATAAACGGTGGAGAGATAGCTTTTGATCGACTCCATGCCAGCGCCACTCAGTCCGACTGCTAATTGTATTCCTTGCGTAGCGGTTGAAACGGCCTCGAGTGCTTGACTGTAGGATTGGCCGAAGGCTTTGATCTCTTCGGTCTGGGTTTGGACTTCACCAATGATCATTTTGACCATCACGCTCATCCTCCTTTCTCAGCTGCTGAAGCTCTGCTTCGTAAAGAAGGTCGCTTTCATCTTCCAGACGACGGTTTTCTTTGTGTAATGTTTCTTGTCCGTCTGTCATCGCATCTAGGAAACGGCGTTCGGCTAAACGTGATTCTTCTGTGATATCTTCAAAAAAGTGGACTTCTTCCTGTCGATGAAAGTAGGTGAGAACTTGGTCATTATGGTGACGTTCTCTGGCAAATAAGTGTTCTGTCTCGCTCATACTTCGTTCCAACAACGTTTTGAGCGTACGGTTCTCCTCTTGTCTTTCTTCATTTTCTCTGCGTTTTTCTTGTAACTCCTTTTGGGTCATTCCTTCTCTCCTTTGTTACGGTCGTCGTGTAAATAGTTGCTTCGCCTGTTGATCCGCTCGTTTAAATGCGGCTACGGCAGTTTGGATGGAAGCTACATCTCGATTGAGCAGTTGTTGGATCGTTGCTGGGTTTTTCTTCAGCTGTTGAAAGGTACTTTCAGCCATCGCGTTGCCAGGAACCGTCGTTCCTGAAGAAAAGGTCACTGTTTTTGACAGCGTCAAGCGATCATTCGCCAGCCCGATTTGAGTAGCTTGTTTCTGGGCTTCTGCTTCATTCAATTCGATCATTTTGATCCCTCTTTTCGTTATTTAATTCAGAATAGCATACTTCGTATTATTAAATCTACAGAATGTTAATTTATTTTATATAAAAACAAGTATTAGTAATCTTTAAATATGTTTAAAAATAGTTTATGTTAAACTTGTATTTGATCGAAAATCAAGCAAGGAAACAGTCGATTTAGGAAAAATTGGGTAATGAATAATTGTTTTATTTGTACGCATCGACTAGGGCAACTTGTCGTTGTCAGAGCAGCTTTCACTGCTGATAAATCCACCCAAAAAGCTATTTGCTGTTCACTCTTTCGGCGCGACTGTTTCCTTGCTTGACCGATAGAACGAAAAAAACACGGTATCAGCTACCTGCTGATACCGTGCAAAAGTTCAATAAAGAAGCATCGATCTGTTATTTAAAAACTCAAGACAAGTGTAAAAAAAACTAGTAATTTACACGAAAATTGAGTAAAATAAATACAGTCAATGAAAATTGACTAGGGCAACTTGTACGATCAGGTCCGTCTGATTGTATAAGGCTCTGTAGGTCGACGCCAATCTTCCTGCAGAGTGCCTTTTTATTTTGTCTAGCAATGCTAGATTTCATTCGTTCTATCTGTCTCAATTCTACCCTTAATGACAAACCAAAGTCAATGCTTTTTAAACATAATTATCACTTAAAGTAGGTTTTATATTTTTATTATGCAAAGAAAAAACGACTGAAAATCGTAAAAGATTTTCGGTCGTTTTTTTGACTTGCGTCCAAAGATTCCCAAGAAGTGAATCTTAAAGTTTTTGGTTGTAGTATTCAACGACAAGTGCTTCGTCGATATCAAGGTATAATTCATCACGTTCTGGTAAACGAGTGAAGCTACCTTCTAATTTTTCAGCGTCAAAGCTTACAAATGCTGGACGTCCAACAGTTGATTCAACAGCGTCTTTGATTGTTACAACGTTTTGAGATTTTTCACGAACAGAAATCACTTGACCAACTTCAACGTGGTAAGAAGGGATATCTACACGTTTGCCATCTACAGTGATGTGACCGTGGTTTACTAATTGACGTGCTTGACGACGAGTAGTTGCAAGACCTAAACGGTAAACAACATTATCTAAACGTTGTTCTAGTAAGATCATGAAGTTAACCCCGTGTTTACCTTCTTTGATTTTGCTTGCTTTAACGAACAAGTTAACGAATTGACGTTCGTTCATGCCGTACATATGACGTAATTTTTGTTTTTCAGTTAATTGCATACCGTATTCAGAAACTTTACCACGGCTGTTTGGTCCGTGTTGTCCTGGTTTGTATGGGCGGCGTGCTAGTTCTTTACCAGTTCCTGATAGAGAGATACCTAGACGACGAGAGATTTTCCATGATGGTCCTGTATAACGTGACATTCAAAATTCCTCCAATAAAAATAAGTTTTTTGGAGTAAAATAATCTTCTGAAAAATTCATAATCGTGCAGTTCATTCTTCAACCTTCACCTTTGCAGCCGCGGTTACGCAGTTGAACCTGAAAAGCTGATCAGACGTTTTAGTCTGGAAAGCTCAACAATAAGGCAATGAACTGTTGACGAGTCTATTATTTTTCTGCTGCTTATTTTACACAAAGGTTAGTATACCTCAGAATAGTGGATAACTCAAGCTTTTTCTTGCATAAGTCCAAGTAATTACCACCCGCCTGAGGCACCGCCTCCACCAGATGAACCGCCACCGAATGAGCCCCAAGACGAACCGCCGCCGTCAGACCCATTACTGCTGTCAGACCAGTTGGCAGAATTATAGTTAGAAGTAAGGTAAGTTGTGGTTAATACATACCCGTCTCCTGAATAAAGGGTATCGCCGATCAAGACCCGTCCAAACGCTTTTCTTTGTGCTGAAGGATGCTTCAATAAGCGACCTTGAGCGATCGAACGGCGTAATTTTCTTTTTGAAGCGATCAACGAACTGCCGCTTAACATCAGGTGGTAGAAGTTTGTTTGTTTCATTTCAGCGAGTTGTGTTGCTGCATCTTCATTTGTGAAGCCTGAAATTCGGTTTTGATAGTCGCCGTAAGTTTGTTTTAAAGCTTTTCCTGCAGAAAGACTCCGGATCACTAGGATCAAATTCGTCAATAAAGCAAAAAATAGAAAGAACCCTAATCCCCAACGGCCCCATATAACAGCACTTTTTTGACTCTCGACTTGATTGATTTTAGAATCGACTAAAGCGGTTTTGGTATTCATTAGAGGAAATACTTGATCTAGCACTTGGTTGACTGCTTGGTCATATTTTTCATCTTTAAATGCATCAACGACATCGTCATCATTGATGATCGAATCAGCGGTTCCATCAGGGATCAATCCTTCTAATCCATAACCAACTTCTAAACGAAATTCGCGGTCATCCAAGGCAATCAGATATAAAATACCGTTATTTTCATTTTTATCGCCGATCCCCAGTTGATTGAATAATTTATTGGCGTAAGATTCGATATCTTCCCCGCGTGGTAATTCAGGGATAGTGATGACTTCTAATTGTGCTCCGTTAGTACTGGCAGCTAATTGTTTGTTTAGCTCATAAATTTTCTGTTTCGTTTCTTTATTTAGCATATTTGCATTATCTGAAACAAAAATATTGTTTTTGTTGAGTGTGATTTGGCTATTTGTTCCTTCGATAGAAATCGTATAATTATTTTCTGATTGAGGGTACTCTTTTAAGTTCGCCAAATTTTCTTGTAAAATCGTGTCAAAGGATTTCTCAGCTGTGACGATTTTTCCAGATTCGATCGCAGCTTTTTCTTCTTGAAGAGTATTGAGCTCTTGATCAAAAGCAGTCATTTTTTCGTTATAGCTAGCGCTCGCTGAGAAAAATAGACTGAAAAGACCTACAAAAATCATTAAGACAACCAAGAGAATGACTGAGAATACGTTGTTTGTTGCTCGCATGGATTTATACTGGTTTTCGATTCGTTGATTTAATTTCTTCACATTTGTGTTCTGTCCTTGTTTTGTCATTGCGTTCACCTTACTTTCCCCATAGTTTGGCAAAATCTTTTTTCAAAGCTTATCTATGTTTTATAATACAACCCAATGTCTCTTGTTCAATAGATAACTTAGTTCTATTTTACCAGTAAAATGCAAATTCTCATCGGTCTTCGGAAGGATTTTCTCATTGTTTTTTCATAAAAAGGAAGAAAGGTAGCGAGAAAGAATGAAAAGGAGTAGAGGAGCAACGTACTTTATCACTTGTTTTGCTTATAATAGAAAAAAGTGTTACTTTGTATGAAAAAGCACTAGACAAAATGCGTAGAGGTCTTTAAAATAGTAAAGGATGTTTTTGAAAATATAAAATGAAAACAACATGAAAAGGAGAAACAAGATGAAACCTGTATCGCCGTTATTTGAGCAGATCGATAAATCAATCAATAAAAAAATGAACTTATTCCAAAGTAGTTTCTTACGCTATGCTTTTCGTGCCATGCTTGCTTGTATGTTTTTGACATTAGGAACAGCTGTGGCATTCGCTATTGCGATGAAAGGTGAGGATATCGCACATGGACTTGGCAAAATGTTGTATGCCTTTATGTTCAGTTGGTCACTTGTGATGATTCTTTATATGAATGCTGAGTTAGGTACGTCAAATATGTTGTATATGACTGTCGGCGTTTATCGTAAAAAAATCAATTTCTCCTTTGCTGCAAAAATTTTGTTTACCTGTATTTTCTTTAATTTAGTGGGTGGGGTATTATTCGGTTACTTGATTTCGTTGACGGTACCTTATCAAGACCTAGCGCCAGATAGCTTCTTCTTTACATCGATCGCTGGTAAGTTGAACAAGACGACGGTCCAGATTTTGGTTGAAGCCATTTTTGCCAATATCGTTGTAAATACAGCTGTTTTAGTAAGTATGCGTATGAAGGACGACGCGGGTAAAGTCGCTGCGATCATTTTCATCATCTTCATTTTCGCTTTCTTAGGCTATGAGCACGTTATCGCCAATTTCCCTGCGTTTAGCTTAGCTTATTTTGCTTCACACGGAACAATGGCCGCGATGACTGTTGGCAGTGTTGCGCACAATCTATTCTTTGCTCTGATCGGTAACTTTATCGGCGGCGGCTTAGTGATGGGCTTGGGCTATGCATGGTTGAACAATGCGGACACAACATATGTAGATTAAAAAGTAGAGTGCGGGATTTTTTCCCCACTCTTTTTTGCTGTTAGGCGTAAATTGTTTTAAGATGGAAGAAAAGACAAAGGAGTAAACGTGTGGACGAAATTATTTTTACTAAAAATGAAGAGAAGTCGCAACAAATGGCTGCTTACATGAAAAATTTATTCCCCTTTGCAGGTGTCCCTGCACCAACACGTGCGGCAATGGAAAAAGAGCTTTTAAAATCCAGTAAAAAACTGCCGTTTGCAGACCTTTTTGAGCTGGTGAATGTTTATTATGAGAAACCTGAACGGGAATATCAGTATGTTGCGATCGATCTAGCAACGGTAAATGTGAAGCGTTTGAGCCTTGAGGAAGTATTACAGTTCAAACCACTAGTCATTGAAAAAGCTTGGTGGGACAGCGTGGATGCTTGGCGTAAATTTTTTGCCTTATGGGGGGCGAATCATTTTGAAGAAATGCCTCGATTATTTGACGCTTTTTTCGGAGAAAAAGACTTCTGGCATCGACGGATAGCAATCAATTTGCAGTTATTGTATAAAGACAGAACGGACACCGAGCTGTTGAAAAAAGCGATTATTTATGATAAAACTACAGATGAGTTCTTTATTCAAAAAGCGATCGGCTGGTCATTACGCCAGCATAGTAAAACAGACCCTCAATGGGTCCAAGAACTGATCACGACGATGGAACTAAGTCCATTAGCAGTTAGAGAAGGCAGCAAGTATTTGCCAAAATCATAGAAAGCGAGCGGAAATAATACGCCATGAAAAGAAAACTTTTTGCATTTGATATCGACGGAACATTACTGGGAAGCGACAAACAACCACTGGAAAGTACAAGAGAAGCATTAGCACTACTTAGACAGCAAGGTCATCTGGTGACTGTTGCTACAGGACGCAGTCGTTTTATGGCGCAGGATATTATTTTAGACTTAGGTTTTTCAAACTATGTTCTTTGTAATGGTGCTGCTGCATTTTTAGATCATGAGCAGTATTATCAAAATTTATTGGATGAAGAAGAGTTGCAGCGTTTTTCATCTGAATTGGAAAAAAGAGAGATCGGTTTGGCGTATGTCGGCTTAGACGATGTGAAAAAAAATAATCATCACCGTCAGCTACAAATGGCGGAAGCAATGGGCTCTATTGATTTTGCAGCTCCTGAATATGATGGAGATTTCCATAAGGAAAACGATGTATACCAAGGCTTGGCTTTTTATGATGAATCGTATGAAGGCGTATTTGACAATGAATTTTCTAAGTTTCGCTTTGTCCGCTGGCATCCTCAAAGTGTAGATATCGTTCCAAAAAATGGCTCGAAGTCTGCCACATTAATGAATTTAGCTGATCGTGTAGGTATCGAGCGGGAAAATATCATTACGTTTGGTGATGGCGAAAACGACCGAGAAATGCTAAGAGAAGCAGGCATCGGAGTAGCAATGGGAAATGCGTTGCCGCATATCCAAAAAGAAGCGAAGTTTGTGACAGATACCAATGATAATGATGGGATTTGGAAAGCGTTGAAAGAGTTAAAGGCGATTTAGAGTAAAGTTATTTATATAGCGGATAGCTGAAACTGTAAATGATGTTCTTAAAAGGACATCATTTACAGTTTTTTGTATGTGCCAATCTAAATTAAGCAGTGGACGCCTTGATATCTTTGTTATTATTGATGTGCAACTATAAGTTGACACGCTGTAAACTGAACGGTGCTTCCTTTTCTATCTCCTTTTTTATACGGTTAAATTACAAAAAAGGAGTGATCATTATGAAAAAGGTATTTATTTTAGGTATAGTAGTATTTTTAAGTCTTGTTAGTAAGGGAGCTGTTGGTTACGCAGAAGAAACGCCAGCATCCATTACTTATCCATTACGTACTACAGAAAAACAAATTTCGAGTATTATTACAGAAGAAGGAGAAGAATTAATTATCACGATAGAAAAAGAACCATCTATTTCTAGGGCATTAGGAAACGGTACGTATACTGTTTCTACTGAAAGAAAAGGTTCTTGGAGAGCTAGTTATCAGTTAACTATAAAAAACAATTCAATTACTACTGCAAAAAACGCAAAAGCGGTTGCTATATCCGGTTCATTTACTAGCAAATCCTTGCGAATCGACAATACAAAACAAGCAACGTACTATTTAAAGCGAAAAGTGGGTACCTCTACGGCAACAATCAATCTTCGAGCAAAAATAAATGGTTCTAGATTAAATATTTCAGTTTTAACTTAAGGATCAGGTGTATAGTTTACTTCAATTTTTTGATCCCATAAAAGATAGTCGCCAACCATAATGAACATAAAATACAAATTAATTAGAATGCAGCACACACTTACAATGTTAATTAACATGTAAAATGTGTTGCTTTTTTTATTCCGTTTTATAATTATTGGGGCAATAAATAAACCTAATGGGGCAGCTATGGACAAACCAATGACGGCAATCAGTAGTAGCAACCCTTCATCTTTTTCGTCAAGCCCTGGGTGATGAATCCAGTCTAACTTTTTTCGATGCTCGTCTATCGTTTGGTTATTCTCTTCAATTTTTTTCTTCAATACTTTATTTTCTTGGACGAGTTCGTCAATTGAAACTTCATAAATTTTGCTAAGTAACACTAGATTATCAATGTCCGGATAACCTTTTCCAGTCTCCCATTTGGAAACTGATTGACGAGAAATATTCAATTTAGTTGCCACAGCCGCTTGTGAAAGACCTTTATTTTCTCTATGTGCACGTAATCGATCAGCTAAAACCAATAGACTTCCCCCTTTAAATTTCCATACTTAATCATACGACATTTTGAATGAAAAAACTACCAGTTGTTGGTTTATATTATGACAACGATTGGTAGCAACTGAACGTTGTCATGCTGTAAACTAATAGGTGCTTACTAAAAATAGCTTTCTCATGCAATGATAATGGCATATCAAAAAGAGAGAAGGTTTTATTTATGAAAAAAGTATTTTTAACTAGTCTTATCTCAGGTATTTTTTTACTATCTTTGGGAGCAGTTTCAGCAAATGCGGAAGAAATAGTCTCTGATATCGATTCAGCAGTTACGGAGAAAATTCTACCTGATCCAGATGCTCCAATTACATCTGATGAAGGAGCCAGCTATCTTGATATTCCAGAGATTAATCTAGATGAATCTCTGGTAGAACAGCCAACAACAAACACGCGTCTTATAGTTGCAAAATGGTGGAGTATTGAGTCTAAAACTTCAGCTGGGAATACTTATGGTCCTTGGAGAAATGGTCCTTCGGGGAAAGGAAAAGCGACCTTATCAGCTACTAATTCAAATACTAGTAATAGATCTGTATCTGCAAGCATTTCTGGAGATTATCCTATTGGAAAAGGAAAAATAGGTTCATCAGTGGGAGTAACTATTGGTGAATCTAAAACATATGGTGTATCATACTCTAGAGTGATACCGGCAGGGAAAAAAGAACAAATCATTTTCAGACCAGTCTATAAAATGACTAAGGTAAAACAGAGACAATATGTCGCTGGTGCAAAAACTAATACTGTTAAAACCGCTACAGTTAAATCATTTAGTCATTGGGAGTATTCTTTTAAATCAATTTAAGGAGTGAATTACTATAGATAAAAAATATTTATATAGTCTTTTTTTAGGAGCATTTTTATTATTTCAATTACAGCTATTAAGTTATATCAATTGGCTCATGGTAACCCAAGGTACAATTAATGGAATTAAAGATAAATACCTATTGTTGAAGACACCTCTCTTAATAATTCCAATCCTTCTGATATCATATTTTATATATGGTATTAGAGATATATTAAAAAGATAATTTATATCAATGCTTATGGTTATTCATGGAAGAGTCAATAAATAGCTTCTTTGCTGAAGATAAATGTGATCTATCAAAATAAGAAAAAACAGACACATTTATGTTAGTATGCTTTCTGTTTTTATAATGATGAAAAGGTATTTGTTTAGGTTATTTTCTGATCTCTATTGCTCTATTAATCATGGGACTATAAGCTTTTAGTTTTCGCATTAATTTTGCGTAGAAGAACATGCAAAAACGTATTCTGATTCTAAACGAACTAAGCAAGTCGGCAACTATGATTCAGCTCATAAATTCATAAAAAATAACTTTTTTCTAGTGGGGAATCATTTAAATGCATAAACAAGATAGAAAAAACTATTTGGTTGTTATAACAGTCTACGTTTTGGTTAGGCTAATTGTTTTAATAAGAGATAACAACCTTTCATTATCTTATTTTCTAAACTATGAACTATCTGGTGTAATAGGATTTATAATTGGGTATACTTTACTATAATAGTATTAAAGAAAGATAAATAACTAAAAGTCTTATAAGATAATTTAGTAAGATGGATAAAATAGAAAAGATTTTATATAAAAAAACCAACGATCAATCAATTTGACTGATCGTTGGTTTTTTCGTTAAGGAATTGTTCTCTAAAGTTGTATATTTGTCAAGCTCTTACTCAATCACCAACACGCCATCTTTCAAAGCAAATGGGTTTTGTTGGTTGATATGATCATAAAACATCACACCGTTTAAATGATCGATCTCGTGTTGAACGACGATCGCTTCATAATTCTTTAAACGTATTTTTTGTTTTTCTCCTGTGATGTCTGTATATGAAAGCGTGATTTTGTTATGACGTACTACATAACCTGGGACTTCACGATCTACAGATAAACAGCCTTCACCTTCACCTAAGCAAGCATCCTGAACAGAATGGCTCAAAATTTTAGGGTTGTACATTACAGCACTCAAGGTTGGTTCAGGATTTTCTAGATCATTGCTTGGTACATGGACTGCGATGATTCGTTTTGAAATATCTAATTGAGGTGCAGCAAGACCTACGCCGCCGCGTAAAGCCAGTTCTTCTGCTTTCACAGGATCTTGGCTGTTTTTTAAAAATTCCATCATATCTTCGCCGAGTTTGATATCCTCGTCAGTTAGCGGCACAGACACTTCTTTTGCCACTTCTCTAAGTGTGGGGTTTCCTTCACGGATAATATCCTCCATGGTGATCATGGGATAATTCCTCCTTCGATTATTTAAAAGTCTAAAAGCAAAGACAGACCTATTTGGTTTATCCTGCTGTTTGATTAGCTTCATCTATTTATTTGCTTATCTAGTTTATCACAAAATGCTGATAAATGGGATAAATTGCTGAAAAAACACTAGTGGACATCAGCTTAGTCTTGCATTTTGACCTTATATCCTGTAAAGTATCACTGTATGGAAACATACCGTCTTTTACTTGGTTGTGCGAATCACCAACGCATTACTCAGTAGTGAGATGACTACTTAAAGAAGAGGTGAAAAACATGGCAATGTCTAAAGAAAAGAAAAACGAAATCATTAAAGAGTATGCTCGTCATGAAGGAGATACTGGTTCACCAGAAGTACAAATCGCTGTATTGACTGCTGACATCAACCACCTTAACGAACATGCACGTGTTCACAAAAAAGATCATCATTCTTACCGTGGACTAATGAAAAAAATTGGACACCGTCGTAACTTGTTAGCTTACTTACGTAAAACTGACATCCAACGTTACCGCGAATTGATCCAACGCTTAGGATTACGTCGTTAATCATTGAGAGGCTGAGCCAGAAGCGTCTAACTCTGAGAAATTAGGAAGGAATTCACGAAAATTTTTACAAATTCTTGTGTAGTTCATTTTATTTTCAAAAGAGTTGCTT
Source organism: Enterococcus sp. S22(2020) (assembly GCF_020295385.1). Classification (NCBI taxonomy): domain Bacteria; kingdom Bacillati; phylum Bacillota; class Bacilli; order Lactobacillales; family Enterococcaceae; genus Enterococcus; species Enterococcus sp. S22(2020). Next base: position 96,188 of record NZ_JACFUD010000005.1, read on the forward strand.
CTGACTCGCCATTTTTGGCTTTTTAGTCTATTTAAAAAGGTTCAGTATCCTTGAAAATACTAAAATAATCGGATCTTTGGAAAGGTTACATAAATCTACTAACCAAATAAAAGGACTCAAATTTTTGAATCTTTTCATTTGTTTAGTAGCTGTCTGACTTTTCCAAAGAATAAAGGAGAATCGATACATGTCAGAAAAACAAGTATTCAAAACAACATGGGGCGGACGACCGCTACAAGTCGAGATCGGTCAATTAGCTAAACAAGCGAATGGTGCTGTTTTAGTTCGTTATGGCGACACTGTTGTCTTAACTGCAGCAGTTGCTTCGAAAGACGCAAGAGACTTTGATTTTTTCCCATTAACAGTCAACTATGAAGAGAAAATGTATGCCGTAGGTAAAATCCCTGGCGGCTTTATCAAACGTGAAGGACGTCCAAGTGAACGTGCAACGTTAACTGCTCGTTTGATCGACCGTCCAATTCGTCCAATGTTTGCAGAAGGATTCCGTAATGAAGTACAAATCACGAATACAGTAATGAGCGTAGATCAAGATTGCACCCCTGAAATGGCGGCAATGTTTGGTTCGTCTCTTGCTTTAGCGATTTCGGATATTCCATTTGACGGACCAATCGCAGGTGTTGATGTGGGTCGTGTAGATGGCGAATATATCTTGAATCCAACAGTGGAACAAGCGGAAAAAACAGATATCGAATTAACAGTTGCCGGTACGAAAAAAGCAATCAACATGGTTGAAAGCGGCGCAAAAGAAGTATCAGAAGAAGATATGTTAGGAGCTTTGCTGTTCGGTTTTGACGCAATCAAAGAATTAGTGGCTTTCCAAGAAGAAATCGTTGCTGCTGTCGGCAAAGAAAAAATGGAAATCAAGCTATTACAAGTAAATCCAGAATTAAAAAAAGAAATCTTCGATGCGTATTACGGTACAATGAAAGAAGCCGTAATGACAGAAGAAAAATTAGCGCGTGAAGTCAATATCGATGCGATCAAAGATCAAGTCAAAGAAGCGTATGCAGAGAAATTTGCAGGTCATGACGATGAGGATCAAATCGCTAAAGAAGTGAAGCAAATCGCAGAAGATCTTGAAAAAGATGTTGTACGTGAATTGATCACGATCGATAAAATCCGTCCTGACGGTCGTAAATTAGACGAAATTCGTCCACTGGCTTCAGAAGTCGGTATTTTACCGCGTGTTCATGGTTCAGGTTTATTCACTCGTGGACAAACACAAGCGTTGTCTGTTGTAACCTTGGCGCCGCTTGGTGAACACCAAATCATTGATGGATTAGGTGTAGAGGATAGTAAACGTTTCATTCATCATTATAACTTCCCGCAATTCTCTGTTGGTTCAACAGGACGTGCAGGTTCACCTGGTCGTCGTGAAATCGGTCATGGAGCTTTAGGCGAACGTGCGATGGCGCAAGTTATTCCTGATGAAGTAGATTTCCCATATATGATCCGTGTCGTTTCAGAAGTATTAGAATCAAATGGTTCCTCTTCTCAAGCAAGTATCTGTGCAGGAATCTTAGCATTGATGGATGCAGGTGTGCCGATCAAAGCGCCTGTTGCCGGTATTGCGATGGGACTTGTCAGCGATGGCGAGAACTATACGATTTTAACCGATATTCAAGGATTAGAAGATCACCTTGGTGATATGGACTTTAAAGTAGCCGGTACCGAAAAAGGAATCACAGCTCTACAAATGGACATCAAGATCCAAGGAATCACTGAACAAATCTTAACAGAAGCTTTGACGCAAGCGAAAAAAGCTCGTATGGAAATCTTAGCAGAGTTGACTTCTACTTTAGCTGCACCACGTCCAGAATTAAGCCAATATGCGCCTAAGATCGAAATGATCCAAATCGCTCCTGCTAAAATCAAGGATGTGATCGGTAAAGGTGGAGAAACGATCAATGGCATCATCGACGAAACAGGAGTCAAAATCGATATCGATCAAGAAGGTAATGTAAGCATTGCTTCTGCTGATGCAGACATGATCAAAAAAGCGATCAAAATCATCGAAGAATTAACGAAAGAAGTTGAAGTTGGACAAGTTTACTTAGGTAAAGTAGTTCGTGTTGAAAAATTCGGCGCTTTTGTTAACCTGATCAAAGGAAAAGATGGCTTGATCCATATTTCTCAATTAGCGAATGAACGTGTAAACAATGTCGAAGATGTTGTTAAACTTGGTGATGAAGTACTTGTTAAAGTAACTGAGATCGACAAACAAGGCCGTGTGAACGTGTCACGTAAAGCATTACTAAACGAAGAGAAAAAAGAAAAATAAACAAATCGACAAACAATAAAACAATGATCAAAGCAGAGTGAGGCTTATGCCTGCTCTGTTTTTTTGTCTAAAGCAAGAGATATTTAGTAAAAAAGTGTAAAGTCGTACCACAGCTCTTTTGTTTGTCTGGATTTAGTGGTAAAATTATTGCTATCAGTCTAAAGATTATTCGAGGTGTCGATGTGAAAAAGTTTAATCCAAATAAAAATATAATCATTACGTTGATTGTTGTGATCATCGTAGTAACGATCATCAGTTTGACCGCTGCCAACCGGGCAAATAAAGGGAAAACAAATTTAGGTCAATCTGCTGTGAATGATAGTGTAGGATTTATTGATAAAGTAATCTCTTTTCCCGCGAAAGCAATTGGTGGCGGAATTTCATCAATCAGCACTCTTTTCAACACGTATGATGAGAACGAACGCTTGAAAGAAAGAATCGATAGTTACGGTGAATTGTCGATTCAAAATGATAACTTGAAGAAAGAAAATGAAGCACTGAAAAAAGAGCTAGGGCTAAATGAAACGTTAGGCAACTATGAAAGAGTAACAGCTACAGTTGTCACACGGACACCTGATATGTGGCAGGATATTTTGATCGTTGATCGGGGATCAAAAGACGGAATCGAACCTAATATGGCTGTATTATCTCAAAAAGGATTGATCGGCCGTGTCATCGAAGTTAGTGCAGCTACTTCGAAGGTAGAATTATTGACTTCAAAAAATCAAAATTCAAATCACTTTCCTGTTCAGATCAATTCAGCAAACGGCGACTCATATGGTCTTTTGAAAACGTACGATGATAAAGAAAACACCTTGATCGTAAGCCAGATCGTAGGAGACTTGGATATTAAAGAAGGAGATGTTGTCCAAACATCAGGTTTAGGTCAAAATTCTCCAGCTAATCTACCAGTCGGTGTAGTTGAAAAAGTGAAACCGGACAGCTATGGATTGGATCGGGAAGTATATGTAAAACCTTATGCTGAAATGTATAATATGCCTGTGGTTACGATCATTAAGAGATTAGCAGGAGCGGGGGAGTAACATGCAGATGATCAAAAAAGAAAATGTGAAATACTACGCGCCTGTAGTTTTCTTTTTACTGATGCTGATCGATGGACAGTTGACGCATGGCGTTGAAAATTTGATGGACAACATTTATTTTCCTAGTGCTCATATTTTATTGTTGGCTTTTCTAATGGCCGTACCAAATTTATCTAAACGTTATTTATTGATCACTTCGTTGGTTTTGGGTTTAGTTTGTGATAGCTATTATTTGGGTATCATCGGAATTTATACAGTGGCCTTAGCTGCAACAGTCATGATGATGTTCCGTTTTCAACGTGTGGTACATACAAACTTATTGACTGCATTTTTCGGGATGATCATTTTTGTGACAGCGTATGAATTAATAGCAGTTGGTCTGCAGGTTATTTTTTCAATATCAAAAGTAGCACCAATTTTATTTGTCACAAAAGTGTTAGGGCCAACATTGATTTTTAACATGCTGCTATTTGTTTTACTTTCATATCCATTAAAACGACTATTTGCTAATGAATAGTCGCTTTTTATTGGCACTGTTAGATAATAAAGCAAGATGGTCTTACGGTCATGAAACAATTTTGTAATATCTCTTTTATCTGCATGTCATACAGCTATGATACAATAATGCCATTGACTAAATAAAAATAATTTTGATTTATATAAACGAGTCCAGCACATACCGGAGGAATTAAAACGTGAAAAAAAGTCTATTATCAGCATTGATGGTTTGTTCAGTCACTCTTACAACAGTTGCCTTACCACTTGCAGCAGTTGCCGACGATTATGATACAAAGATCGAACAACAAGATAACATCATCAATGACCTAAAAACAAAAGAATCACAGGCCGCAGCTAAGTTAGCAGAGATCGAGTCAGATATGTTAGAAACGGCGACAAAGATCGATGAACTGACAGCTAAGAAAAAGACCCTTAAAAACGAAATCACAAAATTATATAACGAAATCTCTGATTTGAATGTTCGTATCCAAAAAAGAGAAGTTCAAATGCGTAATCAAGCACGTGATGTTCAGGTCAGCGGATCTAGCACTAGTTATTTTGATGTGATCCTAAACTCAGAATCTATCGGAGATGCGATCAGCCGTGTTCAAGGTATCACGACATTGGTCAATGCAAATAACGATTTATTAGAACAACAAACAAATGATAAAGAAGATGTTGAGAAAAAATCTAAAAAGGTTGAAACTCAAATTTCTGTTTTAGAAACATCGACTAAAGAGTTGAATGCAAAACAGGCATCTTTAGATACGCTAAAATTAGAACAAGAAATCGCTAAAAATGAGTTGGAAGCACAACGTACGACAGAAGAAAATAAAAAATCAGAATACGTTGAACAAAAAGCAGCCGCTCAGAAAAAATTAGAGCAAGAACAAGCAAGAATAGCCAAAGAACAAGAAGCACAAAGAAAAGCAGAGGCAGAAGCAGCTGTTAAGCTAGCGGAAGCACAAGCAGCGAACCCCGGTCTTGTTAAAACCAATGTTGTAGAGAGCAATGGAACAACTACTGCACCATCCACTCCAGTTTCTGAAACGCCAACAGGTAATACAAATAGTATCGGTAGCGGTAAAGTATCAGAAGCGAAGAAAAAAGCAGCACAAATTGCTTTGAGCTCAGTGGGTCAAACAAATCCGACTGGTTGGGGACAAAGCGGTGAATGTATCGTTGCTGTTCAAAACTGGCTGAATGCTGCTGGAATCAGATTTACACCAGGTGGTCCTCACAGTGGATATACACAATCCGGTGCGGTTCAAGTTTCTTGGTCTGATGTTCAGGTAGGTGACGTTGTCCAATATGAAAACGCGCTTAGTCCTGATTCATGGCTAGATGGTGTTCATACAGTCCTAGTAGTAGGAGTCAAAGGAGACCAAGTTCAAATCGTTGAGTCAAACAATCCGGCAGGTTCTGGATATGTTTCAACAACGACAGGCTGGACACCAAGTCCGTACGCTGCAAACTTTAGAGCTGTCGTATGGCGCTTTCCAGGCTAAATAAGTAAATGCTGAATCCCAGAGAAAACCTTCTCTGGGATTTTTTTTGAAGAAAGGACATTATAATAGAGTAGAAACTATAGGTTTTAATTCTTGATGATCATCCTTTTTTGTTGATAGAGCCCCCTGAAATAATTGCTGATATTTTGAAGGATTCTCTAAATAAAAAAGACATTATTAGGAAATGACCAGAAATGTTATTCTACAGCCGTTTCAGGAGCTAAAACAATGTGTTTTCATTTGTTATACGTGCCTTTCAAAAATGAAATACTCCTGTAACATTATTATTATATGTATGACATGTGACTATGATACAATGATTTCGTTGTTAATAAAAGAATGTAAAATACTCATACGATGAAGATTATATTATAAGTAAAATTTCGGAGGAATGAATAGTGAAGAAAAGCTTATTACCATTACTAATGATTTGCTCATTAACCCTTTCAGCTGTAGCATTACCAGCAATTTCTAATGCAGATGAAGTGGATTCAAAGATTCAACAAAAAGACCAAACAATTAGCGGATTAAAATCTCAAGAAGCTGATGCTCAAAATCAATTAGCATCTGTACAAAACGAAGTGGCTTCTATTAATGAAAAAGCACAAACTTTGATTGCTGAACAAGGTAAATTAAGAAGTACATCTACAAAATTAGAAAAAGAAATCACTCAATTGACAAAACGTATCGACAAACGTGAAAAAGCGATCCAAAACCAAGCTCGTGACGTACAAGTTAACGGAAACAGCACAAGCTATATGGATGCAATCTTGAATGCAAAATCAGTTTCAGATGCGATCACTCGTGTAACAGCGATGTCTACGATCGTTAATGCAAACAACGACTTAGTGAAGCAACAACAAGAAGATAAAAAAGCCGTTGAAACAAAGAAAACTGAAAATGAACAAAAATTACAAGATTTACAAGATAACCAAGTAGCTCTTGAAGCTCAAAAAGGTGATTTAGTAAAAGCTGAAGCTGAGTTGAACGTATTACAAACAACTTTAGCCGCAGAAAGAGCAACAGCTGAAGACCAAAAAGCTGGCTTAGAAAAAGAAAAAGCAGATGCGATCGCAGAACGTGCACGTATTGCTGAACAAGAAAAAGTAGTAGCAGCGAATGCGAAGAAAGCAGCTGAAGAAGCAGCTGCAGCAAAAGAAACAGCGCCAAGCACTACAACAGCATCATCAACTGAACAATCTACAACAGGTTCAACAGAAAATCAAACAACACCAAGTACAGATAATGGTAACATTAATAATGGAGAAAATAACGTTACACCTCCAACTCCAGAGCCAGTTACACCTCCTAAAGAAGAAGAGGACAATACTCCAATACCAGAACCAACTGGTGGTTCTGCAATTGCAATCGCAGCTGCACAAGTTGGTAAACCATATGTATGGGGTGCTAAAGGACCAAACAGCTTTGACTGTTCAGGACTTGTCTATTATGCATTTATGCAATCAAGTGGCCGTAATGTCGGTGGATATACTGTAGCACAAGAAAGTGCTGGTACACGCATTTCTGTAGGTGAAGCTCAAGCAGGAGATTTATATTTCTGGGGTAGCCCAGGTGCTTCTTACCACGTAGCGATCGCTACAGGTGGCGGCGGTTATATCCATGCTGGTAACGAAAGTACAGGCGTTGAATACAGCAACGTTGGTTCATTCACACCAAGTTTTGCAGTACGTATGTAATCGTATAAACTTAACTATTTAAGAATCAGACAACTGTCTGATTCTTTTTTTACAAAAAAGGGACTGGGACATAACTCTATGAGTTACAACCCAGTCCCTTTAAGAAACGAATAAACGGTGAGAACAGAAGTAACCCCTTCGGAAATGAGCTGAAGTTCACAAAAATTTGAAGATCAATTTCTATGATTTCCTTCTTATTTCTCGGGGTTGAACACTTCTGTCTCAACCTCCTCTAATCGTTAATTAAAAGAGGGTATTTTTTTATTTATTGACGTATGGTTCAGTTAATGCCATAAACTCATTTACATCTTTTATGACTTGGTCGATTCCTGCTTGCCAGAAATCAGGTTTAGTCAAATCAACGTCGAGATGTTTCTTAGCTAGATCCTCTGATGTCATTGATGCAGTATCACGCAGTAATGCAATATATTGATCTTCAAAGTCACTACCTTGCTGATTCGCATAAGCATAAATACCCATGCTGAATAGGTAGCCGAAAGTATAAGGAAAATTATAAAATGGTACATCATCGATAAAGAAGTGCAGTTTACTTGCCCAAAAATGTGGATGGTAAGTACCAAGACTATTTTGATAGCTTTGTTTTTGTGCTTCAAGCATTAGTTCTGTGATGTCATCTTCACTTAGCAATCCTTCTTTTCGTGCTTCGTAGAAGTTTGTTTCAAAAATAAAACGGGCATGGATATTCATGAACATTGCAATGGCATTTTGCATTTTTGTATCTAGCAAATTAATTTTTTCTTCCGGTGTTTCAGCTTCTTTTAGTGTTGCATCTGCTACGATCAATTCAGCAAAGGTACTTGCCGTTTCAGCTACATTCATTGCGTATTCTCGATCAAGTGTAGGAAGATCCCACATGACACTGCTATGAAAAGCATGGCCTAATTCATGAGCTAAAGTAGCAACTTCATTGATCGAATTGCCAAAGGTCATAAATATTCTAGATTCTTTTGTTTCAGGTAGCTCGGTACAATAGCCGCCAGGACGTTTGCCGGGTCGGTCTTCTGCTTCGATCCAGCTTTTCTCAAACGCGGTCTTAGAGAATTGAGCCATTTTAGGACTAAATGTTTCAAAGTTTTTCAAAATAAATTCAGCGGCTTCGTCAAAGCTGAATGATTTTTCTTTAGAGTCGCCTAGAATGATCGGTGCATCCTGATCTTGCCAGTCCATTTTTTCTTTGCCGAATAGTTGAGCTTTACGTGTTAAATAGTCAATGAAAGGCTGTTTATTTTTCTGGATCGTTGCCCACATAACATCCAAGGTTTCTTTTTGCATACGATTATAATTTAGAGGTTCTTCAAGAAAATCAGTTACACCATGTAAATTGTACTGACTCAAGCGAAAACCATCTAAATGATTCAATGTATCGGCTAGCAAAGGAGCTTTTTCTTTCCACGCTTTTTCCCATGCAATGAATAACTCTTCTCGAACTGCTTTGTCAGGATCACTCATCATACGATTAAATGCTTGTCCAGCTGAAAGAACTGTTTCTTTGAACGGGATAGCAATGCTTGCGACGATCGTATCGTAATGGCTGCTCCAAGCGTTGAGTCCATCGAGTGATAAGGTATTGATGATGTGTTCTTCTTGTTCAGAAAGTAGTTTTTTTCCATCTCGGCGAATCTCATTCAAGCGAAAAGCAATTGCTTCAAATTCAGAAGAAGAAAGAAGTGTCGTCCAAACATCTTCTGAAATTTCTGTTAATTTTTTTGTAAAGATCGTTTCAGCTAATTGGATAGCTGGCAATAAAGCATAAAGATCACCTGAAAGTGTTTTTGCTTTTTTATCTGAAGTATCAGCGGATAAAAGTGCATTGATAAAACTATTGCATTGTCCAAAACCATCTGAGATAATGCCTTGTAATGATAAAATTTGTTTCAATTCTTGATAGTTAGTATCTTTTTCCGGTTCCCAACGGTCAATCAATTGATGGTAGTCGTTGCTTTGATTCTGCAGCTCAAGCATCCGTTGCTCTAATTGAGTCGATTGGCTACCTCCTGGGAAAATACTATCTAAATCCCAAATTAGTGAATATGTCATAAACGTCCCTTCTTTCTTTAAATTACTTCTATAGTATAGCATAAGAAAAAGAGTTGATGATTCGTTATGTTAGGGAAATAGAGCTATATAATAGAAGAAAAGAGGAGATATTTTGAAAAAACAATTAAAAAATAGCAATTTATACATAGCTTTTGCATTTCTGATCATGGCTATCTTGTTTTTTAGCTCATCACAGACTTATGAACAGCAATCTCAGGTTGGGCTATTAGATAATGTATTGAGCAGCAAGCCGTTCGCAGCACAATTAAAAGGAATTTCATTTAGCTATGCTGGCAGTGAAGTTAGTATCAAAGCGATGGGCTATGCTAAATTTATTGAATTCTTTATTCGCAAAGGCGCACATTTTGGGACATACTTTTTGTTGGGTGGAAGCTGGTTTATTGGGTTGAATATGAAGTTAAAACAGCCGCTTCTAGTGGGGGTGGTTTCTTGGTTGGCTGCAACAGGCTATGCTGGGCTAGATGAATATCACCAGATGCTGACAGGAGGGCGCAGCCCGTTGTTTCAGGATGTCATGCTGGATTCCTTTGGTGCGTTGAGTGCGGTATTTTTATGTTTGATCGTTCTTGGAATCAAGCGTTTATCTAAAAAGCGGTGATCATCACAGTGCTGAACAAGTTAGAATTAAAATATATTTATTTTATTGAAGAAAAGTGTATTTATTTTATAAATATGCTTTTCTTTTTTTGATACTTATTATTATTATCTTATTTCAATTTCATGTATGATAGATGCCATAAGAGGGTGGAGCGCATGATTAGAAATAATTTAGGACTGATACTTTTTGATAAAGAAGCAAGAACGAAAGTTCAGCTGATCAGTCACTTTGATCGGTCTAAGCAATGGTGGACGATGGAAGAACTTGTAGAAGAAACAGGTATGACCAAACGGACGATCGAAAAATATTTACTGCTTATACAAGAGGAATTAACAGTGTATGATCCAACAGGTGAGTCGCGATTGATCTATGATAAGCATTTTGGTTGTTCATTGCATTTTAAGGATTCTGGTGAGATAGAGTCATTCTTGTTGTTTATCATGCAAAACACCTTGTGTTACCAATTAACATATGCAATATTTTTTGAAAATATTAGTTCAGCTGTTCAATTTGCGCAGGAAAATTATACAAGTGAATCCACGATTTGGCGAATGATCCGAGATTTCAGAGAAATTCTACAGCAATATGATCTAGATATTCAAAAAGGAAGCTTTCAATTGATCGGTGATGAATACCAAATCAGAAAGTTTGCTCATTCAGTGATTTGGAATCTATTTAAAGGCAAGCAATGGCCATTTTCACAAGTAGCCATTCAGCGAGTAGATCAAATTCTCAATAGTGTTGAAGCTTTTTTTAAAGTCGAATTGTCTACCTTAAAACGTCAGAGTATGGCTTATTTTATCGCAACCTGCCTTACCAGAAATCAAAATGGCCATTCAGTAAAATGGTCTGTTGAGGTTAAGGAAAATACGGAGAATAATGAATTGTTTCAGGAATTTTCTGAATGCCTTAAAGAACATTTTGAAGAAAGCGTGTGGTCAACTGCGGAAGCGGCCTTTATGTTTTCAGCCGTTTTGACAGTAGATGATTGCTACCGTGATCCGGAAATCGAAAAAAGAATTTATGATTTTCATGAAATAAATAATACTGCATTGTATCAATCTATCGTCAGTCTAAGAAAAGTGGCGGAAGAGCATTTGGATAATATCGAACTATCAGAAATCGAAGTGAAGCATTTAACTCCATATGCGTTTAGCTCTCATATATTTTGCCAGATATTTAAAGGATTTGAGTTCAGTAATACCAGATACAATTATTGGAATCGTATACAACTTAAATATCCTGTACTGATCAGTAAATTAGCGAGTTTGATCGATTTACTTGCAGAGCAAACGGGTGAAATTGTATTTTTTCAAAAAAATTTTTTGATTCCACGCTATCTCTTGATGTATGCGTTCATTGGTAGATTATCACAATTTGAAAAGCAAATAAGGGTTGTGTTGATCACGAATTTGCCTGTATTGGAAGAAGAGCGTGTGATTGTTCGCTTAGATGAGACGTATAAAAATGACTACAACTTAGAAGTCATACAGGAATCAGCTCTCAACGATACAGAGTACCAATTGGTGCTATCGACAAGTAAAGTACCAAAAGAAAAAATCGGAGATGTGCCTAACCTTATCTTCAATACTGAACTGACAAAAGTCGACTATGCAGAACTTGATAAAGTATTATGGCAGATCGTTAAAGAAAGATAAGTTTTGGAAAAAGAAATAAAAAAGAAATGAAACTTCAAATTTTAACAAAAAAATAGACAAAAACTGACGGATGTTAAACGCTTTCTACTGCTACTATAAGGAAGCAATTTTAGAAGTGAACTAGGTTTCTAAAATCGATTATGGTTTAGGAGAGGATAAAGATGAAAAAATTTGTTCATGGTTTATTAACGATTGTACTACTATGGCAATTCGTAATGCCGCAAATTGTCATTGCTGAAACGTTGATCAATGGCGAAGAGCTACTTAGTCTTAAAAGTGCAACTCTAGACGCCGCTAGTAAAAAGGAAAGAGCTATCGTATCTTTAAAAGTAGGGGTAAAAACAGATGCTGAACAAAAAGCAGTGATTCAAGTATCCTCTGGACTAACTCTAACGCCTTCTTCTACCAAGGAACTAGTAGATGCAGCCGGAGATGTTAAAGGAACGTATCAAATCATTGATAATACTGTTCAATTAACGATAAATGGTGGAGTGAATGAAGAGTTATCATTGGTGGCAGAAGGTCAAGTGCCTGAAGCTAGTAGTGAACAGCAAGTGCAATTTTCTTTAGAAAATACTAGTCAAGTCGTTTCCTTACCTGAACAATGGTTTGTTGCGGAGGACACATCGCTTGAATCAACAACAAAAGAATCAAGTGAGCCAACTGAAACGACCTCCTCTTCTATAACAGAAACGATCCCTTCATCAGAAAATGAAGCGGTAAAAGATGTCAGTGCAAGAAGAGATCCAGCAAATATCCAAGATTTCTATGATGAGCTTGGATTGACAGAGGATTTTTTGACAAATATGAAACTGACTTATACAGATCAAGATGGTAACCCAGTCGAGAAACCAACGATCGATGATTTGATAAATTTTCATTTTGATTTCAAATTAGATGAAGCTGTTCGAGAAAAAATGCAGGCAGGGGACTATTATGAATTTGACCTTCCTGATTCAGTAAAAGTCACACAAAATCAAACATATCCCCTAAATGATGCTGAGGGTAATCATTATGCAGATGTAACGATCGGGACAGATGGTAAAGTCAAAATCGTTTTTACAGAAGAAATTGAACATGCTTCTGATATTGAAGGGGATTTTCATTTTACAGGAGAATTTGATAAAGACAATATTGACGGACCCGGAGAAATCGTGATCGTTCCTCCTGGTCACGAGGATATTGGCGAAACAGTGACGATCAAACCAAATTATACAGGCGATAATATCGATAAAAATGGGCATTTCGATAAAGAGCATAATCCAGATAAAATCATTTGGAATGTTGATGTCAATAAAGCTTTGGATACATTGGAAAATGCAACTGTGAAAGAGAATTTTCCCGCTGGCACAACATATGAGAGTGTCAAAGTATATCAAGTAAAAGTAGATTTTGAAGGAAATGTTGTGGAAGGTTCAGAAACATTAGCGGATCCTAGTACGTATACAGTAGATCCAGATGGAACGGTTCATTTCAACGAGACGATCGATGGTGCTTACCGTTTAGAATATACGACCAAAATCAATGAAGAGGCGAAGCCGGATGAAGGGGGGCTTACTTCTTTTCAAAATCAAGCAGTTTTATCTTCAAAAGGACTCGAAGATGCAACTGCAGAAGCATCTGTTTCAACAAAATATGGTATGAAGATCGAAAAAACAAGAGGAGATTATGACCCAGAAGATCAAACGATCAACTGGAAGATCCATTACAATTACGGAGAAAAAGATATTACGAACGGTTCGATAACAGATACCTTCCAAGATGAGCATATGTTTTTAGTGGATGGCTCTGTAAAATTATATGAAGTAAGCTTTGACACAAATGGACAACCGGTTCGCGGTAGAGAGTTAGTTGAGGGTGAAGATTATATACTAGACACTTCTTCTGAGCATGGGTTCCAAATCAAGTTCATCGGCACGATTGATACAGCAGTCGATGTATTATACCAAACAGGATATGATGGAATCATTGATGAAAATACAACGATCAAAAATGCAGTAAAAACAGAAACTGGAGAAGGTGACAGCGGGACAGGAATATTGACACCGCAAAATGTTATCAAGAAGCTAGGTAAGGTCGATTACACAAATCATACCGTCGGCTGGAATGTTGATGTCAATTTGAATCATTATAGTATGAATAACTGGCAAATGACAGATACTTTAAGTGAAGGATTAACATTGCTTGAGGACACTGTTGTCATCTATGATAAAGATGCGAAGAAAAACTTAGTCTTGGGTACAGATTATACATTGGATTATGATGAAGCGACCAATAAATTTAGAATCGTTTTTATTGGTGAATACGAAAAAACAAGTCACGCATTCAAAATCAGTTATACGACAACTTACGATCCAGAATTAGTGCCGGAAAATGATCCAGATAAATATTTCCGCAATACAGCTGAGGTCACTTGGACAACAGATGATGGTAAAACGATCACAGATGAAGACGATGCTACCTTTAAGCCGAATGAACCTACAAAGTATAATGGAGCAAAAGCTGGAACTTACAATGCACAGGAAAAAGAGATCACTTGGAGAATTGCCGTAAACTATGGTGATAAGGATATGGAAAATGCTCAGCTGACTGACCCTATTCCTTCTGATCAAAAGTATATTTTGAATTCGCTAAAAATCTATCATTACACAGTAGCGAGTGACGGAAGTGTGATCAAAGGATCAGAATTGACGCGTGCAGAATACCGGGAATTAGGAATCGAGCAACCGTCTACTGCGAATAATCAAACATTGATCGTTGAATTTCCTGATCATGAAGCAGGGCAATATTTGATCGAATTTAAAACAGATGTCACGAATGAACAAATCCATGCAGAATATACAAATGATGCCGTTTTTAGTAATGATAAATATGAAGATCACACATTACATGGGAAAGTGACTGTTAATCATGGAGATGAATTTGGTTCTAAAAGTGGAAAACAGGATGAAGACGGCTTTGTAAACTGGTCTGTCACGCTGAATGGCAGTCAGTCTAAATTATATGATGTAACTGTAGAAGATATCCCGTCAGCCAACCAGTCGATCGATTTAGACAGCTTGCATATTTTCGGTACCACTGTTGCGGTGGACGGGACGATCACGATCGATCGGACGAACGAGTTAGTCAAAGAACAGGACTATACGGTTGAATTAACGACAGATAATCAAACAGGACAACAAAAAATGACGCTTCACTTCATTAATGATTATCTAGAGTTTGATACTCCGCTGATCATGGAATACAAGAGCATGGTCTTTCTTGAAGGCAATAAAGGAACAGTTTCTAATCAAGTTCATATTACCAGTGAAGGAAAAACCGAAGTAGATGATACGTCTGACGGTAAAACCGATGTTACGGTAAGTGAAGGCGGCGGCTCCAGCTCAGGAAAACGGGGTCAGATGATTTTAAAAAAAGAAGACAGCAATGGCAACATCCTGCCTAAAGGAGCGACTTTTGAATTATGGGATAAAAATAAAACACAAATTCTACGTTCAGGGACAGTTGATGAAAATGGGTTGCTCACATTTGGCAGCTTACCGTTTGGCACATACATCTTAAAAGAAACGGGGACTTTGACAGATCAAGGCTATACGATCGATCAAAGTTTAGTAGATGGAAAAAAAGTAGAGATCACTCAGGAAACAACAGATGGTGAACCAATCGTGATCAAAAATCAGCTTGGAACGGTTCAGCTAGTGAAAAAAGGGGAACAAGGACAATTATTGTCTGGTGCGGAATTTAGGTTAGAAGTCTATGATGATGAAACAGGAATTTGGCTGCCTAAGTCTGTGAATCAGAACTTGATCACTGACAATAAGGGTGTATTGACGATTCAAGGCTTAGTTCCAGGAAAATACCGACTGATCGAAACAAAAGCACCAACAGGCTATATTCTAAATACAAATCCAGTACCATTTGAAGTCGCTGAAAATAGTGATCATCAACTGATACAGGTGGGGATGACAGATGCCTTTATCAATTATCAAGCAGCTATCCGTTTCATGAAGCTTGATGAAGCAGGCAATCCTCTAGCAGGTGCAGTCTTTGGCTTATATAGAAAAGGGAATGAAACAACTCCGATAGCAACAGCTACATCTAAATCGGACGGACGTGTCGAGTTTTCAAATGTTGGACCAGGCACATACGTGATCAAAGAAATCAGCAATCCCAATGATTATGTCTTAAATACGCAGGTTCTTGACAATATCGTAGTTCCGGAAAGCTCTAATAAGCCGTTAGATCCAATTGTTTTGGCTGATGACTTCATTAACTACAAAGGGAGCGCAGAAATCACAAAATATGGCGAAACACCAACAGAAACAAAACTTTTAGCAGGTGTTGGATTTGTTTTGGAAGATGCGAATGGCAAGACGGTTGCCCAAGGAACGACTGATCAAAATGGACGTTATTTTGTAGATGGATTAGCACCAGGTACCTATTACTTCAGAGAAGTAAGTACGGGGCCTAATGAGGAATTTTTGATCAATACTGAAAAGGTCAAAGTGGTCATTGAACCAAATACAGTAGGAAAGCCTGAAACAGTTCAAGTAACCTTAACTGATTATCAAGGTTCGTTCAAGATAAAAAAAGTCGACAGTAAAGGCAATCCATTGGCAGGAGCAGAGTTTAGCTTATTTAAAATCAACAGAGAGCTAGTTGCTAGCGGTCTGACATCTGATTCAAATGGCATTGTTAGTTACGAAGGTCTAGCGCCTGGTCGCTACTATTTAACAGAAACAAAAGCGCCATTAGATGAAGATGGACAGGAATACGTCAAGGACGAATATCCAATCTGGCTGACTATTGAAGATGAAGCCAAAGGGAAACCTGCAACGATCGATCTAGGGGAGTTCCAAAACTTCAAAGGGAAAATCGGTTTGACTAAAACAGGTGCAGGGCATTTATCTATTGCTGGTGCAAAGTTTGCCTTATACAAAGCTAGCGGTGAAAATGGAACAGAAGAAAAACTGGTTAAAATCGACGGAAAAGAGTACATTGAAGTTGGTGAAGATGGACACATCAATATTGATAGCTTAGGTCCGGGCTATTACAAGCTGATCGAAATTGAAGCTCCGGCAGGTTATGTAATCAATACACAGCCGATCTACTTTACTGTTCGCGAAGGAGAAGAAACAGATCCGCCAGTGGAAGAAGTGTCGATCGTCAACTATGAAGCATCGATCACAGCCCGGAAAGTTTCTGATGATGAATCATTAGAAACACCACCTCTCTTAAGAACTGGACTAAGCGGTGCTGAATTCCAAATCCTTGATGACAAGGGCGAGGCTGTGACTGTTTTTGACAGTAAAGGAAACGAAACGAAGACATTGATCGCTAATCAAGAGGGGATAATTTCAGCTAGCGGACTTCATGCAGGAAGGTATACATTAGTTGAAACGAAAGCACCAGATGGTTATATTTTAGAAAAAGAAGGTGTGCCGTTCACGATTACAGATCAGTCCGGGGCAACAACACCGATCAACTTAGGCGATATTGAAAATCATCACGGCAGTATCGAGATTGAAAAGAAAAATGAACATGGCGATCTTTTAAATGGCGGAAGCTTTGAAATTAGAGACGAAGACGGACAAGTCGTTACTGTCACGAATGCGTTAGGATTGAAAACAAAGACATTGACTGCGCTTGATGGTAAAATCGAAGCAACAGGCTTGGTTCCAGGAAAGTATTCTCTAATTGAAACGAAAGCGCCAGATGGCTATATTTTAGAAACAAATCAAAAAATCATGCCCATTGAGATTGCTAGATCTGAAAATGGACATCAGAAGGTGTCATTCAAAGGTACACTAACAAACTATCAAGGATCGGTCGAGTTAAACAAAATCGATAACGACAGTAAAAAAGTGTTGACAGGGGCTGAATTCAATTTATATACAAGTGAAGGAAAATTAGTTAAAAAACAACTGATCACCGATCAAAATGGACAATTATCAGTTGGCGATCTAGCACCGGGTTCTTACTATTTTGTTGAACAAAAAGCGCCGACTGGGTATCAATTATCCAAGGATAAGCAACCATTTACGATTGAAGACAAGGCGAATGGCAAGCCAACACAAATCCATTTGACCGTGACGAATTCAAAACAACCAGTAAAAGATCATGATAAAAAGCCAGCAACACCAACTTCTCAAGTAAATATAAGCGGAAAACTTGCGAACCTAGGCGAGCAGTCAGGAACAAGTTTGATCATTATAGGAGTACTAGTCTTAGTTGGATTGGGCGGATATATTGCTTATCGTAAAAAGAAAAATAAGTAATGTGTGTAAATAGTGAATTTAGAGGTTGAGAAAAAGTTGAAGAAACTGATTTTTGGCCGTTATTCGTTAAATTTTAGAGTGCGAAGCAAAACTGATTTTGGTTTTGTTTCGCACTTTTTTAGATATCAGTCTTAGGTTTGATGGAAAATAAGGATAGAAAGGGTATTATAAAGTAGACAGAAAATGAACTAAGAAGGATTTTGATCAAGATGATAAAAAAGACTATCAAGAAAATAATGAGCATCGCTATATTGCTGCTTGTCAGTGCTTTTGGTTTTCGTTTATATACATACAATAATACATCAGATGCAGCCGCTCTTATAGATCAGCTCAATCCTTTAGTTCAGACTGAGACTTTGTATGTAAAAACAACAGATAAATATGCGTATAAATTTCCGGATGCAGTGAGCAAAATAGATAATTTCACATATATCCAGAATTGTTTTGATAAAAATGGTCATACACGTAAGTTGTCCTATACTTCCTTTGGACGACCGCTTACCCCCAAGAGATTTTTGAAAGTGACGACAAAAGGACAGAGTATTCAGACTTGGGAAGAGATCGACGAGCAAGAAATCCCTCAGAAAATCATTTCACTGCTATAATGATGATTATCAGCAGCAAGGGGTGATGGATGATGGAACAATTGATCATTAATAAAAATAAGCTGAGAGATACAGCGACAATTACAGGCTTAGGAATGTTGGCCTACCGTATTTTTCCAGAAACTGGTCGAATCAATATTCAACTGCTTTCAGGTGAACAAGAAGAATGTACGATCGTTTGTAAAGATGGAGAGGAATTTTCTCTGCGTGGAGAAACTATTCGTTTGGTCGTCAAATAATCGAGGCTGAGACAGAAGTGTTCAGCTCTTAGGAATTAGAATTATACTAGCTTTACTTTGTTCTTTGAATAATAGTGAAACTGTCTGTGTTAGCTGAGAAGAGCGAAGCATAGCGTAGTAGTTGCTTCTGCTTCTATTGATTCTCACGTTTTAGAGACCGAAACAAAAGTGATTTTTACTTTTGTTTCGGTCTCTATTTTATTGTTTTAAATAGTCAATACTTACTTTAAGCCGTTTAAGACCATCAAGTAGTTTTTCTTTGGAGCAGCCAATATTCAAGCGTAAGAATTTTTTTTCGGTTTCACCGTAAGTCGATCCATCCATGATCGCTACTTTTCCTTGATGGATCAGAACGGATTGCAGCTGTTCCATTGTAAAGGGAAGCTTAGAACAATCGATCCAAAGTAAATAAGTTGCCTGAGCATCTACCACTGTTAATTCCGGCAGTTGCTCTTGAATAAATTTTTTGACCAGTAGAATATTTTTATCAAGATACTGATTTAACTGGTCAAGCCAATCATGGCAGTGATCATAGGCTGTTATAGTGCTGTCCAAACCTAAAATACTTGTAGAAGAAAGTCCATCTCGATTTTTTAAGATGTGTATAAATTGTTCTCGTAGGTCCATATCTGGAATCATCAAATATGAAGCAATCAACCCAGGTGTGTTAAAGGTTTTGCTTGCTGATGTGCAAAGGGCGATCTGTTGTGAGTCAGCTGCCCACTTGAATATGGGAGAATGCTGTTCTCCTTTACGTAAGATGTCCATATGGATTTCGTCTGAAATCAAGAAGACCCCGTACTTTTGACATAACTGAATCATTTGGCTAAGCTCTTCCTTTGTCCAAACTCGTCCAGTAGGATTATGAGGACTGCACAAAAGGAAAATAGTACAGTCAGGCTGCTTCAATTTATTTTCTAAATCAATAAAATCAATCGTATATTGCTGGTTTTCATAGTGAAGCTTTGTTTCAAGGACAATTCGATCTTGAGCTTTGATCACTTTGAAAAAAGCGTCATAAGCGGGTGTCTGGATCAACACTTGCTCACCTGGTGCTGACTTTAATTCGATCAGCTTAGAGATCGAATAGATGACAGATGGACTGTATATGAGCCAATCCTCATCGAATGTATAGTCAAAGCGTGAGCGGTACCAGTTTTGAATACTAGCCTTGAATACTTTGTGATTCCAGCGCGTATAGCCGAATATAGGATGGCTGATGCGCTTTTGCAGGGAAGTGATGATTTCCTTCGGTACTGCAAAATCAGTGTCTGATACAGTGAACGGCAGTAAATCGGCTTCACCAAAACGGTCAGCGACATAATCCCATTGTGTGCAAAAGGTTCCTTTTCTATCTATTATCGTATCAAAATCTATTGTATCTATCATATGTGACCTTCCTACTCCATTAAGTTTTCCAGTTCATTTTTGACAGTAGCGACCTGTGTACCAATGATGACCTGAAGATTATTACTATCTAATTTGATAACTCCTAACGCACCTAGATCTTTCAGTTCTTGCTCATCGACCGCAGTCATATCATCCACAACTAAACGTAAACGGGTGATACAATTATCCAAGGAGACGATATTGGCACTTCCGCCTAGAGCATCAAGAATCAGAGGACCGTCGTATTTTCCGCTTTTCGTATAGCTTCGTTCTTTTTCAGTCACATCTTCTGTTGACAGTTCACGTCCGGGTGTCTTCAAATTGAATTTTTGAATCGCAAATTTGAAAACAAAGTAGTAAACGGCAAACCATAAGGCACCGACGATCAAAACGAGATACCATTTTGTATACGTTCCTTGTAAAACACCAAAAATCAAAAAGTCTAAAACGCCGCCGTCAGTATTACCGATCACAACTTGAAGTAAAGCCATGAGCATAAAACCTAACCCCGTCATGATGACGTGGAAACCATATAAAACAGGTGCAATAAATAAGAAAAGAAACTCGATCGGTTCAGTGATCCCTGTAACAAAGGTTGCAATCACACCGGAAATCAATAAACCTTTGATCTTATGACGATTTTCAGGCAGCGCAGTTCGATACATTGCCAAGGCTGCTGCTGGTAAGCCGAACATGAAGGTCGGCATTTTTCCTTGAGATAAGAAGGCTGTAGCCGCTGGACTGATCGGTGAACCACTTTGAAGCTGAGCGTAGAAAATATTCAGCGCACCGGAAACACTTTGTCCATCGACGATTTGAGTTCCGCCGGCTTCGGTAAAACGAATCATTGAAACTAAGATGTGATGTAAGCCAAACGGTAAAAGCAAACGCTCGCCAGCACCGAATAAAAATGGACCAAAAATACCTGCTTTTTGAATCGCAAACCCCACACTATTGATACCAAGAGCAAAAATCGGCCAGATAATTGGGATCAGTACCCCAACGATAGACATCACAAGCGAAGTAATGATCGGAATAAATCGTACGCCGCCGAAAAAGGCGAAAGCATCTGGTAATTGAATCGTATAAAACTTATTATGAAGTAAATAAACGATGATCCCAACAATAATTCCGCCTAATACCCCCATTTCGACGGACTGCATTCCTAAAACCATTCCCTGACCTGCTTCACGCAAATGATCTGCATCTGCTAGTTTTCCTGTTTCAGTCAGGTAAAAATTGATGGATAAGTTCATAACTACATAGCCGACTAGTCCAGAAAAAGCAGCAACTCCTTTTTCACTGCGGGCTAGTCCTAAAGGGATCGCCATCGCAAATAATAAGGGCAAATACGTAAAAGCAAAACCACCGACCGTTGACATAAAACGGAAGGCAACCTGCAGCCACGGCTGATCTAAAAATGGCAGTAATTCAAGGGTTGAAGGACTGGAAAATGAACTGCCGATCCCTAAGATCAATCCCATAAAAGCCAATAATGCAACGGGCAGCATAAATGTTTTACCGATCCCCTGGAAGAATTCCCAAAAACTAAATTTCTTTTTCATTCTGTTTCTCCTTTCGTAGTAAAAAGATAGATAAAATTTGTTTTTCTTGCATTCAGTT
The DNA here is from genome assembly GCF_020295385.1 of Enterococcus sp. S22(2020). NCBI lineage: Bacteria > Bacillati > Bacillota > Bacilli > Lactobacillales > Enterococcaceae > Enterococcus > Enterococcus sp. S22(2020). Next base: position 117,705 of record NZ_JACFUD010000005.1, read on the forward strand.
TACGTGGAAGGGAGTATATAAACAAGCGCTTACACAATCGTTGTAAGAGCTTACATATAAAGTAAGAGGATTCATTTTTCGGCATAGGATTCGATATAACGGAGAATCAAAAGTTCCAATACTACATGCATAGGAATCCGGGAACTCATATCTATCTCTCCATAGTAGCCATTAGTCACTTCTACATGAAAGACGATAGACGCAAGCTGCTCTAAAGGGCTATTTTTAGTTCCAATGACAGCAATGATCGGTACATTGTTTTCTTTGAGAAGTGCTGCATATTCAAGTGCCAGCATCGTTTCACCACTGTAACTGACAAGAACGGCGGTATCCTTAGATGTTAAATGATTTGCGACGATCCTCAGCTCATCCCAATCTTCTCGCGCATCCGCGATTCTACCAGCAAAAGTCAGCTTTCTAGCAGCCTCAAAACAGCAAGAAAACGAGCTTCCTACACCAAAAAATTCCACACGCTGTCCTTCTGCTAATAATTTAGCACCCGTTTCCAAGGAATCTTCTTCTATAGCTTTTAGGGTTTGGTCAAGTTCAAATTGGACACGAGCTGTTAGTTGTGTCAGGTCTTTTGAGGGATGATAGATTTGACGCTGCTCATCTTCCATATGACGAATCAGAGCATATTTCATTTCCTGAAAACCCGAGTAACCTAAAGCTTGGCTAGTACGGCTGATCGTAGCTGTTGAAACATAGATTTTTTCCGCAATATCATTGATCCGACTTTGTGTGATCTCATCTGGATGTTCAATGATATATGCCAAAACTTGTTGTTCCAAAGGACTTAGCAGTGCTTGCTTTTTTTGAAATTTTTTTAGTAGGATGTTCATTGACGTTCCTCTTTTCATTAAAGGCTAGTTTATTTGCTTTTAGTATAACAAAGGAAGCGTTCTACTGCTATGGTGAGTGACATGATAGAAAGGTTGCAACAATCAGGAACAATAGTACAATAGAAGGAAAGAATGACAGGGAGGAATTTTCATGGCGGGTCATAGTAAATGGAAAAATATTCAAGGTCGTAAAAATGCGCAGGATGCAAAGAGAGGAAAGATTTTTCAAAAGCTTTCAAGGGAAATCTATGTTGCAGCTAAAGCTGGAGGACCAGATCCTGCAACGAACGCAGCATTACGTTTGGTGATGGACAAGGCAAAGGCGGCCAATATGCCGAATGACAATATCGATCGAGCCTTGAAAAAGGCTAGTAGTTCTGGAGATAATGAGCATTATGATGAAATTACTTATGAAGGATATGGTCCTGGCGGCACAGCGATTTTAGTTTATGCATTGACCGATAATCGAAATCGAACAGCGACGAATGTGCGTGTTGCATTCACAAGAAATGGTGGTTCTCTAGGGGAGACAGGATCTGTTAGTTATATGTTTGACCGTAAAGGCTATATTGCAATCGAGCGTGAGGGATTGTCGATCGATGAAGAAGGCATGTTTGAACAAGTCCTTGAAGCTGGCGCTGACGATTTGGAAACGTCAGAAGAAGTATTTGAAATATATACAGCACCAGAAGATTTTGTTTCTGTTCGTGATACGCTGGAAACAAATGGATTTACATTAGCACAAGCAGAGTTGACGATGATTCCGCAAACGGAGACTAGTTTAACTAAAGAGCAGCAGGAGCAACTCCAAGTGCTTGTTGATAAGCTAGAAGAAGATGACGATGTTTCAGAAGTGTTTACTTCTGCTGGTGAGTAGGAGAAATTTGCTGAATTATTTCAGAGTTAAAGAATATAAAAAGCACTTACAGATTTAGTGACTAAATCTGTAAGTGTTTTTTTTTTGAGGCACCTATTGTTTGGGAGGATTAAATAGATAGTCGTCATAACGTAAAAGACCGCTGACTCTTTAGAACAAGGAGGTCAAGGGAATTCAAGTGATGAAAGGCCTTAGCAGATGAACGTGATCTCAGTTCCAACTAGCGAAAGATAGATAAACATTCATAGTAGGTGCACTTCTCTTACTCATTCAATCCTATATTGAGCGAAAGTCGGGTATTATTTAATTCATTTTAATGAAAATAACGCTTTTAAAATGAAAAAAATGCTGTTAGATTACAGAAAATCTCCATGTTATCAACGCATCAAAGATATTTAAACCAATTTCATTAAACTTTTTTTCCATTTTTGTGGTGGATTAATAGATAGTGAGCCACTACAATCTATTTATAAATAACGATCGTATTTTTAAGCGGATTGGCACAGGAGGTCAGGTTATCAAGCTAAACTATATGTTTTGAAAGGTCTCATACAAAGTTACTTTTAATAATATTGATTATATGGTACTTGTTAAAACTTTTTAAGGCCTCCTTGCTTCAACTTCATTTTCAATAACAGTAATGATATTGAAGAGGTCTTTTGTGCTAAAGCCAGGGTTGATATAGACAACAGGAGTATCTCGTGCACGTTTTTTCAGTAATGAAGAGGTTGTAGATGCGATGATCAAATCGATCGTCACTTCATCAGGAGAAGCAGTGGAAGGTACAAAAGAAATATTATAAAAAGGCTGCAAAAATGACTCCATTTGTTGTGCGATGATTCTTTCCATGATTATGGGCAAATCTGTTTCCATTTGTATGTAGACTGCTGGTGAAAACTTGGTTGGACTTTCAATAAGAGCATGCGCCTCACAAAAACGAGCAACAAGCATATCTTCGTTTTTAAAGGATACACCAGTCCCGATAGCGCGTTTTTGTAGTTCCTGAAATTTAACGACCATGGCAGACCTTAGGAACGGATAGTTTTGTTTTAAATATCTAGTATAGTCATAGCCAGATAATGATGTTGTGAAATTCGGAAATAAGAGATCAGTCAAAAAACTTACATAAAGCACACTGTGGTAAGCAATTTTTGTTTGTTCATCAGCGGAAGATAAGTCTGGCTGGAGAACTTCCAAATATAGTTGATACATCTGGTGAACTGGGGTATTCAAAGATTCATGAACGGCCATTAGACGTTTTGAAATGACGGGCATCAAAAGAAATCCAGATCGCATTTGAAACAATAAGCAAAGGAAGTCTGCTTCTGAAATAGATACATGAAAATTTTGCTGAATAGATGTCAGTATCGAATCATGTATTCCAGCTTTTGTAAGAGCTTCTTGATTCAATTGGTGGGAAAAGTTAGGCAAATCTTCTTCGGTAACTTCTTTTTTTTGGTTATAACGATAGAGGTTGATTGCAATCATATAACTCCAGTTTGCAGTAGAGACGTCTTTAAGATAAGAATAAGTTTTCATTTCTGTTTCAATGAAAGTCAGAATCTTTTGCTGGTCAATAGTTGGAAACGGCCAGGACATTCCACGATAAACGTTCCAAAATACAATGTAGCTGAGATAGCGAAATTGTAATTCACTTCCCTCAATACTTAACTCTCGATTAACTGATTTAATTTTCAATTCGTATTTTTTAATAATACTGTTGAAATGTGTAACCTTCCTTCGAATCGTACTTTCACTTACAAAATATTTCTGTAAAAAGTAATCTAAAGATAAATTTGGCTGAAAAAATAATTCCTTCATCAAAGACAATGAGACCGACTGTTCGGAGATAAATGGGATTGCTTTAAGGTATCCTAATTGTCCTCCTATAAATCGTACCCCTCTACCTTTTGAAAAATTTATTTGTATAGGAACATGCGTAGATTCGATTTTTAATAAATCTTCTGCTAAGTCCTTTGTATACTTAAGAACAGATTTCCGCTCTAAGTGACTATCAAATACTAATTCGTCAATAGAATACCAACCTTCTTTTTTATAAAGTAAATAAAGTAGCTGCAATTTTTTTCCTGTTTCTGCATCGAAAATATCGAAGTTAAGCATGAATATCCCTCGCTTTCATTGCTGACATTCTAAGCTAGAATCATATTTTTCTCAACAAATATGAACTAAAAAAGAAGCACCTATCTTTAAAGGAAGATAGATGCTTTTATGTCATAAAACGGATTTTGATAATACTGTTTATGGATATTCCGCAGTAGACAATCATGATAAATTTAATTTAGTGAAAAAAACAAATAATAAATATTTATTTCTTATTTCTGATACAAATAAGATTTAAATAAAATCGATTTATTAGAAAAAAACATTCTTTTTTGTTTGTGAATTAATCGTAGATTCATGTTAACTGAGCTTAGTTTTAAAGTCAATAGAATTTTATCTCATTTTTTTCGGAAAAGTTCAAAAATTTTGAGATAAATGAAACATATATATTTAATTTGTTTGAAAAAACCTTTAAATATCATATGTATATAAACTTCCGCCGTCAAAAAATTGTTATTATTTTTGGAATTCTTAGGAAAGGATAGATGAGCTATGGTAAAAAAAGGAGAAAATATTTATAAACGTAAGGATGGGCGTTGGGAAGGACGATACATCAAAGAACGGACGCCTCAAAATAAAATTGTGTATGGCTACATATATGGAAGACAGTATTCTGAAGTGAAAGAAAAACTAACAGTAGTGAAGGCAAAGTACCTTACGACAGACTATACCATCACTAGTTACAGCGGAACAATTGAACAATTCATCGGCAATTGGATGATGACAACCATGAAGTACACGGTCAAACCGACAACATATTCTAACTACGTTCGCTTGATCAAACGCCATATTCTGCCGTCAATCGGTTCTATTCGACTCCAGAAAATCAAACAAGAAGAGATACAAAGTTTGGTCTATCAATTGGCAAAGGAACAATTTGCTTCTGGAACGATCAGAAATGTCTTCAATATATTAAAAAATGCACTGAATGTCGCTGTTAAACAAAATTATCTGCACGAAAATCCTTGTAAAAATGTGATTTTACCTAAAACGACGACAAAAAAAATCACCGCACTTTCTTTATCTGATCAACGGAGGATCGAACTACTGGCACTAAAGGAAATGGAATGTTCTCCTATTTTATTAGCATTATATTCAGGAATGAGGATTGGAGAGATCAGTGGATTGAAATGGGAAGATATCGATTTTGAAAAAAATGTCATTCATGTCAGGCGAACCATTACACGAATCACCAATGAGCATACTTCTTTATCGAAAACTGAAATAGTTGCCGGGACACCTAAGTCAAACAACTCCGAACGAGTGATTCCCTTAGCAGCTAACTTATCTAACTACCTGTTAAACAAAAAGAACGAGACATCAACGGCTTATGTTATTTCATGTAATGGAGGATTAGCAGAACCTAGAACAATTAATTATCGCTTCAAAAAAATTACGAATGCCTTAGGTCTATCAGATATTCGCTTCCATACATTGCGGCACACATTTGCCACACGTTGCTTAGAACAAGGTGTAGACATTGCCAGTCTGAGTCAAATACTGGGACATCATTCAACAAAACTGACACTAGATACGTATACCGATTCATTGCTAGAAAACCGCCAAGCTGCGATTGCTACGATCGATCACTTATTCTTGAATGCTCAATAGCTGAGCATTTCATTTTTTGCACAAATAAGCCGTCACCAGTGTGGTCACGAATTTTCTAAAGCTATGCTATACGTGGTGAAAAAACACCTGTTTCTTATTTGTATCAGAAATAAGAAATGAAATATGAGAAAAAAGATTCTTTGATTATAGAAACCATTATAAATTGTTCAACAAATTAATGCCAAATATACGTATCGTAAATCAATAGAAAGGAAGTGTCATCTAAACGATCGCTCGATGCATGGAAGGAAATCAAAATAATAGGAGGAAAATATGTATAACATAGGAATTATCAACACTGGACTTTCGGAAGAAGAAATCAATTCGTACATAGAAGAGGGTAGTTTTGACTCTTTTAAAGCTTTCAACATAGATCCGGAAAATTTGTCCAATGACCTTGAAGAAAAAGATGCAGTATTGATTTTCACAGACAATGTTGATTCAGCTGTGACAGAAATTTGTCAAATCATCATTGAGATCAAAATGACTTCTGAGACATTTGTTTGGGTAGTATCACAAAGACATGACGAAAAAAAACGTGTTGTCTACTTACAGTTGGGTGCTGATGGAAACATCAGTACAGAATGCTCCCCTAAAGAACTGCAATTGATCGTGAACAACGCTTTGAACCGAAAGAAAATGTATGAAGTTCAATTGACAGAAAATGAAAAAGCAATCGAAGAAAAAGAAACAGTAGCTGAATTAAATGAGAAAAACCTAAGTTTTGTATCTTTAGGTGAAGAAGTTCCTTTGACTCGAACAGAGTATAAATTGTTCAAACTGTTATTAAGTAATCCCGGTATCGCCTTTTCATATGAAGAGTTATACAGAAAAGTTTGGGGCAAGCCTTACAATAATGAAAAATACCGCGTATCAAATGTTGTTTTTCATATTCGGGAAAAGCTTGAAGAATATTCGTTAAACCCAAATCATATCAAAACAGTCCGTTCTGTGGGCTACATGATTTGTGAATAACTCCTTTTGAGTGAGGGTCAATACAATTTGAAAGGAGGTGAAAATAAAGATGAAAAGGAAAGTTAGAATGAAACGATTCAAAATAGTTTTTTCGCTTGTTATGAGTACTGTGATGATTTTGGGGATTCTTCAATATGGACTAACGGCCAAGCAAGAACCTGTAAAAGCAGCAGCTGATATCACTACGTCAAACTACAAAACGTGGACAGCTTCAACTTTAGCAGAGGCTAGAGATTCAGTAAACAAGTTGCTATCTCCAATAAAAGGATCAGATACATCGCGTCCTTATAAAGAGAATAGAACGTGGCAAGAAGGATCTTTAGCAGCATTAGATAAAGTGTATTATGCATCCATTAGCCCTGCATCAGGTATTAGTTCGGAGTTAGCGAGACAACAGTTGATTCAGACGGTCAGAGGATTGGAGTTATATGATAATACTAAAACTTATAGTGCTAGAAATTTGGCTCTAAATGATTATCCTAATGAAAATTTAGATTATAACTTGGCGCATGTGATAAAAGATCAGGAAACTGGTTATGTTTCAAGTGCATCTGCTGAGGTAATTCATTTTACTGACTTAGCTGGAACGATGGGTTATCCTTTTCCAGGTATGTCTACAGCTAGTGTATTGCCCTATGTTAAAGATTCTTTGATTCAGCAATATAACGCAATGAAAATGCCAATTATGTCTGGATATCTTGGGATAAATAATTATGGTTTTTATTCTGGCCATTCTACAGGAGCTATAAATACTCAAGGTAAATCTCCTAACATGAACGGACCAGCAGGATCTAGTACAGAAATAATGGTGTGGTTTAGTAAAAGTAACCCTACTACGACCAATGCAAGTCTTATATCAGACCCAGCAAAATATGTCAAATATGCGACATCGATTTTTGACCGAACTTTAGTGAATCCTAACATAAATAGTGGTTGGGGTGATGGCGCTTATGCTTTTACTACTAGAAATTCTATGGTCAGAATAATACTGTATTCAACTCATGAAAATTTAACTGAGGCTCAAAAACAAAGCTATTTAGATAGTCTAGAAGCTTTTGAGAATAGTAAAGAGATTAGAAAGTATAGTGATACTGCTCCTGCTTTCATTCAAGTAAGCTTCAAGCGGGATGGAGCAACTAACTACGATCCTATGGTTGACAAAATATTTACACCTGATCGTATTGCAAAAGGTTGGAGACACATTGAGGTAAACAGCTCGAATGCTGGTACGCCTGAAACACTGTCAAAACGAATTCTAGATCCAAATGTTAACCCTACTCGTGTTGTTAATGGAGTTTTGGATTATCCAGGTGTGACTGGAACTAGAACTTTTATTCCTAGTGGAACTGCTTTAGTAGAAAAGGTTCCATGGAATGCAACCTTGTCTACCAATTTATTCAACTTCATTACAGGAACGTTTGCTGGGGGAATGTACTCATTTGAAGATTCTATGACCCCGGGGGAATTAAAATTTAGTGGTGCAGTAAGCGGAGGTATGTCTCGGTTCGATGTAACAGCTACTAATAATAATTATACTGGCTATAAAATGGGGGACAAAGCTCCAGTCTATAACAGCAATCGTATTTCTATGACTAATTCGGTTGGCGGTTCATTGCAGCAAGGGACTTATAATGCTTCACCAAACCTATATGTACCTTTATCTGACGCAGCTGTAGAGCTTTATACTTACAACGGTACAGGTTCTGAATCATCAGCAAGCAGTTATACACTGAAAGACACGATCGTAAGCAACACGTATGACAACTATGGTGGGACTTCATATTCACTGAAAAGCAGTCAGCTAGCATCTAAAAAATACGGCACCGTCTTATCTCAAGCAGATTTGAAAAATGCCGTGAAGGATGCAATGGGTGATGCTACTTATAATGCGCTTAATTTCACGAATAGTAACGCATTAAATGCAGCTTCGCTAACTGTCAGCTTCGATGCGAGTAAAAACGTCTATAAATTATATGCGAAAGAAGCACCAACACAAGGTACGATTACGGTTGAGCACTGGATCAAGGGTGGAGCAAAAATTGCTACAAGCACACAAGCAGATATTTCAAAAACTGGAGCGATTGGTGCTTTAGCAAATATCACACCAACAGCAATCTCAGGCTATGCCTATGTGGATTCAGATTCTGATCCGTTATCTAATGTAACATTTGGTAGTGCGAATAAAACAGTAAAACTGTATTACACGCAAAATTCAAAAATTAGTAAGATGACGATCTACTATTTGTATACAGTAGGTGCAGTAAACATCATTCCGCCGGTAACAATTGAAGGACCTACTGGTACAGTCCCAACTAGTGAGCAAATAAATATTGGTATAGTTGGAGATAAATATGAGCTTAGCTTACAGGAACCACTAAATCCTGAATTTGGCAAAAATACTGATATGGTTCTAATTTATTCACTCAAGAAGGGAAAAATAAAGGTTGAGTACTGGGATAAAGATAAAAACCAGTTGATACCTGGTCAAACCACTAACGAAAGTACTGGTGAAATAGATTCATCACCGAATCCTGCTATCACACCTAAGACTATTTCTGGCTACACGTATGATTCATCTTCTGTTAATTTGGCAACACTAAAATATACAGTCGCAGATCAAACGGTGAGGCTGTACTATACGGAAGATGTGAAAACGAGTCAGATGAAAGTGAAATATGTCAACAGTTTAACAAGTGCAGTAATTATTCCTGAAAAAACAATAGTAGGGACAATTGGAGTGTCAGCGACAGATGCTCAGTTAGACAAAAAGGCAGTCGGAGACGATTATATGTTTATCGGACAAACCCCTAACTCGGCGATATTTGGAACGAATGCAGAAGTAACGTTGTACTATATGCCTAAGAACAAAGTGACGATTGAATACTGGGATAGTGATACAAACTCGAAAATGAGTGATCAATCAGATGAAGTTCTCAAAGGTTACAATGGTACTAGTGTGAACTATACGCAAAAGGAAATTTCTGGTTATATATTTGACAGTGATAAATCTGATGCAGTTCCAAGTAAATTTACTCAAAACGATGTAACGGTAAGACAATATTATTCAAAAGTTTATACGGTAACGATTGAATATTGGGATTCTGGGACAAACAGTAAAATTACTACAGAAGCAAATACTGTGATTACTGGTAAAAAAGATGCTGCTTTGAGCTACTCACCAAAAGAAATCGATGGGTACATCTATGATTCAGTTAGATCTGACAAAGTGCCTACAACGATTACGGGGGATGCGACATACCGAGCGTACTATAACAAGGCTGGTTCTGTAACGATCGAATATTGGAGTTCAGATACAAATCAAAAACTATCTGGACAACAAAGCGAAGTCTTGAAAGGCATTATCGGTGCAAAAGCAGAAATCACACCAAAAGAAATCTCAGGTTACAAATTTGATGCGTCTAGATCAGATGCTATTGACAATGTAACGTATCAAGCTGGATCGAATACGATTCGACTTTACTATACACAATACATCAACTTAACAATTCTTTTTGAGAAGGTCAGTCCTAAAGAAGAATTAGGGAGAATTGTGGAAAAAGTGAAAATCGGAGATAAGATTCATTTAGAAAATGATCTTACAAAAGTGAAGGCAAAAGTAGTTGAGCTTGAGAATTCATATCGACTAGATAAACGACCAGATAATTATGCTGCTTATACAGTGCCTAATGCCGATGCTACAGTGACGTATTTATTTGATGGAACATTGTTCTTGTCATCAGCACCTAACTTGTTAGAATTTGGTAGCAATCATAAGATCATGCACTTGGGTGAATATGAATCTGAACGACCTACGTATGACCAGCCGTTGACAGTCACTGATACACGTGCAAACTTGACGAGCTGGGAAATTACAGCGAAGCTAACAACTGAAATGCATTCTAGAAAAGATCCATCATTCATATTAACGAATGTTTTGTATTATAGAAATGGATCAACCACAACAGCAGTGAGTTCAGAAGGCAACACACCCATTGTTAAAAGTAAACATACGCAAATGGGTGATTTAGATGTAAGCAAAGTAGAATGGGAAAACAAATCTAATGGGTTTATCTTTAAACTATCTAAAGATCAATTCAGACAAATCGATGACTACGATGGAATAATCCAATATACATTAACAGAAGCACCATAACAAGGAGGTAATAGTAATGAAGCAAAAACTCAAATATCTACTATTAGCTACCTTCGTTATCGTGACTGTAGGTGTATGTAGTAGTAGAGAAGTCTTCGCGGAAGCAGGTGCTGTCCAGACGAACGGAAGAGTGACCTTCTATGATGAAACAAGTACGACCCCGTCGGGAACTACTGAACCATCAGGAACAACGGACCAAACTTATCCTAAAACATCTGGAAATGAAGAGGTGCCTGTAGCCAAACCAGTTGGGAAATTACCGTCAACTGGTGAGCTGATAGCAAAGAGTTTGACGATCAGCGGTAGTATTTTACTCGCAGTGGCGATCCTCTTTGTCCTGTTGAAGAAGAAAAGGAAGGCGGAGTAGCAATGAAAAAGAGTATATTTAGACTTACCTTTTTAGCTCTGTCAAGCTTACTTTGTCTTACGCTAGAAGATCAACAGGTATTTGCGGAAGCAGATGCAACTGGTTCTGGTCATATCAGTTTTTCTAATGATAGTGATAAGACGGGTGGGATTCAAGACCCTGAACATCCTGAAACGATTGTTGATCCAGGACCAAGCCCTAGTACGAGTGGAGATCTGCGAATCGATTTTGTTCCGCAGCTAGATTTTTCAGCAAATAAAATTTCTGATAAAAATATGAGTTTACCAGTAAACGCACAATTATTTCTTGACAATACTCCAGCACGAGGGAATTTCATTCAAGTAACGGATGAACGACCAAAAGCATTAGGCTGGTCATTGCAAATGCGCCAAGAAACACAATTTCAAAACATGAGCACTGCGAACAATGAATTAAAAGGGGCTTTCCTGTCGTTCGATAAATCATGGGCAAATTCAGTTTCTGATTTAGCATATGCACCTGTCGTTTCAAAAGAAGTTATTGAAGTAAGCAATATTGGTGAGACACACACACTTGCGACTGCAAAGTCTGGTAATGGTTCAGGAAGTTGGTCGATTTCATTTGGCGCATCAGAGTATAACCCGCTCCAATTGGATAACACACTAACACCAAGAGTCGACCAAAAAGGCGAAGCAGTCCTTGATCCCAATTTTGGTAATCAACAAATTTATCAAAATAATGCAATAACTTTAAACATCCCAGCGGCGACAAAAATTGACGCTGTAGAGTACACAACGGTGATAACTTGGATTTTATCCGAGCTACCATAAATTATTACACACAATATTAGGAGGAAATACAAATGAAATTAACACACAAATTATGCGGAGCAGCTTTAGTAGCAGTAGCAGGAGTTGCCTTAGCAGTACCAAACACAACGAAAGCAAACTCAATTGAAGGCGCAGGTCACATTGGTTTCACTAACAACACTGGAATCCCAACTATCACAGATAACAGCTCCTCAGGAGATTCAAGTGGCGATACTGGTACAGGTTCAACAATCACAAGTAACGAAACATTCGAACCAACTGATCCAGGAACATTCGGAGTATTCGCTGTAACACCATTAGAATTTGGTAGCGGTCATTCTACATTAACAGCGTCATCAAAAACATATAATGCAGATCTATATGATAACGGAAACAACGTTAAATCAGCAAACTTTGTATCATTCTATGATGTTCGTGAAGCGTCACGCGATTATAAATTGAGTGCACAAATCACAAGCGAATTCCAAACAACTGGAGGAGCTAAATTAAATGGCGCAACTCTAGAATACAAAAACACTTGGGTGAACGACTATGCAAACTCAGTAGCACCAAAAGGACTAAAAGCATCAGCAACAGTTACAAAAGATGCGTCTACTCCATTGATCGAAAATAGTGCAGCAGGAACAACTGCTGGATATGGTCAACATGATTTAGTATTTGGTGAAAGAAAAGCGGACAACACTGGTAACGCAAAAGAATCTGTTATCTTAACAATTCCTACTGCAGATAACGCTGTTGTTGTAGCTGGTGATTACAATGCTGTAATTACTTGGACATTATCAGAAACATTATAATCTAAAGATTTAAAGTAAGCGTCATAAGTTCACTAGCCTTTAAGGTTAGTGAACTTATATCATGAAAAAAAGAAATGAGGCTATATCGTATGAAAAATATAAAGAAAATAATAGCAATCGCATTTTTATACATAATAGGAGTTTGTTCGTTTAGTCTAACAACAGAAGCAGCAGTAGGCTATACATATAAGGTAAATAAACCTGAGAATCAAAGAAATGAGGAAGTGGGTTATTTCGATCTACGAATGACTCCTTCACAAAAACAGACTGTAACGATCGATTTAACAAATGAATCTGATAAAGAAGTCGTAGCGGTTGTTTCTTTGAATGGTGCCAAAACCAGTGGAAACGGCGTTATCGAATACGGTCCTATCGCGATCGACAATGATAAATCATTAAAATATGATTTCAAGGATATTGTAAAGGGACCAGAAAAAGTTGTATTACCAGCCAAAACGACGGTCCCTTTAAAATTGGATATCACAATGCCGGAAGCAACGTTTGATGGGGTGATCTCTGGCGGAATTGAATTGAAAACAGAAGCAGACGAAAAAGAACGTGCCAAACAAAAAGGGGTTATCAATGATTATGCGTACGTGATCGGCATGCTTCTTTCTGAAACGGATACAGTTGTTAAACCAGAATTAGAATTGAATAGCGTGGGTGCGGGATTAAGCAATTACCGTAATAGTATCTTTGTCAATTTTTCTAATACGAAAGCAGCGTACTTGGAAGAGTTGACAATGGATGTACAAATTACTCAAAAAGGTTCAGAAGCTGTTTTGTATGATGCGAAAAAAGCCAATATGCGTGTAGCACCAAATAGTATGGTCGATTTTCCAGTTTCACTAAATGGTGAAAAAATGGTTCCGGGAGATTATAAAGCATACATCGTAGCAAGTACAAAAGATAAGAAATGGACTTGGGAAGAAGACTTCACGATTACAGATGAAGAAGCAGATAAATACAATGACCAAGATGTAAACTTAGTTCAAGAACAAGGGATAAACTGGAAGCTGATTGCAGTTATTGCTGGAAGTGTGATTGTGGTAGCGATTATTATTTTTGTTGTTGTTAGATTGGTTTTAAGTAGCAAAAAGAATAAAAAGAAGAAGAACAGAAAGAAAAAATAACAAAAAATAGGAGATGAGATAAAATGAGTACTTTAGATTGGTCATTTGTTGCCCTTGCATCTGGGGTACTTCTCTTCAGCTTTTTTGGACTGGTATTACTTTTTAGTTCATTAAAAAATAAGAAAAAATATAAAATGCTAAGAAAAAAGAGACCGCCCAAAAACAAGAAAAAACGGAAACGATTCATGGCTGCTAAAAGAAGGCTGGAATCTAAGCTGAAAAAGCAATTCATCTGGTCGATCATATTGTTATTATTTGCTGGTGGTTCTTCGTTCGGAGCGATGTATTCAAGATATTATCAACAACATCGATTAAACGGAAAAGAATCAGAGGCTATCGTTCAAGGCTATTATTTAATAGATGAGCTGTCTCTTCAACTAGAGAACATCAAAAAGAACGAAAATCCTCAAAAGGCAATCAAAAACATTAGTAATCTATCTTCTAAGATGGTCAGCTTCGGTTTTACTAAAGCGTCAATGGCATTAAAAGAAGATAAGCAAGTTCTATTAAATCGATATTTTAATACAATGAAACAATTAGGAACAAATTTACATGAGCAGTCTTTAGAGACCTTGCAAAATGAAGAAGCGTTGGCTGGCTATGTAAATGATATAAATAAGCTGGAGATGTCTCAAAAGGAAGTATTCAAACAATTTAAAATCAATGAAGCCGCTTTGAAGAAAAAACAGTAAATGAAGCTGAGGTGGGCTTTATGGAAGAAAGAAAAAAGCGAAAAAATGTAACGGCTAAATCGAAAAAGAAAAAGAAACATTCAAATAACAAGAAGCCAGAGACATTGAAAAGGAATAAAAAGCATAGAAATAAGAAGAGAAAACAACTGTTAGCTCGGAAAAAAAAGCAGGAAAAAAGAAAAAGATTGTTGATTGAGTTGTTGATTACACTAGGAATTTCAATTTTTTTGCTGACCGCATTAAGTATATTTTTACTAGCCTTTCCTAAAATCGAAGGGTATTCTATGGTACCAACATTAAATGATCAGGAAATATTTATTGTGTATAAACCAGCAAAAATAAAGCGATTTGATCTAGTCTATTTAAAAAATAGCTCCGGAGAAAAAAGTATTCGTAGAGTAATCGGTCTTCCTGGTGAAGAGATTCAATACAAAGATGATGATTTGTATGTGAATAATGAGCTGAAGGCAGAGCGTTTTCTCTCTCATAGTCAGGAGGAAAATCAAGAACCAGTTGTTTCTGATTTTAAACTTTACGACTTATTTGAAGTTGAAGCTATACCAGAAAAAAAATATTTTGTTCTTGGCGATAATCGAGAATATGCAACAGATAGCAGGTATTACGGATTTGTTGATGAAAAAGAAATTATTGGTGTGGTAAAGGCCAGAATTTTTCCTCTCCATGCTATGACACAGTTTTAACAAATGGAAGGGAACTAAATATGGTAAATAAAAACGAACAGACACAACCTCAGAAGAAAAAACCCCCCCGTACTTCTAAAAATTTGAAATCATCCAAGCAAGGAAAACGTAATAAAAAAAGAAGACCGCTGCAAAAAAAAGACTCATCTACTGTACCTGTAAAAAAAATTCTAAATCCAAGTATGGTTGTGTTTATTCTTTTGCTTATCGGATGCGTCTTTCTTTTTTTCAATTTCTCGGCGCATAGAGTCAGTGGTCAATCAATGGAGCCAACTTTTGAAGATAAGGATCGGATATTGATAAAAAAAGGAAGATCTGTTCAAAGGTATGAAATCATTACTTTCGAGCCAAAAGATAAAAAAGATGATTCATACATTAAACGGGTGATAGGAATACCGGGAGATGATATTTGGGTCAGCGGAAATAATCTGTTTCTACTACCAAATGGAAGTGCTCAACGAAGTACGAAGGCGCCAGCTAAAATAGAAGAAATTCCAGATGGAATGATTAAAATTGCATTGACTCCCAATGTGGCAAAGGAGTTGGCACAATACAAGTCGATTCCGAGGGATCATTATTTTGTTCAAGGGGATAACCGAAAACATTCCAATGATAGTCGAGATTTTGGGCTAGTGAATAAAAACCAGATAGAAGGAACAGTTTCGTATCGTTATTTTCCATTTACAAAAATCGGTGTGCCCTACTAAACAGAAAGAAAGTGAGTAATGATATATGCAAAAAGAAAAAATCAATTATTTTTTCAAGAAAAATAGTTTATTCATGGGTCTGAGTGTATTAGTCCCGATATTAGTTATGGTTATCGCTTATTATATAGCAGGTATTTATCCTGGAAGCAATGTTTCTATTTTGGCATCGGATGCATTTGCCCAATATTCTAACTTTCATGCTAGTTTTAAACAGGTTCTCGAAGGAAAGCAAAGTATCTTCTATAGTTGGTCAGGCTCTTTAGGACTGAATTATTGGGCATTAGCTGCGTATTATTTGAATGGTATTTTTACACCACTCGTTATATTTTTCGACAACGTAAATATGCCAGATACACTTTATTACTTAACACTAATTAAATTTGGTGCTAGTGGCTTATCCTTCTGGATTTTTGCACATAATACATATAAATTGAACCGTTGGATCATTACAGCTTTAAGTATTAGCTATTCATTAATGTCCTATGCACTTGCTTATTCGGAAGTGATCATGTGGTTAGATACCTTTGTTTATCTTCCGTTGATCATTCTAGGGATTCATCGTTTAATGGATAAAAATAAGCCGGTTTTGTTATTTATTAGCTATCTACTGCTATTTTTATCTAACTTTTATATGGCATTTATGGTTGGTGTGTTCTCTTTTCTATACTTTTTTGCCCGGACATTTACCAACTGGCATATACACAAGAAATCAATCTTCACTTATTTTATTACATCAATATTAGCGGGTGGAGCATCAATGGTCGTAATTTTACCTACAGTGCTTGATTTGTCTGCAAATGGTGAAAGTCTAACCCAAATTCAAAGTTTTCTGACCAAAGATACAGGTGCTTGGGATTTTGTTGCAAAGAATTTGGTAGGTATTTATGATACGAGTAAATACAATAGCATGCCGTTTATCTATATTGGATTGATTCCGCTTTTACTGTGTCTTTATTATTTTGTGTCTAAGAAGTTTGCTCTTAAAAACAAATTGATTTATGGCTCATTGTTTTTAATTTTAATTGCGAGTGTGTATATCAGTGCGTTAAATCTATTTTGGCATGGTATGCATTCACCAAACATGTTCTTGTTTAGATTCAGTTTCTTGATTTCATTTCTTGTGATTTTGCTTGCCGGATACAGTTTAGAAGCTTTAACAAAAGAAGACAGTAACACAGTGATCAATATTATTTTATCTGTTGGTGCAATCTTTCTTATATTTATATTGCTGTCAAACAAAAAAAGATATGGTGTTGTTACAACAGAATCATTAGTAGGAACGCTTCTGTTGCTAGCAGTATACTTACTTATCTGGCTGATTTATGTGAACAAAGCTAAATTTAGACAAGCAGCACTCGTCTTGCTTTTTGTTGTTATGGTGGGTGAAGCTGCATTTAATGCACAGCAAATGATTGCAGGCATTAGCCGAGATTGGGGCTATACGTATAGAAAATTTTACCAAGAACCATTTAAGGATGTAGAAAAGTTAGTCTCGCAAGTAGAGAAAAATGAGTCATTCTATAGACTTGAAAATATCGAACCTACATCAGCAAATGATAGTTTCAGATATGGTTATCATGGGGTATCGATGTTTTCTTCTATACGTAACAGACACTCTTCTCAGTATCTAAATACTTTAGGATACCGTTCTTTAGGGACAAACCTTCAAATTCAGTATATGAATAACACCTTGTTGGCAGATACACTTGTAGGAATGAAGTATAATTTATCAAAAAACGAGAAATTTAATAAGTTTGGTTATGAGGAAATTGGAAAAAGTGGTAAATATACGTTATATGAAAATAAATATGCGTTACCTCTAGGAATCATGACAGATGATGCAATTTTCGACGAAGGAGCTGTTCGAAACCAAACAGAGTTGTTTAATCATTTATCTGATAATGAAGGCGAAATATTTTCATTTGGTGATGCGCCGATTGTCGATTCAAAAGATGTTGCAATCACTGAATCTGGCGAGACGATCGTACTGGGAGAGCAAGAAATTTCGCATCCTAGAAATATAAAGTTGTTAGTGACTGTTCCAGAAAAAACACAAGGATACGTGAGCATTGTTCCGACTGATTTTTCTAAATCTGGTGATGCATATGTTAAAGCAACGATCAATGGAAACACAACGTCAGCTAAAATCTCTGATTATGGTCAATATTATGATATTGGTTATCATGATGAGACAACGGCAGTGGAAATAGAACTTTCATTTGATGGAGAAGCAAAAAATATCGAAATTTTTAGACCGAATGCTGTCTTTCTAGATACAGAGAAATTTAGGAAAGATGTAGAGAAGATGCAGAAAAATGGTGTAGACTTCATTACCGATGGACGCAAAGCAAAAGCGGAGGTTCAAGCGGAAAAGGATGAGGTACTCTTAACAACTATTCCGTATGATAAAGGCTGGTCTGTTTATATTGACGGTCAAAAAGAAAACATCGAGTCTTTTAAGGACGCATTTCTTGCTGTTTCTATTCCAAAAGGACAGCACACAGTTGAATTTATTTATCTTCCTCAAGGATTTAAAATAGGAATCAGTTTATTTGCAGGATGTATCATCAGTTTTGCTTTGTATGTATACTGGCTGCGTCGTAAAGGAAAAAAATTGACTACTATGGAAGACCAAGGAGACGCTAACATATGAATATGAAAAAGACCCTATTTTTCCTCATGAGTCTGCTCATTCTAGCAGGCTGTCAGAATACAACTTTACAAAAGGAATCAGAAGAATTTTCTGCTAATCAAAGTGATTATACACTTTACTTGCCAACAGGATGGGAAAGAGAAGCGAATCCCAAAGAAGAGATAAATGCCAATGCGATTTTTGGAGGAAATGACACAAAGAGCAACTCAATGTTTTATATGAGAGCTGAGTCAGCAGAAAACTTATCAAAAGAACAATTAGAGACGTATACAAAAAAATACTTAAAAAAGTATTATGATATCAAAAATAATAAAGGTGACTATTTTTCGTTAAATGATAGGTCTGTTTTTCATTATTCTTTTGAAGGAACCTATGAAAAGAAGCCTTCTTGGCTGGATATATATTATATATCTATGGAGAATTCCGTTGTTCAGTTCTTTTTTTACAGCCCTCAGGACAATTCACATGAAACCAGACAGAAGACCTTTGTTGCTTTGATAGAATCGCTAAAAGAAACAAAAGCAAAAACAACAACGATGGAGTCGTCAGAAGAATTAGCTAATAAAGTGACAAATAACAATTTTACTCTGCAAGTCAGCACGTATGAAATAGATGAAGTAGAAGATGATCAGGTTTTAGTGATCAGGTTTTTATATACCAACAAAGAAAAAACTAAAAATATTCCAATAGAGATATGGAATAAATATGTGACTGTCTATCAAAAGGAACAACAATTGGTACAAAGTAAAGAGACCACACTATCCGATCACACGTTACTCTATTTGCAGGAAAATGCTACAAAAGCATTAGAAAAAGATGAAGTCATCGAATCAGTTGTGGTGTACCCCTTACAAAAAGGAAATGCGAGTGACGTACAAATTAAATTTGACTCAGCAGCGTTTCCAAACAAACAACCATTGACTATAAAAACAAATTAACAGGAGAAGTCTATGAGAAAAAAATGAAATACGTTGTGTTCCTTCTGGCACTGATCATTGTATCAGCTTGCTCTGCTGAAAAATCTACCAGAGACGTAGAACTTCCGAAAGAAGATTCTCCTTTTACGTGGTGGGGAGATCGTACGAAAAACTTTGGAAATTCCAGTTACTCCATTTCAGAGAATGAAATAATAGAAACTGTCGAGGACAAATACGGATTAAAAGTGCTGCCTTTTTTCTCTGAAGTAAGAGAGCTGATCAAGGAAGAATATAGTATAGAAGGACTAGAGGTAACTGAAAATATTGATATTATCGCACAAGAAAATAGTTTTCGATTAACAGCTGTGAGTATGTTTAGCAACAAAGACAATGAAAATATTGTCAGCGCTAGAACGATCATCGAGTACGAATATTATTCTAAGATCGGCAAAGTGAAACTAACAAATCAAAATGTTGATATCCGAACGGCAGTCAGTGATGAAAAGTATGTAGGAAAAAACTTTGAAGCTTTTTCCAAACAACTTACAGAATTACTAAAGATCGATCGTTCTGATAAATCAGTACAGAAATTTGAACAGAAAAATAAAGAGAGTAAAAAGGAACTTTCTGGTCAAGAGATCACCATTTATAATAGTAAATTAAAAGGAGAAAAAGATCGTACATTTGGGAAGAATATCTCTGTTCAATACGACGGAAATGGCATTCCACAAAATATTTTTATTGGGACCAAAGATTACCGGTATTAAAATGACTAAAAAAACAGCGTAGAGAATATATTTCTCGTACGTTGTTTTTTATAGTAGTAGAGTATTTTGACAGCTGTTATGAGTGTCCTAATGCTGGATAAAGTCAAAAAAGGCTTTTGTTTTTTCAACTTTGTCTGTAAACAACAGCCCAAACGCCTTCTCCCCACAAAGATCCAAATGATGATCCATAGTCGGAAATTTCAACAACTGACTAGACAAAAGATTTTCTGCTCCGATCACATTCACTTTATCCAACGATAGCTTCTGCAAGATCCCCGCAGCAACATCATCGCCATTTGTAACGATCACTTCAAGATTTTCAACTTTTGAAAAGTACTCACCAGCTTTGATCCCATCTTCATAAGTCCGGCAATCCCTAAAAATGAAGGAAGCATCTTTTAAGCCGGTGATTCTGTGATAAGCATCTAAAACGATCGCTGTACTAGCACTGTCTTTTTCTGGACGGCCGACAGTCAATCCTATTTTTTTATACCCTTGTTTTATCAGCAGTGTAAACAAATCATGGTAAGACTTTCCCCGATCGATCGAAACACAAGAAATCGGATAGTCTCCTGTATCTTCGCAACAAACGATCGGCGCATATTTTAAATACTTAGAAATGATGTCAAATGAACTTTTTTTTGAAGTAATAATCATCCCATCCCAAGCTTTGGCAGCCAACTCATCTAAATAACGCTTTTCAATCGTTAAATCATAATTTGTCGGCAATAACGTAACCTTATATCCAGATTTGAAGGCAGCTTTTAAAATACCGCTGACGATTTTATCTGTATAAGGATGATCAGAAAATGGAATCATTACGGCAATATGCTTTGAATGCCCACTACTTAAATTTCTGGCCTTTATATTCGGAATATAGTCTAGCTCTTCCATGATGCTTAAAATTTTTTTACGCTTTTCTTCTGTCACGTAAGGATGGTTATTCAATACTCTGGAAACGGTAGAAACAGAATAGCCGGATAATTTAGCGATATCACGAATAGTCGTCATGAGCGGCTCCTTTCAAGGCTATAGATGAAGTGAAGTAGAGAACAAAAGGGTCTTAAAGAATGCTAGAACCCGATTCCCATAGTCGACAAAATGGTAATGCTCATCATCAAAATCAAAGCAAATGTACCCCAATCCATCAGATTCTTCTATAGATAGTCCTTCTATTTTCGTTAATTCTACTGTTTTACTGATCGGTTTGCAATAATTATTCAAACTGCGAACGAAAAGCTTCCCTTCTTTGAATTCGAGGGAAACAAAGTAATAATCCATCCCTAACTGATCCGTTAATTCAAGCATTGCATTGATCATAAATAAACGCCTCCTGTCTTTTTTTAAACTATAAAGTATGAAACGCGTATCAGGTCAAGGCGAATCGTTGAAAAAATGAATGGATAGCATTTTCATAGGAAAAGTGTTTCTTTTTGTCTTAATAAATACGAGAGAGTATACTCAAAGTAAGAGAGGAATTTCCTCAAAAATACTTAAAGGAGCTGCTACTATGATCAAAATCAGCCAGGCAAAAATGGATGCTCTGAACCGTCTGTCAAATGAAAAAGGTTTAATTGAAGCGTTGGCGATCGATCAGCGCGGATCGCTAAAAAAAATGATTTCAGACGCTGCTACAACAGCAACAGGGGAAGAAATCATTGATTTCAAAAAAGTTGCTTCAGAAGAATTGACTCCTTATTCATCTGCGATACTGTTAGACCCGGATTATGGATTGCCAGCAACAAAGGTACGTGATAAATCTTGCGGATTACTTTTAGCGTATGAAAAAACTGGTTATGATGCGTCCACTCCAGGAAGGATGCCGGATCTATTGGAAGATTGGTCAGTTTCACGTTTGAAAGAAGCTGGCGCAGATGCGATCAAGTTTTTACTCTATTATGATCCTGATGAACCTAGAGCGATCAATCATTTAAAGCATGTCTTTGTGGAACGACTTGGTAGTGAATGCTTGGGGGAAGATATTCCGTTTTTTGTGGAGATCGTTACGTATGATACAGAAGTCTTAGATGCTGGATCAGCAGCTTTTGCCCGAATAAAACCACATAAAGTATTGGAGTCGATGGTCGAATTTTCTAAAACGCAATATCATATCGATGTACTAAAAATGGAAGTGCCTGTAAATATGAAATACGTTGAAGGATTCACTGAAAATGAAGTTGTCTATAGCCGTAAAGAAGCACTGGCTTATTTTAAGAAACAAAGTGAATTGACAGAGTTGCCGTTTATCTTTTTGAGTGCTGGGGTTTCGACAGAATTATTCCAGGAAACATTAAAATTTGCGAAAGAAGCTGGCTCAAAATTTAGTGGTGTCTTATGCGGCAGAGCTACTTGGCGTGAAGGGGTGAAACCATTTGCGTCAAAAGGAGAAGACGCAGGTCGAGATTGGTTTGCCACTCAAGGTAAAGCTAATATTGAGACGCTCAATGAAATCGTAGATGATTGCGGAACCTCATGGCGTTCTAAAGTGGAAGTGGGCTGATGATCGATAAAATAGAGATTGAGCCGAAAATCGCTTGAGTTTGAATTCTACTATATAATAACTCATAAAAAATAACCTCCAAATAATAACTCATAAAAAATAACCTCCAAAAATTGTATTTTCACGTACAACTTTTGGGGGGCACATCAAAACTAAAAAACAGTGTTGATTCGCTCTCCAAATCTGATGAAACAGCGAAAAAAATAGCTCCTATGCTATACTTCGATCTCCTCAGCTAACGCATACAATGTCACTATTTTTTGATGAACAAGTGAAGCTAGTAAAATTCTAAGTGCCTATAAAAAGATTCGCATTATTGGGTGGCTTTTTTGCTACACTGAAAGGAATAGAATAAATTAAGAGGATATAGGAAAATAGTTGTAGTGTCCACAAAAAGATATTTTTTGTGGACACTACATTTTTGTTGAGTCGCATTTTTCCTTACAAACGGATACTATTAAATAATAGAGAGTTGGATACTGTGAAATTACTTTCACTGGCTACAGTAGAAAATATGGTTGAATTGGTATTCGAAAAATATTTTAGGGGTCCTAACAAAGATCTATAGGTTAAATATAGCAATAATAGTAAAATAGGAGGTGCAGGTGTGAATCATTGCTAAAAAGAGGTTGATTAGAATTTTTCACATAGCGGTCAATAAGAGTGATCTGGGCAAAATATTATTAGTGAACGAATAGATTTTGTTAAAGAACTAGATAAACCATTAAAAAAATTGTTGAAATAGATAGTGATGCTGTAGGATTTTATCAAAAATATGGATTTGAGTTTAATCATTTAGGTTTAAAATATCCGAATGTGTAACGTTTTAGATGTATGTTTATGAGCAATTATATTCCCAATAGGTAAAGCCAATTTTACCGTAAAATTCGGCTATGTAAAATAGATTAGTCTTATCAAATAATCATTTGAAAAGTACGATTAGAATACAAGTGGAGGGATGTATATGAAAATAAGTGAGAAATTGAAAGAAAAAAGAGTAGAGCTTCAACTCTCTCAAATTGAAGTGGCTGAAAAATTATTAGTTTCAAGGCAAACAATTTCAAATTGGGAAAATAATAGAAGTTATCCTGATTTAGAAAATTTGGTTTTACTGAGCCAACTATATCAGTTTTCATTAGATGAACTATTTCTTTTGAACAAAGATGAACCCGCAGCGATGGAAAAAGCAAACCTTGAGCAATATGCTTGGGGGCAAATATTAAAAGTTTTATTAACAATAGCTTTAGGAGGAATAGTTCTATTTGGTGTGATGAGTGTGATAAAAGGAGATGAACATATGAAAATTATTGAATATGGAAGAGAGCTTGTCTTTATAATTACAATTGTAGGTTTTAGCTATTTTGTTAGTTTGCTAGAAAAGTATAAAATTCAAATTCCTAAAAAAATGAAGATAGTTGCTAATGTTGTTTTTGGATGTATGCTTTCTCAAATTTTCATAGAATTCATGATAGGAATAGTTGACGGTTTTTTTAGTTAGCAGTTCTTATCAAAGAAATGAAAATTTTTACTATATTATTATATACATTATTTGACTTGGTGAGTCCGGAACAAAACTATTTTCTAGTGTTGATTTCTGGGCTTATTTTTTATTGGCAATCAGATGAAAGTTTAAAGAGAAAATAAATCTTTTTTTTTCTACGTATTGCAGATAAACTTTCATTAAATTATAATCATTAAGTGGACTAAAAAGTAATAGGAAGAACAAGAGAGGAGCTTGAGTGATGAATATTGGGATACCGAAAGAAATAAAAAATGGTGAGAATCGGGTGGCATTGCCGGCAGCCGGCGTTTTAGACCTGATCAAACATGGGCATACTGTTTACGTTGAAACAAACGCTGGACTTGGAGCGTCGATTCATGATGAAGAGTATGCAGCAGTAGGAGCGACCATTGTTAAGACAGCAGAAGAAGCTTGGGCTCAAGAATTAGTGTTGAAAGTAAAAGAACCATTAGAAGAAGAATATCCATATTTAAGAGAAGATCTAACGTTATTTACGTACCTTCATTTAGCAGCGAATAAACCATTAGCTGAGGAATTGATGAAGCGTAAAGTGAAAACGATTGCCTATGAAAGTGTTCAGCTGGCGAACGGGGAATTGCCATTATTGGCACCAATGAGTGAAATCGCTGGTCGCTTAGCGACACAAATCGGTGCTCAATTTTTAGAAAAAGTGCCAGAAGGAAAAGGGATTTTACTTGGCGGCGTACCGGGCGTAAAAAAAGGGAAGGTAACGATCATCGGTGGCGGTATTTCAGGCTGTAACGCAGCAAAGATCGCATTAGGCTTAGGTGCAGATGTTACGATCCTTGATGTAAATATCAAGAGACTTCAGGAAATCGATAATCAGTTTGCTGGTGCCGTGAAGACACTTGTATCAAACCACTTCAATATTCAAGAAGAAGTAAAACAAGCAGATCTTGTGATTGGCGCCGTATTACTTCCAGGACATAAAGCACCTGTATTAGTCACAGAAGAAATGGTGGCATCAATGCCGGAACATTCTGTGATCATCGATATTGCGATTGATCAAGGCGGAATTTTCGAAACGATCGATGCAGTCACAACACATGAACATCCAACATATACAAAACACGGCGTGATCCATTATGCCGTAGCAAATATGCCGGGAGCTGTTCCGCAAACAGCGACATTTGCTTTAGCGAACGCTACTCTGCAATATGTTTTAGAGTTAGCGAATAAAGGATTTGCACAAGCGATCGAGCAAAATCCAGCACTTTTAGTTGGTGTCAATACATTGAATGGTGCATTGACAAATCCCGCGGTTGCCGCAGATTTAGATTTAACGTATACATCAGTGGAATCTGTTTTATAATAAATCGAAGAAGTTGAGAGGAGAATCGTGTAAGTGACAAAGCAAGAATCGTTAGATTTAATAGAAAAATTATCCAATGCTTCAGGTGTGTCAGGCTTTGAAGATGATGTTGTAGCGATTGCTAAAGAATTTTCGGCGCCTTTTGCACAAGTAGAAGAAGACCATATTCGTAATGTGTATATGAAGGTCGGCGAACAAAAAGCGGATCGACCAACTATTTTGTTTGATGCTCATAGTGATGAAGTCGGCTTTATCGTGCAAGCGATCAAACCGAATGGCACGCTGCGCTTTTTACCGCTAGGCGGTTGGGTACCAAATACGATCCCTGCACATCGAGTACGGATCAAGACAGCAGATGGCACCGAGATTCCAGGGATCATTGCCAGTAAACCACCGCATTTTATGACCGATGCAGAGCGTAAAGAGACACAAACGATCGATGATATGGTGATCGATGTCGGCTGTATCAGCGCGGAAGAAGTAACAGAAAAATTAAATATCGCGATCGGCGATCCTGTGATCCCGGACGTTACTTTTGAGTATTTAGAGAGCACCGATGTAATGATCGGAAAGGCATTTGATTGCCGTATCGGTTGTGCCTGTTTGTTGGAAACATTGCAGGAACTTTCTAAAAAGGAGTCACCTTTCAACCTGATCGGAACAATGACTGCTCAAGAGGAAGTCGGCGAACGCGGAGCAACGGTTGCAATGAATAATGTTCAGCCGGATTTGGCGATCGTTTTTGAAGGCTGTCCGGCAGATGATACTTTTTCAGAAGAATATATGATTCAATCCGGGCTGAAGCGCGGTCCAATGCTTAGAAATTTTGATGTATCGATGATAACGAATCCGCGCTTCCAACGATTTGCCAAAGAAACTGCTGAAAAATATGGACTGCCGATGCAAAGCTCTGTTCGAAAAGGCGGCGGTACAAACGGTGCGATCATCAATCTGACAAATAAAGGCGTGCCGGCAATCGTGATCGGTGTACCTGTCCGTTATGCACATACACATTACGGATATGTGGCCTATCAGGATTACCAAGCAGCTTATCAATTAGCAGTCGCGATCGTCAATGATTTAGATCAAGCCATGATCGACAGCTTTTGATCATAAATAGAAAATAGGGGGAAAACAATGATGAACATGAAAAAGTGGGCACTGACAACAGTAGCTGCCAGCGCATTGGTTTTAGCATTAGCAGCTTGCGCTTCAGGAAGTAAAAAAGAAGACGCAGCAGATGATAAAAAACAAGTCTTAAAAGTGTTGGAAAGCGCTGAGTTACCAACAATGGACATCTCTCAAGCAACAGATGTGGTCAGTTTTTCTGCTATCAGCCAAGTGATGGAAGGCTTATATGAGTTTGCAGACGATAGTACTTCAGCTCCTGCAATCGCTGAAGAAGTGGTAGAACCAACAAATGACGGAAAAACATATACGATCAAGTTACGCGAAGATGCAAGATGGAGTAACGGTGAGCCTGTAACAGCGAATGATTTTGTTTACTCATGGAAACGTACAGTCGATCCAAAAACAGGTTCAGAGTATGCGTATCTGTTTGACGGATTTGAAAACTACACAGCAATTTCTAAAGGAGAAAAACCAGCGTCTGATTTAGGTGTAAAAGCCCTAGATGATTATACACTGGAAATCAACTTAGAATATCCGATTCCATATTTATCTTCTCTTTTAGCCAAACCAACATTCTATCCACTGAATGAAAAGTTTGTTGAAGAAAAAGGAAAAGATTATGGAACCAATAGTGACAATATGATCTATAATGGCCCATTCACATTAGCAGATTGGGATGGCACTAGCATCACATGGAACTATATTAAAAATGATAAATACCATGAAGCAGACAAAGTCAAATTAGATGAAGTCAACGTTCAAGTAAGTAAAGAAATCGGTACAAACGTGAACTTATTCAAAGCAGGCGAAACAGATATTGCACCGATCAAAGGTGAATATGTAGATCAAGAAAAAGACAATCCAGAATTAGTCACTCGTATTTACCCATCGACTTCATACTTACAGTACAACACTGAAAATAAAGTATTTGCGAATAAGAATGCTAGAAATGCTATTACGAAATTGATCGATTCCGACCAAATCGCGAAAAATATCCTAAAAGATGGCTCAATGGCGATCGAAGCATTTGTTCCTAAAGGAATCGCAAACCAAGAAACAGGGAAAGACTTTGCTGAAGAAGCGGGTACCTTGATGAAGACAGATGTCGAAGGTGGTAAGAAACTTTGGGAAGATGCCAAGAAAGAGTTAGGCATTGATTCTGCCTCTATTACATTATTGACATCAGATACAGATTCAGCGAAAAAATTATCTGAATATATCCAAGGATTGTTGACTGAAAATTTAAGTGGTTTGAAAGTAACGATCTCAAGTGTACCGTTCAAAAACCGTTTAGACCAAATGAGCAGTGGTGATTTTGATGTTGTATTAGCAGGATGGGCAGCAACTTATGCGGACCCGTATGACTTCTTACAATTATTCAGAACTGGCGGCGAGCAAAATTACGGTAAATTCAGCAACGAAGAATTTGACAAATTACTGCAAGAATCAGCAACAACTTACGCAACAGAGAATGAAAAACGCTGGGACACTTTATTAGATGCGCAAAAAGTATTGATGGATAACTCACCTGTAACGCCATTATACCAAGCATCAGAGGCTTTCCTAGTCAATGAACGAGTAGAAGGTTTAGTCTATCGTGCAATTGGTGCACCGTACTACAAAAACGTTTCAGTGAAATAAGTATTCATAAAAAGAAAACAGACCGAAAAACGTGACAGCTGGCGTTTTTTGGTCTGTTTTTATAGAAGAAATGAATACTCTTTGGAGAACGACTTATAGTGTAATGAAAAAAGGACTATCATACAGCTACATGGGAGTGAATAAAATGGATATGGTTGAACTGACGATTGAACAAGCTAATCGTTTGTTGATTACAAAGTGTATTTCACCAGAAGAATTGATCAGCGAATACTATAAATGGATCTCAAAAATTGAACCTGAGATTTTAGCTTGGGCGCTTTTAAGAGAGGAAGAATTGGTGCTAAAAGATATCGAGACGATAAGGAAAAATAAAAGAGTAACACCTCTGTCGTTTCTTCCATATGGAGTAAAAGATATCTTCTTTACTAAAGGAATAGCTACAGAAGCGGGTTCTCAAACACTAAAGGGATTTGTGCCGGATAAAAATGCAACGGTCATTGATAAATTAGTCAGCTCAGGCGCATTATTAATAGGTAAGACTACCACAGCTGAATTTGCCAGCGGCGGAGGTGCTCCTGCGACAAGAAATCCATGGAATCTTTTGCATACACCAGGAGGTTCTAGTACGGGTTCTGCAGCAGCTGTTGCAAGTGGCATGTCATTATTTTCACTAGGAACTCAAACCTCAGGCTCTGTTATGCGACCTGCATCATATAATGGGTTGACCGCATTAAAACCTACTTTTGGCATTATCAGTAAAGCTGGCATTTTTCCAGCTAGCTGGAGTATTGATACTGTAGGAATATTTACAAAAAACGTTAAAGATATTACATTTGTCTTTAACGAGATCAAAGGCTATGATAACCATGATCCATACTCGATCAAACAGGTGATACAAAAGTTGAATCTCAGTAAAGAGACGAGTGATAAGAGATTTAGGATCGGCATGATCAAAGACGCATATTTTACAGGAGCAGAGGAAGTCATGGCTCGTTTTGAAGAAGCAATAAAAATAATAGAAAAGCAAGGCCATACTATTTTGCCTTGTATGTTGCCTAAAGATTTTGAATTGGCAAATCGAGCACATGCTATTGTTGTAGATTCTGAAACTGCAGCTTTTCATCAAGAACATTTAGATCAGAACTATCCTATGTTTAGTGAAGAATTAAAACAGGATATCCAAACTGGCATGTCTTATACTGCCCTTGATTATATAAAGGCACAACAGCTAAGAGAGACTTATAAAGGAGCAATCAGAGAGTTATTTAAAGAGGTTGATCTCTTGATTACGCCAACTACACCAGAAACTGCTCCAGAAGGGCTAAAAAAGACAGGTTCGCCTAAATTTAATGTTCCGTTTTCTAATGCAGGATTGCCAACGCTCACATTGCCAATAGGGTTATCAGAAAAGGGCCTACCCATAGGAATGCAAATTATCGCAGATGATTTTTGTGAACAAAAATTAATGGATCTAGGTATAAAATTTCAACAAGAAACCGACTTTCATTTAAATAAACCGATGTATATATAAATAATCAAAAGAATAATCTAAAAGTTATTGAATAGGAGAATCATCATGAAATTAGAAAAAATGCCTCAAGATAAATTTAAAGAGTACCTCGACATCGCTATTTCAGAATATGCAGAAGATAAAATCAAGGCAGGGACTTGGGCTGAATCAGAAGCTTTAGGTTTAGCAGAAAAGAGTTTTACGGATTTACTTCCAGATGGACCAGACACAAAAGACAATTATCTCTTCTCAATATTCATTCCTGAATCAGCAGAAGATATCGGTGTTATTTGGATAAATGTCACTGAACAAAAAGGATTTATTTATGATTTTCTGATCAATGCTGAGTATCGAGGGAAAGGATATGGCAAGCAAACGCTGCTTTTGATCGAAGAATGGGGACGAAAACATGGGTTAGAAGAAATTGGCTTACATGTTTTTGCGCATAATCAGTCGGCGTATCAGTTGTATAAAAAGATGGGATATTTGGAGACGGACATTACGATGGTTAGACAGCTAAAATGACAATATGAATAAAGAGCATTGAACGCCTAAAACTTCAAGCTAATTTGTTAAGAACATTATCAAAAGAAGCTAGTTACCTAACTTTCTTTGATAATGTTCGATTTTTTTTATTATTTTTTCTTTTGAAGCATTCAAATCATCTATCTGCTGGTTGATCAATGTTCTTTGTTTATCTAAGATTTCTATTCGCTCAGAGAACAAAGGCTGTCCATTCGTTTGTAAATGAATGAAGTCTCTAATTCTATTTATGGATAGACCTGTTTTTCTCAAGCAAATAATAATCTCTAAATATTCTATATCACTTTCTTTATAGTTTCGTTTTCCGGAAGATGATTTAGCAATAGGTGGTAATAGACCAACTTTTTCATAATATCTTAAGCTCGATGTTGAGAGCGAGAATTTGTTGGCTACTTCAGTTATCGTGTACATGGCGTTTTCTCCTTTATTGATAAGAATAGCATAAACAACTCTTGACTTAAACCACAGTTTAACTTGTAAACTGAAACTACTTTTAAAGAAGAGAGGTTGTTTAGTTATGGAAAAAGTACTTTTGGGATCAACAGGGGAAAAGGTTAGTGTGTTTTGTTTGGGATGTATGAATTTTGGTACAAAAATAAACGAAGTTGATTCGTTTGCTTTATTAGATAAATATGTCGAGCGTGGAGGGGATTTTCTGGATACGTCTAATAATTATGCTTTCTGGAATGAAGGAGGCAAGGGCGGTGAAAGTGAAGCGGTGATCGGCAAGTGGATGCAGCAAAGAAAAAATAGAAAGCAACTATTTTTAGCAACTAAAATAGGCGCACTACCTAAGACAATAGGCGCAGGCTTTGAGGATATTGAAGGTCTTTCAAGAAATGCGATCATCAGAGCTGTAGAGGCAAGCTTACAGAGACTGCATACAGATTATTTGGATCTGTGTTATGCCCACATAGATGATAAGATGACGAGCTTAAAAGAAACTTTGGAGGCATTCAGTTACTTGATTAGAACCAAGAAGATCAGATTTATCGGTTGTAGCAACTATACGTATGAGAGGTTAAAAGAGGCCAATGAAATAAGCCAGTCCTTTGATTTGGAGCGGTATTGCTGCATTCAAAATCGTTACAGTTATTTGCAGCCAAAAAAAGAGGCTGATTTTGGCGTACAGAAAGTTCTGACGCAAGAAATAATCGATTATGCAGAGCGAGAAAGTATTACTTTGTTAGCATATTCTCCATTGCTACACGGTTTTTATAATGATAAAAAAGAGTTGAAAGAAGCTTACGTTACAGAAGCAAACAGAAATAGAATGTCTATATTACTGGAGATAAGTGAAGAGCTGAAGATAGAGCCTAATCAATTAGTTCTTGCGTGGATGCTGAAAAAATCATCTAAAGTGCTACCTTTAATTGGTGTAAGCAACCTTTTACAATTAGAGAATAATTTGGACGCATTGACAATTTCCATTGATAATGAGCAGATGAATCGATTATCGTTTCTTAAGTGATACTAAAATTGCCTGATTAAATAAAGCAAGTTTATAGTATTGTACATCACACATAGGTTTAGTTTTATGATGTGAAAAATTATAGATGTAGATAAGCTATTGATCAATAAGGAGATAGTAGCTTTTTTACGATTAAACTTGATGGTATTGGAAAACCTACTATAGAAAAAGATTAAGACTTATTCTGCCGAAAGAATCATCTTTGGATGGTTCTTTTCATTTATTAAAAGAATCCAGCTAAAATCCTAAACAAATTAATGCATTCTCCAAAAGAAACCTTTATACTAAAGAGACGAAGAAACAGTTTCTGGAGGGAAAGCATGAATAATAATGATATACTGATTCGACTGCGTTATGCATTAGATATCAAAGATACAGATATGATCAAGATTTTTAAATTAGGCGGTCTTGATGTTACAAAAGAGGAACTACGTGTGTTGCTAACGAAGCAAGAGGAAGCGGATGACCTGCCGCGGGATGCTGTTTGTGATGATCGTACACTAGAAATTTTCTTGAATGGATTGATCACATACAAAAGAGGAACACCGCCTGTTAAAAATGGCGTTGCACCTAAACCGACATTTTTGATCACAAGCCAGCGTAATGTGAATAATGTGATGCTGAAAAAAGTCAAAATTGCTTTGGCATTGACCAGTGATGATATGCTGGATGTTTTGCGTTTGGCTGGAGTTTACGCTTCTGATAGTGAATTGAGTGCGATCCTCAGAAAAGAAGGGCACCGAAACTATAAAGAATGTAAAGACCGTTATGCCAGAAATTTCCTAAAAGGTTTGGCGATCAAGTATCGTGATTTATAATAAGGTATTAAGGATAGAACTGGTCATCAACAGCTGGTTTTATCTTTTTTTCTACAATAGTTAATGTGAGGAGGACACGATGAAAAAGATCGAACGAATCTTAGCGATCATCGTATTGCTGTTAGAAAATGAACGTATTTCAACGGCTCAACTGGCAGAGCGTTTTAGCGTAACAAAGCGAACGATTTTCAGAGATATTGAAACGATCGAGCTAGCTGGCTTTCCTATTATTTCTCATTCGGGTCGCAACGGCGGTTTTTCATTGATGGAGTCATTCAAGCTGCGGACATATACCTACAGCGGTGAAGAAAAGCAAGCAATCTTAGAAGCTTTGGATGTCAAAGAAGGTCTATTTGGGATTTTTGATCAGCAAACGACGATCAAAGAAAAAATCGAACTCGTTCAAAAAACAGCGAATACGGATAAAGTAATACCGCATTTTTCCTTTGAATCTCCAACGATGCACCGTCCAGAAATCGAGCTTGAGACGAAACAAAAAATCAATCAAATCAATTTGGCTCTGAAAAACAAACAGAAGTTATTGGTCGATTATATAGACAATAAAGGAGAACACACGAAGCGGCTCATTCATCCTTATGAAGTGATATTGAATAATGGTAGTTGGTATGTCTATTCTTTTTGTGAAAAACGAGGGGCGTTCAGGTATTTTAAAATCACTCGAATTCGACAGTTGGTTCTTCAAAAAGAGCTGTTTACTTTAGTTGATTCTTCAAGAGAAAAGCAAAAAGAACATCCAGGCAGCGCTATTCGATTACAGTTTCCAAAAGAAGATCTAGGGAAGTTATATGATTATTATACAGAGGCTGAAATCCAAATAGTAGATACACATATAGAAGTGAGCATATATGCCAATCAACAAAAAACGATTCTGCCATTTTTATTGATGTTTGGTCATGGGGTGAAGGTGCTTGCACCCAAAGAATTACGATTACTACATCAACAGGAAATCGCTAAGTTGGCGCAAACCTACGATGATTGAGTTAGGAGGAAGTGATATCAATGGAGATCGATAATCTATTACCAGTGACAACGAGACAAGAGTTAAGGGCGTGGCTGCAAGAAAACAGCACTACTCAAAAATATTGCTGGGTGATCGTAAGTGTCAAACCTGAACCCAATAAAATCCAGTATTTAGATGCGGTAGAGGAAGCATTATGCTTCGGCTGGATCGATGGGATCAAAAAGAAAGCATCTGAGACTCAAACAGCTCAGCGTTTGTCACCTAGAGGACCTAAAAGTTCGTGGACCGAATTAAATAAAGAAAGGGTCCGCCGTCTGGAACGTTTGGGCCAGATGACGGAACAAGGACGAAAAGTTTTGCCGAACATGGCTCCTGCTTCGTTTAAAATCGATGAAGAAGTTGAAATGCGTTTAAAAGAAGAGGCGATCGTCTATCAGAATTTTTTGGCTTTCCCTGAATTGTATCGCCGTATTCGGATCGACACGCTTCAAGGGTATAAAGAAGTACAGCCAGAAATATTCGAAAAGCGTTTAACTAAATTGATCGAAAATACTCGAGCGAACAGGATGTATGGTGCTTGGCATGATGAGGGCCGTTTGTTGGAATAAAGTGTTTGAATTAAACTGCCATTCAACAGTTATGCAAAAGAGCATCTAATTGTCGAATAGAAGAACTGCTTTTTCTATGGACATGTTACTCCGATAGATGAAGCAGTTCATAAACTGTCTCGCTATCTGTGAAGTCTTCTGGAGTCTGTGCAAAGAAATAAAATTCAACATACCTCCATTTATCTGGGTTATACACTAGAACTTTTCCTAAGCAATCCTCAGCTTCGAGAGAAAAGTCTGGCGCTATCATGTGTTCTGCTGGTTGAATCGGATGCTCAATTTCAAGTACATATGCGGCTTGAGCAAACATTGCTGATCGTTCGATTTTAAGTGGAACAGCGACAGCGATGTGTTGCCAGCCAAATGAAGCTAAAATATTATCGTAGAATCCCTCAAAAATGAACTGATTCATTCCCTTAGCGTCATTCCAAATATAAAAAGGAGTGTATTCCTTTTTGGTTGGTGTATCGATGATCAGGTAGGCTTTAAATAATAAGCCAGGAAAGTGATCTGTTTTGTGACCATTATCGGTGATTCTTTGTCTGATGATCTTCATATCGTAATCGTTTGGTAAGGTGATTTTATATTGCATAGCATTCATAGATTTGCACGTCCTTTCTGTGTGAGTTCATTATACAAAGGGAAACCCTAAGTGTATAATGGTAAAATAGCATCGTGGTTATTCCATATTGGAATAGACATATGGATGGGGGATATCATGGAGACAAATGACCTTAAAATCTTTAACGAAGTTGCGCAATTAAAATCAACGATCAAAGCTGCAGAAAAGCTGAATTATGTGCAATCAACAGTGAGCAAAAGAATGGTTCGCTTGGAGAATCAGCTTGGAAGAAAATTGTTTCATAGGACAAATCGCGGGATGGCGTTGACTGAAGATGGTGAACGATTTTTGGACTATACGACACGAATTTTAGCAACGGTTTCAGAAATGGAAGAAGCCTTTTGCTTGGATAAAAGACAGGTACGAGTCGGCGGCACACAGGCGGTCGCTCAGAATTATTTACAGCGCTATATTTTTGATGAGAGCCTCTCGATTTTTACGAAACCAACGGCTGATTTGGTTCAAAAATTAAAAGCAAGTATGATCGATTTCATACTCGTAAATAAAAAGATAAACGATCAGAAACTAAAGGAAGTTCAGAGAATCAAAGAAAAGTTAGTATGGACGCAAGCGAAGAGGAATAATACGGAACTGTTTGAAAATAAAATTCTTATTAGCAGAGAAAAAGATTGCCCATATAGAAACGCAACCTTGGAGATCCTGAAAAAACAGAACAAAATAGAAGCATCTGTTATTGAAATCGATACCTTGGATATTATGGTAACGATGCTTGAAACGAATAAAGCAGCTGCGATTTTACCGAAAAAACTAGTGGATTCGAATGAAAAGCTCCAGGTATTACCGAATCAAGTGCAGAAACAAGGCATAATTTACGTGTATACTACGCAAGAAATGCCGTTAAATAAAGGGTTTAAACTTTTATAGACAGAAAAAAAGGTTGAGACAAAAGTGTTTAATCCCGAAAAATAAGAAAGAATTCACGAAAATTGTTTTCCAAATTTTTGTGAATTCTTTCTTATTTCCGACCTTCAAAGCTTAGGGCTTTAGCCCTTAGCATTTGATGAGATCGGAGTTCAACGTAGTGGGATTGCTTCTGCTCTCACCGTTTATCTGGAGTACGTGTGTCCAGAATTTGACTCGCAAAATTTTGTCCCAGTCACTTTCCTACGATTATTTTTTATTGCGATATAAAATATCTTCAGTATCTGAACTTGACCAGATTTTTCCGTTTGGCGCATCGAAGTCTTCAGCGGTTAGATCAATACAGCGAATACGTTGGTTATTGTATGTTTTATAGTAATATTTCAATGAACTATTCATCATGATCGATGTATATTGGGTATAATCATAAGAATCTGTTGTTTGTACGAGCCCTTTTGGAACACTCACGTTGGAAAGAACATGGAATGCAGCGGTTACTGCGTCTACTTCTGATTCGACCTCTTGTAAACAAGATTTCAGAAAGGCTGCCCGAATAAAACGTGAGGGTGATGTAAAATCACCTGGAAGGCCGAAAGAGCCAGCGCCTTCGCCGAAAGGTCTCATGATGATATTTTGCAATTGAAATTCTGTTTTTTGAGTCGTTGAAAGACCGATATAGTTTCTAAGATTTGTCACATGCCATAGATAGTCCGGGCTATTAGTCATCACACCGACTGTATTATCATGGATTTGCAGGATTTCATCAATATATTCGATCACGATGCTTTGACCTGAGGCATCAGTAACGACCCAATGAAGAGGTAAAACAGTCTCAAGAAAGTCTAATGGAATGTTTTCAATTTGGGCATTTTCCATCACTTCTGCAGCTTCTCGAACTGTTGCGCAAGAAGAGAGTAAAAATGGAACAACATCATGTGGGGCTAAGGGATATGTTTTATCATGTGCTTGATCATTATAGTCGGCATAACCTGAAAAATAAAGAGTTGCACAAGACAAGCCTTTTTCATTTAAACCATCCGCGAAGATGAAGGCGTCATTTTCTTGTCGCGCCATTCCTACGAAGGCATAGTCATTTTTATGATTATCACTGTCATCATTATTAAAAACAAACTTTTTTCTAGGAATAAATGTTGGCTCTGCTTCTAAAACTACACCAAAATCCATTGTTCGAGCCAATAAAACATCTTGCTCATCAGTCGTCATCGTGATACTTGTACACATGGAAATCTCTCCCTCTTTTATAAATGTTCTCTTTTTAAAATTTTAACGTACTTTTATGACAGAGACAAACAAAAGACTATAGTATTAAGCATTTATTAAACTAAAAACTGTAAAATCTATTAGAAAGGCTAAATGATTTTACAGTTTTTTTTAGTTATTCAATTTTTTCGTTAATTAGAAAGGTTTTCGCCGTTCGATTCAATTACTTGTTTGTACCAATAGAAAGAGTTTTTACGACTTCTCGCTAAAGTACCGTTTCCTTCATCGTCACGATCAACGTAAATAAATCCATAACGCTTGCTCATTTCTCCAGTTCCCGCACTGATCAAATCGATACAGCCCCACGGCGTATAGCCGATCAAGTCTACACCATCTTCGATCGCCTTATCCATTTCGATGATATGCTGTTTGAAATAATCGATTCGATAATCATCATTGATCGAACCATCTGCTTCTACTTCATCGAAAGCGCCAAGACCATTTTCCACTACCATCAAAGGAATCTCATAGCGAGAGTAAATTTGATTCAGTGTATAGCGTAATCCGATGGGATCGATCTGCCAACCCCAGTCGCTGCTTGGTAAATATTCGTTTGAGACACCTCCGAAAAGATTCCCGCCGGATTTGTCATCACGCTGATCTAAGTCGTCAGCGATACAAGTTGTCATGTAATAACTAAATGTATAGTAATCGACAGTTCCAGCTTGAAGGATCTGCTGATCTTCTTCAGTGATCTCTACTTGGATATTGTTTTTTTCAAAGTAGCGTTTCATAAAGTAAGGATATTTTCCTTTTACTTGCACATCACCACAGAAATAATTGAATTTGTCATTGATTTGTTGTGTTTTCAGTACATCTTCAGGGCGGCAGGTTTTGGGATACATAGTGATGTAAGCCAACATACAGCCGATTTTAAAGTCTGGATTGATTTTATGTCCAGCGCTTACTGCTTTAGCGGATGCTAGAAAGACATTATGTAGCGCTTGATACTGTTCTGTTTCTGTATATTCCCGATTGAATAGACCGCTGATCCGTAACCCATGTTCCATTGTACCAAAATTGATTTCATTGAAGGTCAGCCAATATTTCACTTTGTCTTTATAGCGATTGAACAAAGTCGTTGCATAGCGTTCATAAAAACCGATCGTGCGTTTATCTAAAAAGCCATCATATTCTTTACCCAAATGAAACGGCAGCTCAAAGTGGGAAATCGTTACAAGCGGCTCAATGCCATATTTTGCAAGTTCATCGAAAACATCATCATAAAATTGTAATCCAGCTTCATTTGGTGTTTCCTCATCGCCATTTGGGAAAATCCGTGTCCAGGCAATCGATAAACGGTACACTTTGAAGCCCATTTCAGCGAATAAAGCAATGTCTTCTTTATAATGGTGATAAAAATCGATCCCAGTATGACTCGGATAATAATATTTTTCTGTATCGATCGTCAAATCAAACGTTCTGCGGGTTCCTGCGGTTCTGCTTCCAGCCCGATTGTGATCGTTGATGGAATCACCTTTTCCATCTACATTCCAAGCTCCTTCACATTGATTAGCAGCCGTTGCGCCGCCCCATAGAAAATTTTTTGGAAATGTCATGAATGTCTGCTCCTTCGTTGGTTAAATGTATTTTAGTTGAAAAGAAAAAATTGCGGGAGGATGAGTTTGTTCATTTCCCGCAATTTCATTTAAAGCACTGCTAGTTCGAAATAACTGCTGTAATGAGAATATCTCCTTGTTTCACAGCTGTTTCGGAAGTCGGGATCACATCTGCGTAATCAGGTGTGTTGGTTATGATGATCGGCACCTGTGTGCTGTAACCAGCAGCTTCGATTGCTTCAATATCAAATGTGACTAATTTGTCTCCTTTTTTAACAGTTGCATT
This sequence comes from Enterococcus sp. S22(2020), assembly GCF_020295385.1. Lineage (NCBI taxonomy): Bacteria > Bacillati > Bacillota > Bacilli > Lactobacillales > Enterococcaceae > Enterococcus > Enterococcus sp. S22(2020). Next base: position 156,474 of record NZ_JACFUD010000005.1, read on the forward strand.
TTGTTCTACGAAAGATTCAAAGCCTTTGCCTTCAAGCTGAACCGTGTCGATCCCAATATGGATCAAGACTTCAGTTCCATTATCTGATATCAAACCAATGGCATGTTTTGTCGGGAATAGAGTCATGATCGTTCCATCAAATGGGGCAACGATTTCACCGCGGGCAGGTTCGATAACTACCCCTTTGCCCATGATACCTTCAGAAAAGGCAGCATCTCTTGCTTCGCTTAATGGCAATACTTTTCCTTCAAGTGGTGAAAATACTTCATCTTTACCTAATTTCTTTTTTTTACCAGTTGCAGCTAATTTTGCTTCTTCTTTTGATAATTGAACAGTTGGTTCGTCGTCTTTGAATCCTAAGATCCAAGCTAAACCAAAACCAGCTGCCAACGCAACAGCATCTAAGATCATGCTGTAGATCGCATATTTCATATTTCCATCAGGTGCGATCGTACCAGTATATCTAAAGATACCAAGACCACCCATTTGATACGCTTCAATTCCTAAGCCCATTGCGATCGCTCCGATCACACCACCAACGATACAAGATGCCCAGAAAGGTTTCTTTTTCGGTAAAGTGATCCCGTAGATCGCAGGCTCAGTTACACCGAAGATCCCTGAAATGAAGGCTGGGATCGATAGTTCTTTTAGTCGTAGGTTTTTCGTTTTCAACATAACAGCAAGCACTGCACCTGTTTGCGCAAAGGATACACTTCCTGATCCTGTCAATAGTGAAGTTGGTGTTCCTTGAGATAATGAAATGATCACAAACGGAATCAATGCCCAGTGCATACCGAACATAACCAAAATCTGCCAAGTAAACCCGACGATCGCGCCGAAAATGATTGGGTTGAAATCTTGAACAGCTAATAACCCATTTCCTAAGCCATCTGCTACGACATTCATAATTGGACCGATCACTAAGAAAGTCAAAGGAATCGCGATCAATGCAGTGAAAAACGGTACCAAGAATAATTTAACAACATCCGGAATGATTTTCCGTAATTGTTTTTCAAGAAAGGCACTGAACGCTGTGGCAGCGATGATCGGCATTACTGTTGAGCCGTATCCTGCAGCGGGGATCGAAAACGGGATCCCAAAGAAATTCAGTCCGCCCGCTTCTGCAAACGTTGCAGTTGCGGAACCGTCAATAAATCCTGTATAAACCAAACTGGATGCGATCATCATTCCTAAGAATGGTGAGCCGCCAAATTTTTTCATTGCTGTGTAGCCAATAAAGATCGGTAGGAATAAGAATAACCCATCGCCCATCGCGTTGAATACAGCGTATGTCGAGCTTCCAGAGAAACTAGAGCCTAAAGCAAAGGCAAGGATCGCATTGACCCCTTTTAGCATACCGGCAGCGGATAAAGGCGCAAGAATAGGTTGAAAAATACCAGAAATCATATCGACGAATCGATCAAATAAATTGCCTTTAGGTCCTTCATCTGCAACAGGTTCTAAAATGCCCAAGACTGCATCAACATCTTTACGTACATCAGGTACATGATTCCCGATAACGACTTGATATTGTCCGCCAGCCTGCATGACCGTTACGACACCATCCATATTTTTTAGAACTTCGGTGTTTGCTTTACTTTCATCTTTTAGCTTGAAGCGTAGACGTGTGATACAGTTTGTTAGTGAATTGACGTTTTCTTTTCCACCAACTTCTTTTACAATGTTTTTTGCTAATTCTTCATATTTGCCCATTTTCTTTCCTCCAAATGTTTTTTTGTTTAATTTAGAGGTCTCGCCAACTGAATGTCACGATCCATGTCCTTTCCAAAGACGGGGGATTTTCCGATGCTCCTTTTCTTTAAAGTATTTATCTTAAGAGAAATATCTCTTAATCTCTGGTTTTTTCAATAATTCGCGCAAGGTGAATCGTAATGTAAACTTGTTCATCTTTTGAAATAGTATAATTGCGTCTTGTTTTAAGAAGTTCTGCGACTTTTTTTGTTACCTCAAAAGCTTCAGGATATTGGTTAGTCACGAGTAGAAACAGCTCATTTTCGACTTGATTTTCTTCTTTTTCCAATGCATTACTTTTTAAGACCCGCTCTGAGAAAAATTTGAGATGGGTGATAAATCGTTGGAAGTAAATATCATTTTCAACAAAGTTGATTTTTAGTGTGTATTTGATCACTGTTAAAATTTCTTCGATCAACTGTGTTAAACTGACTGCATCTTCATGACTGTTGTCGATGCCGGCATTTGTGATATGAAGTGCTAAAAAGCCAGCTTCATCATCAGTCAAGTTGACTGCTAGTTTTTGATTGACGATCTGGATCGCTTTTCGAGCGATTTTTAGCTCCTTCGGGAAAAAGCGTTTAATGTCCCATAACAAGAAGTTTTTTACTTGAATATTATTTTTTTCACGCTGGATTGCGGAATGGAGATGATCGGCAATAGCGATAAAAGCGATCTCATTTAGTTTTTTATCTAATGTTCGAGTCGCATAGGAAACAATTTCGTAGGAGATACTGATGATTTCTTCTGGAATTTCAGAGAAAACTTTTTCGATCTGCTCTGGTTCCACTTGATTTTCTAATTTGAATACTTTTTCAACTTTTTCTTCATTTACTTGTGCACCGGCCTTCATCTGAAAACCCAGTCCATTACCCATCAAAATAACTTCTTCATGTTCTTCGTTTGTGACGATGACAACATTATTATTCAGAATTTTTAGAATTTCCAAAGCAGTATCCCCCTTACTCCTATGAAATAGAAAAAACCTAAACAAGCCCTTTTCAGGCATTGTTTAGGTTTAGCTTAACTTAATAATCACTATCCTACTTACAATGCAAATATACAATATAGAGAAAGCGCTGTCAATGGTTTGTTTAAGGAAATGATTAGAAGAAAATAAGTTTCATACATTCTGAACATGAACAACTTTATTTTGTCTAAAAAGCTGGAGGAATCTCAGGCAACGATACGTTGCTTTTCAAAAATTGCTTTTAGCAACGAAAAAGTGACAAGAAAATAAGAGTTCTTCTTTTCTTATGGATCAAAAAACGCTATGGTTAGAACAGGAGGGGACGAGATGATAACTATTGGGGCCAACATTCAAGCTTATCGAAAAATAAAGCATATGACTCAAGCAGAGTTAGCGGAGCAATTACACGTATCAAGACAAACGATTTCTAAATGGGAGTTGGATAAAAGTATGCCAAGTATCGAGTACCTCGTTCAGCTTAGTCAAAAACTTGACATTACACTGGATCAATTAATTAAAAATACGGGAAGTAAAAAGGAAATGGAGGGAACAGCAATGAAAAAAGCATTGTTACTAGTACAAAACTACAAACCATCTGAAGATACAACTTGGGGGATGGAGGCACAAGACTATGGAACGAGAGATTTTCTTGCGAATTTAGCACAAAAATATCCTCAGTATGACTGGCGTGCTGTGACCTTTAAGGAATTAGAAAATGTACTTTCAAACGTTCAAGTAGAGTTTATTCTTGTGACTCCGGCGGCCGAAAGATTCTTAGACCGATTAAAGAAACTATATCATGGTGAAATCCGTGTTCTCAAATCCAATGAATATGCACAGATAACACTGAACCATATATTAAAAAAATAATACTTGAGAAGATCTGTTAGAGAAAGAAAACTATGCTGCCAAAACGTGTTAAGCTGGCAGCATAGTTTTTTGAGAGCATAGTTGAGATGATAAAGGCAAATGCATATCTTTTCTACACAAAGAAAAATAAATTTAGGAATCCCTTATTGAAATGTTAGCGCTATTATTGTAGACTAAAATGAGTGATATGATTTTTATCAATTTGTCATGATTTTATAAAAGCAGGAAAATGAAAGTGATCAAGCTCTGATTTATTTTTAATGCTTATTTTGAAAGCGTTAACAAAAATATTTGGAGACAGACTATTTTCGTTTAAAAGTATCTAAAAGAAAAGAGGAATGAAACAATGAGCAATGAAAATGCAGTACTAGCAAGAAATACGGAGAATGCACCGCAAAATGCCCTTGCAGCACAGTCGGTTGCTTTTTCTCACTACAACAATCTATCTGCGCAGTTACCAATCGATCCCGAATCCGGTAAGCTAGTAGCTGGCGGAATCAGCAAACAAGCTGAGCAGTGTTTTAAAAATATTCAGTCGATCGTTGAGAGTATCGATCATAGAATGAGTGATATCGTCAGGGTCACTATTTTTGTCAAAAACATACAAGACTGTGATGCAGTAGATGAAGTCTATGCATCATTTTTTAAAAGCTATCATCCGTCAAAAACAGTCGTTGCAGTTGCCGACTTACCACAAAACGCATTGGTACAAATCGAAGCACTAGTTTCAAATGGAGAAGGAACGATCCCGAATGCACCGCAAGCTGGTGATTTAATTAAGCTTACAAATGAGACAGCCAATGCACCGGTCCATCCGTTAGCAAGTCAAACAGTTGCATTTTCTCATTATAATAATCTATCCGCTCAACTGCCGATCGATCCAAAAACTGGGAGAGTCGTTGCTGGTTGTGTGAAAAAACAAACAGGTCAATGCTTGAAAAATATCAAAGCTATCCTGGAAAGCATCGATGTTCCATTTGATGATATCGTTAAAATCAATATTTACTTGAAAGACTTATCGAAAATGGAAGCCGTAAATAAAGTTTATGCTACCTTTTTCCCTGATTCGGCTATTGCGCGCTCCGTAGCCTATCTTCCTGCACGAACAGTGATTGCAGCTGCTGATTTACCAATGGGGGCTGAGGTTCAAATCGAAGCTGTAGTTTCACATGGTGATGGAACGCCGCCTCAAGCAATCGAGGATCGACATGGGCTTATTATAGAAGCAAATAATACTGACAAAGCACCGAAGTGCCCCTTCTCAACACAAACGGTCGCCTTTTCACATTACAATCATTTGTCCGCGCAATTACCGATCGATCCAAAAACCAATACTCTTGTAACAGGTGGAATAAAAGAGCAAACGAAACAATGCTTAGAGAACATCAAAGCGATTATTGAAAGTGTGGATCATACACTGGAGGACATGGTCAAAGTGAATATTTTCGTTAAAGATTTAGAAGATATGAATGCCGTAGATGAAGTGTATAAAACTTTCTTCTCAAAAGGTACTCCAGCAAGAAAAGTGATCGGTGTAACTGAGTTGCCAACAGGTGCGTTGATTCAGATCGATGCTATTGCTGGAAATGCGGAAGGAACACCGCCGATCGTTTGAACCTTAGAGTAAGATGCTTACTATAATAACAATGATTTATATAGATAAACCCGTGAAGACTTTTATACAGTAAGCTCACGGGTTTATACTACTGTACGGAATAAATCTCATGTTGAATCAGAGGATCGTTGAAGAGAAAATATAATATACTTACTAAAAAGTAAGTAATATACAAAGTACTGATTATCCTCTACAATGAAAAAATAGTAAATCAAAAGGAGTCGTGTGAATATGAAGATCAGTAGTAAAGGACTTAAAGATGGTTACTTTTTAGATATTTTTGGAGGAAATAGTCCAAGTGTGGAGCAGGGGGATATGCCAACTTACTCGATTCCCTTTAAAATTGAAGATGCACCGGAAGATACAGTTTCTTTTGCGGCGATTTTATACGATGTAGATGCCTTTGCTGTGACAAATGGTTTTCCTTGGATTCACTGGACGATCGCAAATCTGACAAAAAAGGAAGTCAAAGAAAACGAGAGTATTGACGCAGTAGATTTTGTCCAAGGTGTCAATAGTTGGCATAGTCAATTTGTAGGTGGAAAAGAGAAAAAGCTGACATCAATGTATGGCGGAATGACTCCACCTGATCAAGATCATGTCTATACCTTGACTGTCTTTGCATTAGACGCTCTTTTAGATATCGAAAATGGCTTTATGCTGAATGAATGGCATCACAAAATCAAAGAGCATATTTTAGCAAGTGCCACACTTGAAGGAAAATATAGAAAACTTGACTAGCTCTGTTTTAGTGGAGGGAGCAGATAAAGATGAAAATACGTGAAGACTATATTTGTCCGATCGAAGTCGTTACAGATATGCTGCGAGGAAAATGGAAAACGATCATTCTCTGGCGTTTACGTTTAGGGCCGACAAGTTTGTCACAGCTGCATAGAGATATTGAAAATGTCAGTGAAAAAATGCTGCTACAGCAATTAGCTGAATTGATTGAATGCGGCTTTGTTGCTAAAACTGAATTTCAAGGTTATCCGCTAAAAGTAGAATATTGTTTGAGTGATGAACTCGGTTTGGAATTACTGAAAGCATTGACGATACTGCAGAACATTGGATTGTCGTTTACAGGGAAAGATAGTTGTGAAAAATAAGCAAAAAGAGTTGGCGATTTAAGCCAGCTCTTTTTTATGTGTTTTTAGAAGAAAGATCCAACAAACGATCCTACAGCATAGCCAATATTGTACCAAATACCCGGTGCTGCAACTTCTTCATATTTTTCAATACGAGATAAAGTCATGATTATATTCTCCTTTCTAAAGATCTATTGAAATAATTGCAAAGATGATTAGAAGAAAGAGCCAACAAATGATCCTACAGCGTAGCCAATATTGTACCAAATGCCTGGAGCTGCAACTTCTTCATATTTTTCAATTTGTTTTAATGTCATGTGAGTCCCTCCTTTTTAATGAATCAAAATAAGTGATTAACGTCTAAATCCATCGATGAAACCATGGCAAAAATCTGCCACGTTTGCCCAAAATCCTGGAGCCGCTACTGTTTCGAATTTTTCAACTTGAGTTAGCATCATTGTTTTGTCCTCCTTTTTAGAATAATGAACGAGACGGATTAGCCTCTGAAACCATCGATAAAACCATGACAGAAATCAACAACGTTTGCCCAGAACCCTGGAGCTGCTACTGTTTCATATTTTTCAATTTGAACTAAAGTCATAATACATTTCCCTCCTTTTTTCTAAATGTGTTTGGATCGTCCTAACATAATCGATACACTCTTTGATTTCTCGTTTACAAGTATACGTAGAGTTTGCAGAGTCAATAAAAGCTAATGCTCTTATTTTATACTTGTAACTTAAAGTCATGAGCTCATGTGTTATTTCCGAACAGATAACAATAAAGTGTAAGGGAGGCTGTCTATCACTAGTCAAAAATTCTTTATTGAAACGTAAGAACGTTTCAACATCCGGAATATAAATGAAATAGATACTTAAAGAATCTTTCGCCGCTAATTGAGTGAATGAACGCTTTTCTTTCATACATAAACGAGCCGTATCTGTTTCTTCTTGTGTTATCTCTTCCAGAGCTTCTGTCATGATTTTTGACTCTTTGACATAGGTAATCAAGTATAAGTAGATGAATTCATTGATCTCCATATGAATGCTCTTCCTTTCAATTCTAGGTTTATCTTTTCGAGTTAGAACTTGTTATCCTTGCTACACCAATAACTATACGTGAATTCATTCTGGAAATACGTTCTATTCTTTAAACAGTGAGCTTTCTATCGTGAACTGCTTAAAATGAACCATTCACGGCGGAAAGATTACCGTTTATGAAACACGGACTTATTCGCTCACTAGATTCGATAAAGTAAGAGTATCAAGAACATAGGAGGACGAAAAAATGGAAATGACAGATTTACAAATAACAGAAAAAGAAGATCATTATGTTGTACTAAAAGAAGATCAGTATTTTCGCTTAGGCCTTTCCGAGGGGAAGGTTTTAACAGAACTACAGGCGGGTCACTCTTTGGAAGAAATCTCAGAACGATATGACGTTTCAGAAGCTGAAATAGAACGTTTCATTGAATCTTTAGAGAAGTTGGGTGTATTAGGGGAGAAAAAAGAAGAGAAAAAGAATCTGCTATATTATAGGATCAAATTATTCGATCCGGATAAATACTTTCAATGGGTTGTTGACCATGTACTAAAAAGTAATACCATCAATCGAATGCTCATTACAGTAGTTAGTGTGATTTGTCTAGCGGGTGTTGCCTTACTTGCCTTACACTCCACTATCATTTTCACTAACATGGCTTTTGAAATAACAGCGAAAAACCTCTTTTTACTATATGTAGGAACGATTTTGACAGTCTTTTTCCACGAATTAGGCCATGGATTAGTTTGTAAATATCACGGTGGAAAAGTGAAAGAAATTGGCTTTCTGTTCATATGCGGGTCACCAGCATTATTTTGTGATGTTAGTGGTATTAGGGAATTCAATGAAAAAAGAAAAACGCTAGCAACCTTACTAGCTGGTGTTTTTGTTCAGTTGATCATTACAGCTGTAGCCGTCATTGTATCCGTTAATATCAATGGAGCAAACACTTTACTAAATACATTTATCGGATGGAATTTGCTGATGATGCTATCGAATCTTTTGCCCATCACAAAGCTAGATGGTTATTGGATTTTTTCAACACTATTGAACATTCCCAACCTATATGACAAATCGATCAAATTAGCCCTAGGCAAGAAAAATAATGTTTTATTCAATAAATATGAAGAAAGTAAAGCGGGACTGATCAAGTTTTACGGCATTATGAATCTTTCGATCATGTCTGTGATGATCATTAGCATGATCCTTGGGATTTCTCGAATCAAGCTTGAAAGTGGGAATGCACTATCCACAGGATTAAGCATTTTCCAAGGCATTCTCGGATTTGCAATGATTTTTTATTTATTCAAAATGATCGTAAAAGTACGTAGAGAAAATTAAACAGTAGAAAGAAGTGAATGTATCAATGATTAAGTTTAGATCCGTCTTTAAAAATTATAAATTAAATAAAAAAACTGTACCTGTGCTAAAAGATATCCATTTAAGCTTAAATAAGCCGGGTCTCGTTTATCTGATCGGAGAGTCAGGTAGTGGTAAATCGACTTTGCTAAATATTATTGGCGGTCTAGATAAAATCGATCAAGGAGAGTATTTTCTATTTGGAGAAGATACAGCGATGCTTAGCGAAAAAAAATGGGCGGCTATTCGACAAAGTAGATTAGGAATCGTTTTTCAACAATACAATCTGATCGATCATTTAACTATTTTAGAAAATGTCAAACTAAGTTTGATGCTTGGAAAATATTCTGAAAAAGAGCAAATAGCTAAAGCCGAAGAATTATTGGAAAAAGTAGATATGTGGGATAAAAGAAACTATTTTCCCAACCAATTAAGCGGTGGGCAAAAACAACGGGTCGCAATTGCTCGTTCCTTAGCAAATGACCCGGAAGTACTTTTAGCAGATGAGCCGACAGGAGCATTAGATTCAGAAAATGCAGATAAAGTAATGCATCTTTTTAAAGAAATCTCAGAGCAAGGAAAGCTGGTCATCATTGTTACCCATTCACAAGACTACATGGAACTTGCAGATCAAGTTATTGAACTAGCAGATGGAGAAATCATACAAGGGTCACAGGCTGATTCTGAGCCACCTATGCAACTAACGAAAAAGAAATTGCTGCAAAAACGATTAAGTCTAGCGGCAGTTGTCAAAATGGCCTTCCGCAATATCAATAGCAAAAAGAGTAGAACATTTCTGACAGCTATGGGTGCTTCAGTAGGGATTATGTCTGTATTATTGATTGCTTTTTTTAGTCTGGGAATGAATAACTATATCGAAAATGAATTCAGCATCTATCAAACCAATAAATTATTGATGGTCAATAAAACAGGCTATAAATTACTTTCGGAGGAAAACAAAGAAAAGTTGTCAAAACAACCAGGAGTCAAAGAAGTAATAACAGATTATGTTTTTTCGGCAAGTTTGAAAAGTGGGGAAAATGTTAAAAGCATGAGTTTGTATACAGCATTAGATAAAAAGAATAGCTCTCTTTATAATAAGACGATTTTAAAATCTGGACAAATGCCTACGAAAAACGCAGAGATAGTGATCCCAGAAGAGACTGCAGATCAATTTTTTGGCAGCGCAGAAAAGGCTTTAGGAAAAGAAATCGAGTTAGTTACGCAGTTGGTTTCAAAAAGTGAAATGATGCCGACTTCTCAAAGAAAAGTAACGATCTCAGGTGTGACTCGAAAGAAAATTGTCGACTTATTGAATTTGGCATACGTATCTCATCCATTAGCTGAATCGTTGGTGAACGATTCTCCTTTAACAAAAAATCAAGCAACAGGTATGATTTTACTTTTTGATACAACGGCAGATAGCGAAAAGGCTAATAAAACACTAAAAAAAGAAGGCTATATTTCAGTCACACCAGATGAAGATACAGAGATGGGAAAACAATATATCACGATTCTTTTTGTCTTCTTAGGCTTAGTAGCCGGTATTTCATTAGTTGTAGCAGCTATTATGATTGCTATTGTCATCTATGTCAGTGTTATTGAACGTAGAAAAGAAATTGGTATATTGAAATCGATCGGTGCAGCTAGAAGTGATATCCGACGTCTCTTTGTAACTGAAGGAGCGATGATTAGCTTATTAGGTGGATGTGCAGGAGTGGTCTTGAGTTTAGTGATCGGCGTAGGTGCAAATCATGTATTAAAAAGCAAACTGAACTTTACGACAGCACTACTTGATTTTAATGGCGGAACGATTATTAGTATGTTGATTTTCAGTGTTATTTTAGGCATGATTGTTTCTTTTGTTCCTGCAAGAAAAGCTGCTAAAGCATCGATTGTTTCCGTTTTAAATAATCCATAGAGGTGAGAAAATGATCTATATAAAAAATATAACTAAAAGCTATCAACTGAAGGATGAAAATGTAACAGTTTTAAAAGATATATCTTTTGATATCACTACTGGGTTAACTTATATTATAGGAAAATCAGGTAGCGGCAAGTCGACCTTGCTGAATATTATTGGTGGAATCGACCAAGCGAGCGGCGGCCAAATCTATTATGATGAAGTAGATGTTTCCAGATATTCAGAGAAAGAATGGGCAGAGTTCCGAAAAAAGAATGTAGGATTTATTTTTCAATCCTTCAATCTCTTGGATCACCTGACTGCATTAGAAAATGTCGAAATCAGTTTGATGTTAGCCGGAGTAGAAAAGAAAAAAAGACGAGAAAAAGCCCAAGCTCTTTTAGAAAAGGTTCACATGGAAGAGTATAGCCGACACAGGCCTGGAGAATTAAGCGGTGGGCAAAAACAGCGTATCGCAATTGCACGGGCGTTAGCTAATGACCCGGAAGTAATATTAGCAGATGAGCCGACAGGTGCTTTAGATAGCAAAAATTCAGATGAAGTAATGACTGTTCTAAAAGAGATCAGTGAAGAGCTGGGGAAAACAGTTGTCGTTATTACTCATTCAGAAAAATATCGCTCTCTTGCTGATCAAATGATCCATTTAAAAGATGGAAGAATTGAAGAAATCAAACAGTCAAAAGTGACAACTGTTCATAATCAAAAAACAAACAATTCTTCTATTCGTGATTTTTCGCTTCTTTCTACACTTAAGCTGGCATGCAGCAATATGAAAAAGCGAAAAGCTCGAACCTTTATTACGGCATCAGGTGCGTCTGTTGGGATCTTTGGCATTTTGATGATTACGTTTTTAGTAGCTGGATTAACCAAGCAAATGAATTCTATTGCTTCAGATAGAGTGGGGGAAAATACATTAGTTGTTTCAAGTGAAGATAAGCAATTATCTCCTGTTTCTGACCGACAGAAATTAGCAAGACTTGACGATGTAGCTCTTGTTTATGAGACAAATCGTTTCCGTGCTCAATTAGACTATGATGGAAAGCAATTTCAAGCAGAGGCAATCAATATTGCACCTAAAGAAGAGGGGATTGCTGAAAACTATGTCGATTGGGGGAAAGCGCCATTGAATGCAGATGAGATTGCCCTTTCAAAATCCGTAGCAAAACAACTTTTTACGCAACCGACAGATGCGCTAAATAAAAAATTGATAGTGAAGACACAACTAATCACAGCTGACACAACAGCAGTTTATCCTGTGAAAAGTACTGAATTTACAGTCACGGGAATTTTTAAGAATGAAGATCAGCATCAGGCTAGTGTAGAAATGTCCTATGTTAGTGCCGAACAATTAATGCAAGGGGAAGAAGCAACCAAGAATTTGACGAATTATTTTACAATTGTTCCTCAAAACCTAAATAACGTAGATACATTAATAAAGCAAGTAAATGAAATGAACTATTCTTCCGACGATAATACATTGGCTTCGATGAAAAATTATTTAAACATTGCCAAAAGTATATTGATTGTACTCTCCTCTATTTCATTGATCGTTTCCACATTATTGATTTGTGTTGTTTTGTATATCAGTGTTGCAGAACGAACCAAAGAAATCGGCATTATGAAAGCATTAGGGGCAACCCCGATTAATGTTCAACGATTGTTTCTTGTTGAAGGTGGATTGATTGGATTGGCAGGTGGAACGCTAGGTTTAATTTCTGCATTGGGCATTTCTCAAGCCTTAAATACAGTGATTGAACATGCAGTTGAAGGAATCAAGTTCCATTTCTTTAGTTTTGATTTAGCGATTATCTTTATTTTATTAGTCTTTAGTATTGCTATTGGCGTGTTGGCAGCCTATTTCCCAGCAAGATCTGCAAGTAAAAAAGTTCCTTTAGAGGCATTGCGTTTTGAGTAATAGAGAAAGGAGGATCATCAATGGTTCAAGGTGTATTAGTTGATAACCAGAAAGAAACGATTTGGGTTCCGTTTAGTGAGCTTCTTTATATCCAAACAACAGAAAATTCGCATAAGTTAAAAGTGGTGGCTTTGAAAAATAGTTACTACATATACAGCTCATTGGATAAATTAGAAGTAGAATATCCTGCATTAATTAGATGCCACCGGACAACGCTAGTCAATCCTAAAGCAATCAAGGGGATCGACAAAAAGAAAAGAGAAGTCCAATTTTTTGAAAATCCCAAAGAAACATGTAATATTTCTAGACGAGTTTATCAAAATATGCGGCTTTTCTGGTTGGAATATTCATAAAAGAGAGTAGTAACAGATGAATCGAGAACAACTGAATAACAGTGATTCGTCTGTTATATGGAGAAATCTACAGAGTGCTGACCTAAGTTTTTCGTAACCAAAGGAATAGCTGGAACAGAAGCAAATTCTTCGGAAGTAGTCACTTCTGTTCTAGCCATAAATAAAAAAAGTAATGTTTTTCGGGTCTTTTGTTACAAAAAAAGCTGTTTAAGGTGGAAATCGAACCGTTTAGGGTATATAATTACTAAAAGATTTCCTTTCTTTTGTATAATTTAATTATCAAAAGGAGGGAGAAGCATGCATCATACACTATCATTATTTCTTCTCGAAAAGAAATTGAAAAGTCATCACTTTTTGTCACCTGAGGAATTGGCCTATGCAGTGTATAATTTAGAGGTTTTGTTGATCAATTTGGAGAAGGTAATGACGATTTATTTTTTTGCATTGATTTTTCAGAATATTTCCACAACAGTCATCGTTCATCTTTCTTATTTTTTTATCCGCATGTTTGCTGGTGGTTGGCATGCACAGTCATCTATTGGGTGTACGGTTATTTCAGTCGTGGGTTTTGTTTTTCTTCCAAAAATTGTACAGTCATTACCAATCAGTATCGAAAGTCCAGCGTTTATGCTATTTGCGATTGCTTTATTAGCAATTATTTGGAAATATGCTCCGGCAGGCACTGAGAAAAAAACGATCACTGACAGGTTTCAGCTCAGAAAGTTAAGATGGCAAGCTATGGCGGTAACCACTGTCTTATTGATTGTTGCCTATTTAAGTACATCCGCAGATTTACAGATTTTGATTCTATTAGGCTTAAGCATTGAAGCGATAACGATTCACCCATACTTTTATCAACTAATGAAAAGAGGTCAAAAGAATGATTAAAAATAAGCGTATCCAAAAATTGATAAAGAAATATTTGTTGAATACAACCTATGTCTGTCCCTTTTTTTTCTATGAACCGACTTATCCAGTTATAGAAACCAAAGAGAAAGCAAAATGATCACCTCACTAACACATTTGCTGTTACTAGTCGTTCAGCTATCGTCACTTACGCTAATTTATCAACAAGTCAGTAAAATCAAGCTATCGTACAAAGAAATTATTCTCCTTGTTGTATTGACTATCATGGTTTTATCGTTCATGAGCTATTTTTTCTATGTAGTGATCATTTTGTATTTTTATTTTTTAGGCATGCACCATCGTTTAAAGCAGAAAAAGAATCTAGCAGCTTTTTATAGTATTTATAGTGTGACAACTTTAACTGTAATTGGAAGTCTTACTCAGTTGTTGATCGATCGATTTTTTTCAACAAATCTCACAATTACTCTATTGCTGCAATTGACTCCTTTTTTTATCAATAGGCTGATGCTACGCGTTTTTGAAACCAATTTTGATTTTTTAGTAGAAAATTACGAGCGGGTCAATAAAAAAATTCTGCTCAATGTGAATGTCCTACTTTTTTTATTGTGTACATTTCAGTTTAGCGGTTACTTTTTTGAATTAAGAATGCAGGAGATCGAATTACTAAATATCCTAAAGACAATTGCTTTTTTTGTTATTATTCTTGTTCTGTTGTTTTACTTAAATATGAAAACACAATTACTCCAAAAAGAGCAACTTGAAGAACTAAAGGAAACGCAGCTAAATGATTTAACACAATATACGACACAAATCGAAGAACTTTATGGAGAGATTCGTAATATCCGTCATGACTATGTCAATATTATTGCCAGCTTAAAAATTGGGATCGAAGAAAATGATATGGAGCAGATAAAAGAAATCTATACAGAGGTTTTAAGTGAGGTAAATCGATCACTGCAAAATAATAAATATGATCTGATACAGCTAAGTAAAATCAAAATTCCAGCAGTGAAGGGGATCATTTCGGCTAAGTTGTTGACTGCACTTCAAGAAGGCTTGACAGTGAATGTGGAGATTCTAAATGAGATAGAAGAAGTTTACATAAATACATTAGATTTTATCCGTATTCTTTCAATTTTTCTAGACAATGCAATTGAGGCTGCTGGTGATACAGAAACGAAGCAATTAACGATTGGATTGATTCAAGAACAAACGAAGCAGATCATCATTGTCAATAATTCCACACAAGAAGGAGCAATTGATAAGCGGAAAATCTTTTCTAAAGGATACTCAACAAAAGGTTCAAAACGAGGACTAGGCTTGGCAATCGTCAAAGATATCTTAGCGAACTATCCAAATGCTTCATTGGAAACAGAATTTCAATCCAATCATTTTACTCAAACATTATCTATTCAGAAGGAAGGGATAACAGGATGAATATTTTTATACTGGAGGATGACTTATTTCAGCAGCAGTACTTAAAAAGAATGATTGAGCGCTTGGCTAAGCAGAATCTTTGGTCTTACGTAAAGCTTATCGCTACCTCTAAGCCGAAAGAACTACTGACAGAAATCGAGAACAGTCAGGTTAGTGCCAATATTTATTTTTTAGATATTGAAATAAAAGGAGAACAGCAAGCAGGATTGAAATTAGCGAAGCAAATCAGACAACTGGATCCTTTTGGTCAGTTGATTTTTGTCTCTACTCACTCTGAATTTTTACCGATCACCTTCAAATATAAATTAACAGCCTTAGATTTTATTGATAAAGGATTTAACGAAGAAGAATTTTCTAAACGAATAGAGGAATGTTTACAAATTGCCTTTACTAATAAAAATGAGTTGGTTGCTTCCGATGCGTTCGTTTTTAAAAATCAACATTCTGATTTTCAAGTTCCTTTTGCAGATATTCTATTTTTTGAAACAACAGAGATCACGCATAAAATACGACTGATCACTAAAAAAAAACATACTGAATTTTATGCTAATCTGCAGGAAATTGAAGCAATGGATCAGCGCTTTTACCGTTGCCATCGTTCTTATGTCCTTAATGTAGCAAATGTTCAGTCAGTGGATAGAGCAAACAAAATGGTGTC
Source organism: Enterococcus sp. S22(2020) (assembly GCF_020295385.1). NCBI lineage: Bacteria > Bacillati > Bacillota > Bacilli > Lactobacillales > Enterococcaceae > Enterococcus > Enterococcus sp. S22(2020). The sequence goes on from NZ_JACFUD010000005.1 coordinate 172,320, forward strand.
TTTTGATGCAGAAGAGCAGTGTATGATTGCTAGAAACAAGGTAAAGGTATTGGTGCATAAATTAGAAGAAGTTCGAGTAATACAGCGAAAAGAATGACAATATTGAGGGATTATGCGTCCTATTTTTTGTTTGATATTGGAGATAACTGTGAAAAAATAGCGTTACTGTTAGGGACGTCCAAAGTTGGAATGGATCAAACAGCAACGTTTTATTTGTTTGATTATAGACTACTTTTGTATCTGTTCATCCATTCGCAGCAAAAAAATTATGTGAGTGATATAAAATAGTATATTGAACAAGAAAAACAAGGGAACTTGCTTGATTACCAAAAAATAGATAAATACGAATCATGATCGATCTAAAAAAATAATGTTTTATATCGTAATCATTCGTAAATAAGTTTATAATAGATGGCAGTATAAAAATATCGGAGGGTTCTTACGTGAAGAAATTGGGGTTTGATCCACAAAAGTATATTGAAGAGCAGTCAAAGTATATTCTTGAAAGAGTCGATCACTATGACAAGTTATACTTGGAATTCGGTGGTAAGCTGATTGGTGATATGCATGCGAAACGTGTGTTACCAGGATTTGATGCGGATGCGAAAATCAAGCTGCTGCAAAAATTAAAAGATCAGGCGGAGATTTTGATTTGTGTTTATGCAGGTGATATCGAGCGGAATAAGATTCGTGGGGATTATGGGATCACATACGATATGGATATTTTACGCCAAATCGATGAATTGAAAGAATATGGCTTAGCTGTCAATAGTGTTGTGATCACACGCTACAGTGGACAACCTTCCACAAAAATGTTTATCAACAAGCTGGAAAGAAGAGACATCAAGGTCTATAAACATTCAGCAATTGAAGATTATCCATCAAATCTTGAAAAAATCGTCAGCGAAGAAGGATTTGGGAAAAATGAGTACATTCCGACAACTAAACCAATCGTGGTCGTCACAGCCCCAGGACCTGGCAGTGGAAAATTAGCCACTTGTCTGAATCAACTGTATCATGAAAGCCGTAATGGCAAAACGGCTGGTTACTCAAAATTTGAAACCTTCCCTGTATGGAATGTCCCGTTGAAGCATCCGTTAAACATTGCTTATGAAGCTGCGACCGTCGATTTAAAAGATGTCAATATGATCGATTCTTTCCATTTCGATAAATACCAGCAAGTGGCAGTCAACTATAATCGCGATATTGAAACGTTCCCTGTGATCAAACGAATCATTGAAAAAATCACTGGGGAAGAATCGATCTATCAATCGCCAACAGATATGGGCGTGAATCGTGTCGGCTTTGGTATCATTGATGATGAAGTCGTGAAAGAAGCCTCTAAACAAGAGATCATTCGTCGCTGTTTTGCCACAGAATGTGATTTCAAAAAAGGCTTGATCGACGAAGAAACAGTCAATCGCATCAAATTGATCATGGAAGAAGTCGAGTTGAAAAAAGAGGACCGCAAGGCAGTCCTTCCTGCTAGAGAGTACTCAGAACAATTAAGAGAACAAACCCAAAGTAATGATACACCGGCAGTCATTGCCTTTGAACTTGCAGATGGTCGTATCGTCACCGGAAGAACAAGCAATTTGATGGATTCCTGTTCGTCAGCTATCTTAAATTCAATCAAGATGTTAGCGAATATTTCGGATGAAATTTTATTACTATCGCCTGTCATTCTGGAAACGATCCAAACAATGAAACGTAAAGACCTACACAGCAAGATTACTGCTTTAAAAGCGAATGAAATCTTGATTGCTTTAGCGATCAGTGCAGTGACTAATCCAACAGCGCAACTAGCCTATGATAAGTTATCTGAGTTAAATGGTGTACAAGCTCATTCAACTGTGATGTTGAGCAAAAATGATGAGCAAACTCTGCGAGAGTTAGGTTTGGATATCACGAGCGATGCGGTTTATCCGTCAGAGAATTTGTATTATATTTAAGCTGGAGTAGATGATACATGCATGATTAAAAGTGTTATCCTGAGTTAAACTAGATAGTTGATAAAGAAGCAAGTAGCTGGAAAATCAGCTGCTTGCTTTAATCGTTTGACTAAGATTTCCAATATATAAAACAAGTGCGTGCGATCCAATACTCTTTGATATTTAGGAATCGCTTTGTTAAAATGTGAGTAATTAAACACATTTAGTAAGGGGAGCTAAGATGACTACTATTTTTTCTTCAAAGGATCAGCTATTATCATTTTTACTATTATTTAGTCTAGTTCTACTTCTTTTAGCACTTTTGACAGATAAATCAAATGGTTTATTTTTGGCTAGAAATCCTTTTGATAGGAAAAGCTACGAACAGACACCAGAAAATGAAGGTGAAAGAAAAACTGGAATGTTATTTGTGAAATGGACCTATCAAATGGTTTTTCTACTTGTGCCATTGTTTTTACTTTTTTACAGTATTATAATAGTTAAAATTTTAGGAATCATCTTGGTCATAGCCAATTTGGTGTATCGAAATAGCAGGAAAAATAGTCCTAGGAGCAAATAACGTTATTTTTGTTTTCTTCCCACTTTTTCTTGATAAAAATTGGACGAATACTCTCTCTAAGTGTTAAAGTTAAATTCAAAAATAAGTAAGGAGTAAAAGCGATCTTGAAAAAAATAACGATTCGAGATGTTGCAAAATTAGCGAATGTCTCGGTAAGCAGTGTCTCTCACGTATTCAATCATTACGATGATATTAGCGAAGAGACGAAAAGAAAAGTATATGATGCAGCGAAAAAATTAGGGTATGTTCCCAATTCAGCAGCTCGTAGTTTATCAAGTAAGCAGTTAAAAACTGTTGCATTGATTTTGAATGATATCAATGTGATTGCAAGAGGCGTAGCGATGCCTTTAGAAATCATTTCAGGTGTCAGTGATTATCTTGACGATACTGAGTATGAGTTTGTTTTTTACTCAACAAATTTGAAGAAGCAAAAGGAAAAAACGCTAAGACAGTTTTGCAATGAGCATAATATTTCAGGAGTGATCATACAGGGATTACGGACGACAGATCCTTATTATGAAGAGCTCAAAAATTTTGACCTTCCAGTGGTGGCGATCGATTTACATATCGATAACGAGTCGATCGGGATCGTTAGTGTAGATAATAAATTGGCAACGTATGAAATGACTAACGTTCTTCTTGAAAAAGGATATCAGAATATCTTGTTTATGAACGGTGATCCCAAAGCATCTGTCTCTCATGAACGTGAAGCGGGATACAGAGAAGCGATGGCAAATCCTTCTGTTGTGTATGCTGATTATAGTGAAAAAAAAGCTTTTGATCTAGTCATTGAGTTATTTGATTCAAACAAATTACTAGACTACCAAGCTATTTTTGCGGCAAGTGATTTAATGGCAATTGGCTGCTTGAAAGCCTTAAAAGAGTTGAAGCTGATCGATCAGCTTGCGTTGGTAGGATTTGATGATATTACCTTAGCCTCTTATACGACACCAACATTGACTACTGTTCGTCAAGATATCTTAAAAATCGCGCAAGTTGCTGCTGAAAATGTGATTGAACATATTGAAACAGGCAAAGCAAAGCATTCATTTGTAGAGTTTGAACTGATCGAAAGAGAAAGTGCCAAAATTTTTTAAAAAGGGTTGACATTGGAAGCGTTTCAAAATATAATCCGAATATACCTAAAACGTTTTAGGAGAGTGGATGATGAAGTTATTGATTTTTATTCAAAGGATTTTGGCTGCTTTGATCGATTTGATCGTGGTCTATATACCCGTCTATTTTATGGTTGCGGTCATGGTGAAAGGCTTCTTTACCCCTGGGATTTTAAGTGCTGCACTTTTTGTGATTTATAATGTTTTAGCGATCCATTCCTTTCAGGGACAAACGATTGGAAAGTATTTTGCCAAAATCGAGGTGAAGGATGTCGGAAGAAGTATCATGGATGATAGCATCCGTGAGGCTGTAAAGATCCTGTATTTTTTACCATTCGTGGGATTTGTCACAGGACTTCTCAGTCTTGGCTGTTATTTGATAAGCGGACGCTTCTTACATGATGTCATTGGGAAAAGTGAGGTGGTTGTCCATGGCTGATGTAGCTACATTTTCACTGCTTATACCATTTATTGTCACGATCATTAGCGCCTATCTTATTGCCTGGTTTTACCGAAATGATTATGATCCTAAAAAAATGTTGATCGCCTATCTAGTGTATCTTTTCCCTTTAGTTATTTTAGGATATTTTTTACGGTTGGGATTGATATTGAGTCTTGCTATTTATGTATTTGGAGGCATAATTACCATTTTTCGAAATAGCACATATTTTAATCAATAATTTTTTTACACATTTACTAAAACGTTTTAGAAAAAAAGAAAAGGAGTTTAAAAATGTTTAAAGCAGTCTTGTTTGATTTAGATGGTGTAATTACGGACACAGCAGAATATCATTTCTTAGCTTGGAAAAAATTAGGGGATGAATTAGGAATTTCGATCGATAGAGAATTCAATGAGCAGCTGAAAGGCGTTTCTAGAACGGAGTCTTTACAGCGGATCTTAGCATCGGGCGGTAGAGAACATGACTTTTCAGCAGAAGAATTCGAAGCTTTAGCAAAACGGAAAAACGATAATTATGTCGAAATGATTCAAGACGTCTCCTCAAAAGATGTTTATCCTGGCATCTTGGAGCTGCTTCAAGAATTAAAAGAGCATGGGCTAAAGATTGCATTGGCTTCAGCATCAAAAAATGGGCCGCTTCTTTTAGAAAAAATGACATTGACGGACTATTTTGATGTGATTGCTGATCCGGCGAAAGTTGCTGAGGGAAAACCAGCACCAGATATTTTTCTAGCAGCTGCAGCCGGAGTAGGAGTAAACGCTGATGAGGCGATCGGCATAGAAGACGCTCAGGCAGGAATTCAAGCGATAAAAGCTGCAGGCGCCTTGCCAATTGGTGTAGGAGAGTCGGATGTATTAGGAAATGATATATCAGTAGTCAAAGATACTAGCGAACTAACGCTAGATTATTTAAAAAAAGTATGGAATAAACGATAGGAAGAGGGACAGAATTTGACGAAAATGAATTATACTCGAGATAATCTTTGGCAAATCGAAGAGGTCGGCTTTGACAGCCGTTATTTAGGGAAGACAGAAAGTATCATGGCATTAGGAAATGGCTACCTTGGCAGCCGAAGTGCAACCGAGGAACGTTATCCAACGGAGCAAAGAGATACTTTTGTAGCTGGGACATTCAATAAGTTTGCGGAAAATGAAGTGAGTGAATTACCAAATGTCCCTGATTTGTGGTGGATGGATTTCATCATTAACGGAGAACATTTTTCATTAGAAAAAGGGATAGTTAGTCACTTTAGTAAACGGTTGAATTTGAAAAACGGTGAGCTGATTCGCGAGTTTGATTGGGCATTTGGTACAATAGAGCTGCACTTTATATTTCGCAGATTTGTTTCTAAAAAACGTCGGCATTACTTATCGAGTTTTGTAACAGTAGAAAATTTAACAGAAGCAGCTGTAAATATACAGATCCGTTCGGGTATCGATGGGCAAGTAACGAACAACGGTAGCCAGCATTTTTATGAAGGAGAAAAAGGATTAGTTGGTGGAAAATATATCCAGATGATGCCTCAAACAAACGAAAGTCAAATCGATTTTGTTTTTACAGCGGGACATAGAATCAAAGCCGAAAATGTTAGAGAGCGTATCGAGATGGGACGCCGACAAATTTTTATGAATTACTTCTTTGATCTTCCCGCCAAAGGAACAGTAGCGATCGAAAAAAGAATGAGCATCTACACATCGATCGATAATGACCATTCCGATCGTGAGGTCACAGCAATCCGGCAAAGAGCCATTACTGAAATGGAAGCGCTTGAGGATATTTCTTTCGATGAGTTATTACAAGAATCGGCTGAAAAATGGAACGAGATGTGGCAAAAGCATCCAATAGAGATCGACACAGAGAATTTTGAAGATCAACTAGCTATTCATTTTGCAAAATATCACCTACACATCATGACACCGGCGCATGATGAACGTATGAATATTGGCGCAAAAGGGTTAAGTGGGGAAGGATATAAAGGGCATACGTTCTGGGATACAGAGGTGTTTATGCTGCCGTACTTCAATTTTACTCATCCGGATATCGCCAAAAGCTTAGTGACATATCGTTATCTAGGACTAGATGGTGCGCACAAAAAAGCAACATCGAATGGGTATGAAGGTGCTCAGTATCCTTGGGAAGCAGCGAACCCTTCAGATGGAGAAGTAACACCTGTTTGGGGAGCGGCAGATATCGTCACCGGACAATCAACAAAAATCTGGTCGGGCTTCATTGAACAACATATCACCAGTGATGTAGCGTTTGGTGTAAAACAATATATCGATGTAACTGGGGATAAAGAATTTGCAGAGCAAAAAGCGTATGAAATTTTATTTGACACAGCCAAATTTTGGGGAAGCCGCCTAGAATATAATGCAGAAAACGATTATTATGAAATCAAAGATGTCATCGGACCAGATGAATACAAAGAGCATATAAACAATAACGCTTATACGAATTATACTGCACATTGGAATGTCACATATGCCTTGGCGCTAGCGAAAGAACTTAAGTGCTCACAACCTGAGCTATTCGATCATTTGAATGAAAAATTAGGACTGGATGCTGTATTGGACTCTTTGGCGGAAAAAGTCGACAAAATATTCCTACCACAGCCTACAGAAGAAGGAATCATTCCACAAGATGATTCATATTTAGGGAAAAAGACGATCGATCTGACAAAATATAAATCTGCTGATAGCGTAGATGGGCTATTCCATGATTACAACTTGGAACAAGTGAATCAAATGCAGATCACCAAACAAGCGGATGTGCTATTGCTTTTATATCTATTTGAAGGATTGTTCCCGCATGAAATGAAATTGAAAAACTTTGAATATTATGAACCAAGAACCACGCATGATAGTTCCTTGAGCTTATCGACCCATGCCATTCTTTCGGCAGATCTTGGAAAACTTGATGAATCCTATGAATTCTTTAAAAAAGCCAGAAATATCGATATGGGGGAATACATGAAATCCTCTGATGATGGTATTCATGCAGCTAGCCTTGGTGGAATTTGGCAAATGATCGTATTTGGTTATGGGGGCGTACGTATGATCGATGGTCAGTTACGGATCGAGCCGCATTTGCCAAAAGCATGGAAACGATTGACTTATGGATTTGATTATCATGGAGAATCGATCGATGTGGTTGTGACAAAAGAAAGTGTGGAATTGACTAAAGAGGATAACGGAAACAATGTGATGTTTGTTTCGAATGGAGAAACATACTCATTAAAAAATAAGCTGCTAATTACATTGGAGGAAGTTTAAATGAAGAATTGGAAAAAAGCTTTAACAGTCGGAGTGTTAGCCTTAGCATCGATTACGATGGTCGCTTGTGGAAATAAGTCAGATAACGGCGCAGATGAGACAGACTTTAAAGGGAAAACCTTAAAAGTAGGTGTTTGGGGTGGAAATGAGTCGGAAGAAAAGACATTGAAATCTATCGTAGCTGATTTTGAAAAAGAAACAGGTGCAACGATCGAGTTAAAAACATATACAGACTACAATACACAAATACAAACAGACTTGATCGGTAAGACAGCACCGGATGTTTTTTATGTAGATTCCTCTTACTTCCCATTTTTAGCGAGTAAAGGCGCGCTTGCTCCTTTAGATGAAAAAGCATTTTCTTCGGATGATTATTATGCTAATTTGACAAAGGCCTTTACAGAGGATGGAAAGTTATACGCTATTCCTAAAGACTTCTCTACTTTAGCGTTGTACAAGAATACCAAGATGTTTGAAGAAGTTGGTGTTGACCCTGAGTCAGTACCGCAGTCCTATGAAGAATTAGTGACATGGCTGCCGGAATTTCAAGAAAAATTAGATGCCAAATATGGTAAAGGAAAAGTCAAAGCGATGAGCTATACAGATGAACTGTCACGCTCATATCACTTGGCTGCACGTGATGGAGCAAAACCCATAAAAGAAGATGGTAAACCAGATTTAGAAAATGCCAAGGTCGTAGATAACCTTTCGATCCTGAAAAAATTGATCGATACCAAAGCGGTTGCAACACCTCAAGAATTAGGTGCAGGCTGGAATGGAGAAGCTTTCGGAACTGGAAAAATCGCGATGATGGATGAAGGAAACTGGGTGTATCAAACCTTGAAAGAGGAATTTAGTGACATTCCATTTTCAGTTTCGCCAATGCCGACATATAAAGACAAAGAAGGAAGTATGATGTTTACTGTTGGTTGGGGAAAATATGCAGGGACAAAAAGTTCAGCTTTAGCAGATGAGTGGATCAAGTTTGCTACCGGCAAAGAAGCGATGACCAAATGGGTCAATGGAACAGGAACGCTGCCGACACGGGAAGATGTAGCGACTACAGCTGAAATCAGTAAAAATGAAGATCTAAAAATACATTTAAATGCGGTCGACTACTCAACCGTTTGGCAAAAAGGAACAAGTCTTGCAACGATCAATAAAGCCTATCAAAACTACTGGCCTGAAGTGGCTTCTGGTAAAACAAGTTTAGAAGATGCAATGAAAAAGGCGGATAAACAAGCAATCGATGATATAGAAAAAGCGGAATAATTGAATGAGGTTGGGACAGAAGTATTTTACTCTGAAAAGTAAGAAGGAGCTACTTCTGCTCCCGCCGTTTATTCAGTTAGGTCTTACAGCTACGATGATCCCCACGATGAATGAGGGAATCAAAGGAGTGGCCCAAAGGAGGATAACATGCCGAAAAGAGTAAAAAAGTCTAAAAGAGAAATCAATGAGATGCTGCAAGGGTACGCTTTTATTACACCAGCTATTTTAGTGTTAATGGTGTTTTTTGTCATTTCGATTGTTTTTGCGGTCTATTTATCGTTTAATAAAGTCGATTTATTTACTGGCCAATACACGTGGAATAATTTTGAAAACTATAAAAATATTTTTAAAGACCCGCGAAGTATCATTGCCTTGAAAAATACGGCGATTTTTGCGCTATTTGTTGTACCGACTCAGACTATTGTGGCACTTGTGATGGCTTATATTCTGGCCAGTCGTGATATTAAAGGAAAAAAAGTATTTCGAATGGTATATTTTCTACCTACTTTGACCAGTTCAAGTGCATTGACGATCATCTTTATGTTTCTTTTCAATATCAACGGACCGATCAATCATTTTTTGATGAATTTAGGTCTCTATCAATCACCGATAAACTTCTTACAAGAGCCTGCATATGCTTTGAAAGTGATCATGGCAATGAATATCTGGTCAACAGTGCCTTATTTTATGACGATCTATTTAGCTTCATTAGTGGATCTTCCGTACTCGCTCTACGAAGCAGCAGAAATCGATGGAGCGAATGCTTTTGACAAGCTACGCTATATCACTATTCCGTATTTACGTCCTATCACGACTTATGTATTATTGACAGGGATCATTGGAACATTTCAGATGTTTGATCAAGCCTATATTTTCAGTAATGGTAGTGGCGGTCCGAATAACTCTACACTGACACTTAGTCTGTTGATTTATCAAAATGCCTTTGGTCAAATGCCTACGATGGGCTTTGCAGCAGCGTTAGCTGTGGTTTTATCGATCATCATATTCATCGTTAGTCGGATTGCTGAAAAACTGAATGGAGGAAACGAATGAGAAAGACAAAGAATCAAAAAATATTGAAGATGTTACTTTATGTGATCATGATCACGTATGCAATCATCACTTTTTATCCATTTGTCTGGGCAGTCGCAGCAAGTTTCAAACCATTGAAGGAAATCGTTTCAGGCGGGATGAGCATTTTCGGCGGGAACTTCACACTGGCTAATTATGAGTATATTTTAGGGCGAAGCGATAATTTTCCTCGCTGGTTCATGAACTCACTGATCGTTTCGATCATCGGAACAGCGATCAATTTGTTTTTAAATACGATGGCGGGCTATGCATTAGCACGGATCAATTTCCCAGGTCGAGAACGGATCTATTGGGGGATGTTGGCTATGTTGATGGTACCGGCTCAAGTATTGCTGATTCCTAATTATTTGATTATTTCTAGTTTAGGAATGAAGGATACTTTTGCTGCATTGATTTTACCTGCGGCGATCAATATCGGGAATATTTTTATGATGCGGCAATTCTTTTTGAGCTTTCCTAAAGATGTGGAAGAAGCGGCAACCATTGATGGGCTATCTCGGACAGGCACCTTTTTTAGGATCGTGATGCCGTTGGCTAAACCTAGCATTTCCACACAAGCTGTGTTTGTATTCATGAGTTTTTGGAATGAGTTTTTAAAGCCGATGCTATACATGACAACACCATCTAAATATACGTTGACTTTAGGGCTGCAAACGTTCAAATCACAAAATGCAGGACAGCGCTGGGATCAAATCATGCCGGCAAGTATTATTTCCATTGTTCCGATCATTATCTTGTATATTATTTTTAATAAATACTTCCTGCAGGGCGTTCGAATGGATGGAGAAAAATAGGAGAAGTTGATAGACTATGAATGATTTTATTTTAACGTTAGAGGATATTGGAAATAGATCGGTTCAAAATATTGAAACACTTTTTGCACAGGCCAACGGAGCTTTAGGTGTACGTGCAAGTCTTCCGATAAAAGCAAAAGAAAGTACACCAGGCACCTTTTTAAATGCTTTCTATGAAAGTCACGACATTGTTTATGGTGAGAATGCTTATGGTTATGCGAAGCAGCATCAAACAATGGTCAATTTATTTGATCTACGAAGCATTGAGTTGTCGATCGATGATGTAAGTGAGTTTTTGTTGGTCGATCAGTCTGTAGTATTAGATATGAAAAAAGGGATCCTTAAAGAAACATATCTCTATCAGACAAAAGAAGGAAAAACAATCGAGTATCACCTTGAAAGTTTCACCAGTCACTTTGATCGAACGGTCTATGCTCAAAAAATCGATCTGAAAGCACTAAATTTTTCAGGAGAAGTCGAAGTGTCCAAAAAAGCACAAAAGATTTCTACTAAACAGGGCGAGGACTTTGATCCAAGGATCAAAGATGCCAGTGTGGAACTGATTCAAACAGGAAATAAATATACTGCTCCGAATAGTGGGCTGAGTTTCTATACACATTTTGATTCATATGATAAAAAGCAATACTTAGAGGAAGGTCAAACACTTTCGTTTACTCAACTGTACCAGATTTCTCGTGAGGCTGAGTTTACTTCTCCTAGCTATGAAGAGCTAGAAGCAAAACAAATTGCAATTTTCGCCGACTTTTGGGCAAGCTCTGATATCGAGATCGATGGAGATCGTCACTTGCAAAAAGGGATTCGTTTTAATTTGTATCATCTTTTCAATTCTGCCGGACGAGACGGACATAGTAATTTTTGTGCGAAGGGATTAACAGGAGAAGGGTATGAGGGACACTATTTTTGGGATACAGAGATGTACTTACTGCCTTTTTTTATCTACACACAACCAGAGATCGCCAAAAGTTTACTGAGTTATCGCGTGAATATTTTACCAAAAGCGCAGGCACGAGCAAAAGAGCTGGGATTTAAAGGAGCATTGTTTGCTTGGCGTACGATCAATGGTGAGGAAACATCCGCTTATTATCCAGCAGGAACAGCACAAGTCCATATTAATGCAGACATCGCTTTTGCCTTTGAACTCTATGAAAAAGTGACGGGAGATACAGCGTTTATTGACGAAAATTGTGAGCTGATCTTTGAAACAGCTAGATTTTGGCTGGACTATGGATTCATGTCTAAACGCGGCTTTGAAATCCATGAGGTAACAGGACCAGATGAATATACAGCTTTGGTGAATAATAATTATTATACGAACAAAATGGCGCAAAATCATCTATATTACGCTGCTAGGCTTGCAAAAAAATTAAAGAAGTATGAAAAAGAAGCAGTAGAGTGGTTTGACTCAGCCGAGAAAATGTATATTGGTTTTGATCAAGAACTGCAAATCACTCAACAGGACGATAGCTTTTTAATGAAAGAACCTTGGGACTTTGAGCATACACCTAAAGATCGATATCCACTACTGCTGCATTTTCATCCTATGAAAATATACAAACATCAAGTCTTGAAACAGGCGGATACGATTTTAGCGCATATGTTATTTGATCCACCTATTGAGCAAATTGCGCGAGATTTTGATTTTTATGAGCCATTGACGACGCATGATAGTTCATTATCAAAGGCAATTTATGGTGTTGTTGCAAGTAAGCTTGGACGTAGCGAATTGGCGTATCGATTTTTCAAAGAAGCAGCGATTATGGATCTAGAGGATTTTCAAGGGAATGCTAGCCATGGCATCCATGCAGCGAATATGGGTGGTTCTTGGTTAGGATTGATTTATGGTTTTGCGGGTCTATCAGTTGAAAATGGAAAAGTTACAACAAAAAATCATTTACCTAAAGAAATAAAATCACTGAAATTTACGGTCACGATTCGAGGAATAAAGCAGCAACTTGTGATCGATTCGTATAAAAAATAATAGAGATAAAGGAGGCTTGAGAGTGACTATTGAAAATAAAACCATGCTGATCACTTATGCGGATAGTTTAGGAAATGATTTAAACGAACTAACACTTGTGATGGAGAACTATTTCAAAAACGCAATCGGAGGGATCCATTTATTGCCGTTCTTTCCTTCAACAGGCGATCGAGGCTTCGCGCCAAAAGATTATACGGTTGTTGATCCTGCGTTTGGAACGTGGAGTGAAATCGAAGCTTTAGGAGAAAAGTACTATTTGATGTTTGATTTTATGATCAATCATATTTCTCGTGAGTCTATTTTTTTCCAAGATTTCAAACAAAAACATGAAGCATCAAAATATAAAGAGATGTTTATTCGAATCAAAGAATTCTTTCCGGAAAATCGTCCTACTGCTGAAGATATCGACTTGATCTACAAGCGAAAGGACAAAGCACCTTTTCAGGAAGTACATTTCGCTGACGGCAGCAGAGAAGAGGTTTGGAATACATTTGGAGAAGAACAGATCGATCTAGATGTCACAAAAGAAGTCACGAAAGAATTTATTCGAGCGACGATCAAAGATATGGCAATCCATGGCTGTTCTTTGATTCGTCTAGATGCCTTTGCGTATGCTATCAAGAAACTAGAGACGAATGATTTTTTTGTTGAACCTGATATTTGGGCGCTACTTGATGAAGTTCGTATAGAAGCAGAGCAATACGGGATCGAGCTTCTACCAGAGATCCATGAACATTATTCGATCCAATTCAAAATCGCTGAGCATGACTATTTCATCTATGATTTTGCATTACCGATGCTCATGCTGCATGCGATCTATAGTGGGAAAACGCACCGTTTAGCTGCTTGGTTGAAGCAAAGTCCGATGAAGCAGTTCACCACATTAGATACCCATGACGGCATTGGAGTAGTGGATGCCAAAGATTTATTGAGCGATCAAGAATTAGCGTACACATCTGAAAAGCTCTATGAAGTAGGGGCAAATGTAAAAAAAATCTACTCGTCAGCCAGCTATAATAATTTGGACATTTATCAAATCAACAGCACCTATTACAGCGCATTAGGAGAACAGGATGATAGCTATATACTAGCACGTGTCCTGCAGATATTTGCACCAGGCATTCCTCAGGTGTATTATGTTGGGTTACTTGCAGGGCAAAATGATATTCAACTCCTAGAAGCAACCAAAGAAGGGCGAAATATCAATCGTCATTATTATACGATGGAAGAAATTGCAGAAGAAGTGCAACGACCAGTGGTAAAAAAGCTGCTGAGCATATTAACTTTTCGGAATGAGCAGCCGGCATTTGATCTAGATGGATCGATCGAAGTGACGACACCGTCAGAGCATACGATCGAAATTGAACGTAAGAATCAAGCAGAAAATGAACGTGTTAAGCTAGTTGCTGATCTAAAAACGAAAGAATTTTTGATTTATCATAATAGTAAAAAAGTTTTATTTTAAGGAAAAGAATTTTAAATTAAGGGCTGTAGGCTATTCACGCTTTCTAGAGGTGAATAGCTTATTTATGTTACTTTTTTATCTAGAGAAATTGTTTAACTGAAAAATTGCTGTGGTTGTTTTGCTTAAATGCCTACGTTATACTATTTTATAAATAAAAAGGAGGAGAAGCTCAATGGAAGTCATCTTGTTAATGGGGCTTCAAGCTAGTGGAAAAAGTACTTTTTACAAGAGGTATTTTTCAGATAGCCATTTACGATTAAACTTAGATATGCTACATACACGTAATAAGGAAAAGCAACTACTTTCGACCTGTCTAGAAATTAGCCAGTCTGTAGTTATCGATAATACCAATCCAACGAAACTTGATCGTCAGCGTTATTTCCAACTTGCTGGTCGAGCGGATGTCACGTTTATTGGCTACTATTTCCAATCAAAGCTAGCGGAGTGTTTAAAACGAAACCAGCAGAGAACTGGTCAGGCACATTTACCTGAAATAGCTTTGAAAGCCACTGCGGCCAAGCTTGAATTACCTGATTTTGATGAAGGTTTTTCACAGCTTTATTATGTTGCCCAGACAGCTGATCAAGGATTTGATATAAAGGAGTGGGCGAATGAAATTTAGTGAATTAGATGCTAAAATGCGAATCTACGAAACAAATCAAGACCATACGGTTTTACCAGAAATGTACATGGTTGCTCGGATCGATGGCCGTAACTTTACAACGTTAACAAAGGATCGGGAAAAATTTGAAGCACCTTTCGATGAACGATTCCGTGATTACATGGTAGAAACCGTGAAGCACTTGATGAATTGTGGTTTTCATGTTATTTATGGCTACACGGAAAGCGATGAGATTTCTTTATTATTTAACTTGAATGAAGCAGCTTTCGGACGGAAAACAAGAAAATATAATTCAATTTTAGCAGGAGAAGCTAGTGCGAAATTCTCACTACTTTTAGGTTCAATTGGATCGTTTGACTGTCGAATTTCAGAATTGCCAACAAAAGCTGCGGTAATTGATTATTTTCGTTGGCGTAATGAAGATGCTAGCCGTAATGCTTTAAACGCTCACTGCTATTGGCTTCAAAGAAAGCAAGGAGTGAGTGTTGCAAAAGCGACAAGCTATTTGGAAGGGTTATCGGTCAGTGAAAAAAATGAATTTCTTTTTCAGCATGGGATCAATTTCAATGAACTACCGAAATGGCAAAAACGAGGAATCGGAGTTTACTGGAAAGAAGAAGAAAAAATCGGATTCAATCCAATCATAAAGCAATCTAGTAAGACGACACGACGCAAACTGGTAGTTGAGTATGAATTACAGATGAAGGATGCGTATAGTACGTTTGTTGGAACGTTTTTAGAATAATAGGTAAAGTATAGTGTATCTTAAAACAGGAAGAATAGCTTCATGGAAACTGCTTTTTTCTACAGCAGGCTCCTTTTTAGCCAGTATTGTGCCCAGTATAAATGAGTTGTATACTAAGGTCATATCAAGGAGGTAAGATTAATGAATGATTATATAAAAAAAATGACGACACATGTTTCTGTCAGAGATTTCAAAGATATTCCGTTGTCACCAGAAATCAGAAAAGCTTTATTGACTGCGGCGCGCAGTGCTTCTTCTTCTCATTTTGTCCAAGCATTTTCAATTATAGAAATTACCGATAAAACGCTAAGGGAAGAACTAGCTGACATTACTGGAAGTGCTCCGTATGTAAAAAATACAGGAACTTTTTATGTATTTGTCGCTGATTTATATAGACAATCAAGACTACTCATTGAAAATAATAAAAAATTAGACGGATTGACCAATATGGAGTCTTTGATTGTAAGCATTGTCGATACATCGATTGCAGCACAAAATATGGCTTTGGCCGCGGAGTCAATGGATTTAGGTATTTGTTACATCGGAGGAATTCGTAATGATGTCCGAAAAGTGTCCGAATTGTTGAAGTTGCCTAAGTATACTTTTCCATTATTTGGACTAACAGTCGGCGTTCCTGCTAGTAAAAATAAAGTTAAACCAAGATTATTAGAAAAAAATCAAATTAGCGAAAATTACTATCCTCACGAACAATTCGCTGATTTAAAAGAATATGAAAAAGTATCGAAGGAATATTATAGTTCTAGAGAAAGTAATCAAAAACAAACCTCTTGGTCAGAAAGCAATGTTGCCTTTTTTGAAGAAATTAGACGACCAGAAATTGCGGCCTTTTTGAAAGAACAGGGTTTTCAACTAAACTGATTATAAGAAAAAATCCAAAATCAATTATTCAGCTTATAAACTAAAAACAGCAACCTTGATTTATCGAGGGTGCTGTTTTTGGCATTTTTTTGGTTCATATCTAAAGATTGCTAGGAAAACGTATCTAAGTTTTCACTTTGTTTTTTGAAGGTTTCTTTTACTTTTTTACCGAATTCTCCTTTGACAGAATTTCCCATACTTTCAGAGACACTCGCCATATTTGTTTTCAGCGAAGCCAACTTGGTTTCTCCATCTTGTTTTGCTTTTTGTTGGTTCGTTTGTTTTTTCTGGGTCATGGATTGACCAACTGCTGAAGCGATCGCGGCTTTCTGTGCCTTCTTTTTAAGATCTTTTTTTACATCATCTAACATCAAGAATCACTCTCTTTCTTTGCTAATTCCTGATCAGATAATATACGAATCTCACGATAATAGGTCTCATCTAAGTCTTCTATCTCCCGTTCGATTTGTTTTCGGTCATATTGTGCGGCTTCATAAACCTCATCTTTTAGCCTATCTAACTTATGTACAGCTTGTATAATAAATGCTTGATCTGGAACGTAGTCTTTTAAATAATAGTGTGTCATGTCTGCAACTTCTTCTAAATCACGTATTCCTTGGTCTCTTTGAAAAAGAATATCATCTTCTTTTTCTTCAAATTGACGTTTTTTCTTTAGATACTCTGTTTTTAATCGCTCTTGCTGATCCAACTGAATACTCCTTTCTAGAAAAGTTGACTAGATAACTCTTTGTCACTTTGAACAAGTTTATCGATCCCCGCCTTGATTTCAGAAACAAGGCTATCAAAACTTTCACCTAACTGTTTAGCTTTCGCTATCTGTTCTTTATAGAAAGTCGTAGGCTCAGTTACGATACTGGACTCAGTTGCCCCAACCGAAGCCAGTGCTTCTGTAATTTCTGATTCATTCAATTCTGTTCCGATCGAACGTGCATGTTGAAGTCCTTCAGACCAAACCTGTTTAGCCTCGATCATAGCCTCTTGATAGATCGTTATGACTTCAGATAAACCATCCTTCATGGTTTGTGAAGCAGTTGTTACAGCGAATAAAGCTTCACTGTTATCTAAATAAATTTCTTCATTTTTCGATAAACCGCCGCCGCTTTTCTTTAATTTTTTTCTTAGGTTTTTCAATTCCTCAAGATTAGCGATCCGATAAGTACCATATAACTTTAAGTACTCTTTTACACGGGCTTTCGCTTCGGCATCATCACCTGTCCAAAATTTTCCATCACCATTTTTCTTTGCCCAGTTTTTAGCGGCTAGTTCTACTTGTGCTTTGGTCATGCCAGGTGCAAAAATACCATCTTTCGCTAAACGATCTAGATTCAATGTATCTCCATCAAAGTATTTAGCTAGGGTGTTATGTTCACCGAATCCTATCCCTTCAATGCGTGAGACGGACCCATACGTATGGTCACGACCTGAGAGATTTGCCCAGGAATCGTTTTGATATCGTCGCAACATTTCAGGATTATTTTTCAGCCATTTCAGTTGATCATCTGTGAGCGTTCCGAACTGATCTCGTCCCCAATCATCAAAACTTGTTGTCTGAAAGCCCATTTCTTTCCCATACTCGCCAGCCATTTTCATCATGTAGCCACCAGATTGGCTAAAACCTGCAACATCGGTAATCGTTCCGTTGTGTTTGGCTACTTTGTCGTAGGTTTCTTTTAAAAACGATTGTGCGTCGTTGTATTCTCCAGAAAGCCCGCCTGTAAATGCACCTCCTGCCGTACCAAAGCCATTTGCTCCTGTTTCATTATGCATATTGGTACCAGCATAAACCACTGCTACGTTATTGTAATCAGGTTTTCCATTGACGATAGGTGCGATAGCCATTGCATTTAGTTGATTGTCTTTGTCGCTGGCGGCTTTGTTTAGGATTTGGTATTCAATGTCTTGATTTTGAATGACTAATGTTACTTTATCATCCTTTGTCTGAACAACATCTTTTGTTGTGTCAATTGCTTTAGCTAAAATCTCTGTTGTAATTTCTCTACTCATAGAAAACCTCCTCCTAATAATTTAATTCATGGATTTCTAGATTATAAATAACCTGAGCATTAGGGCTACCAATTGAAGATTTTTTGATATTATCAAGCTCTTGCTTTTCCTTTTGGTTCACATTTATCTTTTTATTATCTGGATCATCACTATATGAATAGATAGCATTATGAATCCCAGTTTTAACCATGGTATCCATATTACTTGGATTCATAGACTCTGATAAAACATATTTTTTCTGATTAACATCATATTCTGCCCTATCATTTAACCGAAGTCTCATTGTAAAATAATTATCTTTTGAAATGTATACATGAACATTGCTATTCACATAATTTCCAAGTATGGACGATCCAAAAATATCTGAATTACGCCATTCAACGCCAACACCTTGCCATTCGATTTTTTCAATTCCTTCATAGTTTTTGATTAAATAATCCGTTAAGTAGTTTTGTATCAGTTCAACCCCGTCTTGATAACTTTTCTCTACCGCTTTCTTATCCATATATTTTTTTCCTCCGATACATAAAATAATGAGTACGATCATTCCTAATATTGTTGCTAAAATCCATTTCTTTTTCACTACTTCACCACCTAAATTAATGATCTATTCTTATGTAAGAATAACAATATGAACAACATATAGCAATTTTTTTCGTACGTTTTCTTTTTCACTGCCTATGTAACTTATTTTCTTCTGTCCTAATTATGTACGCTGGTTTCAACATAAACGACTGCATTTAGTTGAGTGCTTTTGTCGCCGGCAGCTTTGTTTAGGATTTGGTAGTCTTGTTTACCCTATTCAATCTTTAATCTAAGTGTGTCTCCAATTTTTTTATCTTGGACAGTCTTTTTATTTTATCTATCGCTTTAGCCAAAACTTTTATTGTAATATCACTACTCATAGCCTATCCCCCTTCTTAATAAGTCAATTCATGAATATCTAAATTTAAAATAATTTGAGCATTGGGGCTACCTTTGTCAGATTTTTTTACCTTTTTAAATCTAAGTTTATTTTTTTCGCTCAATTCTCTAGTGGCATTTCCTATCTCCATTTCAACGGTTGACTCCAAATTACTAGGATTCATGTAATCTGTTAAAACGTACTTTTTTAAATTCTGATCATACTCCAGCTTCTCAGTTAGAGTAAAATCCATAGTGAAAAATTTATCACTAGAAACAAAAACTTTGACATCACTAACCACATAATTTCCCAAAATAGAACCACCAAAAACAGGAGAACTACGCCATTCAACGCCAACGCCTTGCCACTCAATTTTTTCAATACCTTCATAATTTTTGACTAAATAATCCGTTACATAATTTTGTATCAGTTCGATACCGTCTTGATAGCTTTTCTCCACGGCTTTTTTATTCATATATTTTTTTCCTCCGATACATAAAATAATGAGTACGATCATTCCTAGTATTGTTGCTAAAATCCATTTCTTTTTCATTACTTCACCACCTAAATTACTGCTCTATTCTTATGTAAGAATAACAATACGAACAACATATAGCAATTTTTTTCGTACGTTTTCTTTTTAACTGCCTATGTAACTTATTTTCTTCTGTCCTAATTATGTACGTTGGTTTCAACATAAACGACTGTATTTAGTTGAGTGTTTTTGTCGCTGACCCTGGTAGTTCTGTTCTTCATCTCCAATTTCTAACTAGATTTCATCATCATTATTATTAGATTGAACAGTCTTTTGGGTTGCGTCAATGGCTCTTGCTAAAACTTCTATTGGTTCACAAAATTTTCACCTCTTTTAATAGCTCAATTCATGAATTGCTGTATTGTAAGTAATTTGAACGTGTGGACTTCCAGAATTAGACTTTTTAATATTTTGGAAAATAAGTTTTTCTTCCGCTGCCAACCGTCTGGTGGTATTACGTATTTCCATCGCTAGTGTAGAATCTATATTATTGGCATTTAGGGACGCTTTTAAGAAATATTTTTTTGAGTTATCTTTATACTCTGCTTTATCATTTAGACGAAATGTCATAAGAAAATAATCATTTTTAGAGATGAATATTTTGGCATCACTGTCCACATAGTTTCCCAAAATAGATGCACCTAAAGTAGGAGAACTACGCCATTCAACGCCAACCCCTTGCCACTCGATTTTTTCAATACCTTCATAATTTTTGACTAAATAATCTGTTACATAATTTTGGATGAGTTCAACTCCATCTTGATAGCTTTTCTCTAACGCTTTCCTATCCATATATTTTTTTCCTGCTACAAAAAAAACGACAAGTAAAATGATTCCCAAAATAAATCCCAGTTTCTTTTTCAATTCTTCACCACCGAACTTAAGGATATTTTTTGATTAGGATTTACCATATTTATCCACTACTATACAGGTACTGACAACGGTTTATTAGAAAAAGACCAGAAGACAAACGCTCCTGATCTCTCAAAATTGTTTATAGTCCACGACCGATCGCAGAAGAAATGTTTTGATCTGTTTCTTCCATGATTTGGGCTACTTCATTTAATTGCTTGTTGATCTGTTCTAACAGTTCCGCAAACTCGCTCACTTTTGGTTTTAAGGCTGTGAATTGATCATTAAAGCTATCAAATCCTGACCCTTCCCAGTTTCCTTGAATCGTGTCTTGCTCCGTTTGTAATTTTTGTAAAATGTCATTTACTTGGTTAGAACCGTCTGTATATTTTGTAGCAGACGTACGTAGTTCTTGTGGTGATAATTTAATGCGATCTCCCGCCATGTGTGTTCTCTCCTTTACTTTTTGTTTATGGTTATTACTCTATTAGTTTATCACAATAAGAAAATTATTTTTATCAAAAAATTAGGTGGATAATGATATTTATGATAAAATAAGTCTTTTTGTTCGTTTTGTTTATCATTATATGACAAGGAATATTTCTACACGTTGTTAATTAGTATTCATTACAACTACTATTGTTCAGCTTTCTGAGATTTTGTTATAATTATTTTTTTATCTTAAAGTTATAAATGTTTTTTAAGTGGTGTATAAAATATTTTTATTGTGATATAATTTTTTATGAAAAGAAAGGAATATCGATGAAAAAAATTTGTTTGATAGGGGTACTATTAGTATTGATGGCAGGTTGTTCAAAAGCTAGCGGTGTAGATAAAAATATCAAAAATGAAAAGGCATTCATTACATTGAGATTCAAAGGAATGAAACTAGTGATCAAAAATAATACTGATCATAATATCACGGTTTTTGACTCAGAAACTGAATTTTCAATAAAGAAAAACAAAAAATGGGTATTAGCTGATGAGACTCATGGTCTTACGGCCTTTACAACAAATATTCTAAGTGGTGAAGAGAATGAATTGGACTTAACGAATCGACTCTCACAGATTAAGGAAAAAGAAATAAAGGTAACGATTCGTTATGAATATAAAAATAAGAAATATGAGACAAGTACAATATACTCATGGATGAAGGAATAGTGACCTAGATAATTATATAAAAGGATGGAAGAAAAGTATGATTTACGAAGAAGTGTTTAGAAATAATATTATTGAAAATAGCAGTATACCATTTGTTGCTGCAGAGGATGGTTTTTGGATCAACTCTGAGGGGAAAAATATTTCTATTAGTGACATGCCAACAAGATATCTAAAAAATTGTTTAAGAACATTGAATAATTCTAATTCATGGAATGAAGTGACGAGCTTAAAAAACTTTATGGATGGAAAAATTACTGCTGATAATAAGTCGGTTTTTGTTGAATATCTAGGTACGCTTATAGAAAGTAAAACGAAAGAGGTTGAAAATGAATTAGAACGTAGATAGCTTTTATTTCGATAGGATCGTTTATTGATCAGTAATGAGTAGAAGTGTAAATCTGATCGAGTACTTGTACACTTTGGATTACCTTTAATTTTTAAAACAGACCCTAATAACTAAAGGGATCTGTTTTTTTATTGTTAGTGGATATATTTCCGATCACGCGGAGGAAGTGCTATTGAACTTCCGCTTCAATAATCTTTATATTCCCATCAAAATCTACTTTGTCGATACCTTTACTTAGATTCTCTTTATTGACCCAACTCACAATGTAATAATCCTCTTTTTTTTCTATGGAGACGATCTCTGCTTTCCCTACATCGTTTGAATTTGCTGTAATGACAAGTTCTTTAGCTCTATCTTCAGTTATTTGATTTTGACACCCGCTAATAAAAATAACGGTCAGTAGTGAAAATAACAACAGAATATGTTTCATAATTCCTCCTTAACTTGTGTTTCTTCGTTTAAGTGTGTGTTAATTTGTTTTAACAATTACGTTCAGTTTAACATAGTAAGAAATTTGTTTACATCAAAAAATGAAACGTTTATATAAATGAGGGGTAGGAAATATCGAAACAAGCTTTAGAAGATAAAATGATTCTGAAGCTTATTTTTTATTGAAATGAATATTTAGTGCGAAATTATTAGTAGATAAATGTTTTCCATGACTTCAGTCTAATTTATCAAAAAATGATGCTCAGATGAAATAAATTGAAAAGATCCTCGTCTTTCATTGTGTTACCCTTAAATTACATTATGTTTTTAATGGTTGGTTATTTAACTGAAAAATAAGTGTCTACCTATGGCGTTTATTTGGGGTAAAACAATGGAATTGTAATATCATCATCAAATTTAGTAAAGGAGATGTTCGCATGACAGATAAAATCAGTACAGATGCTGCTACGGTAAATGCATTAACAAATAAATTTACAAGTAGTATCTCATCATTGTCATTCAAACCAAAACAAGCAAGTAGTATGAGCTTTTCTGAAAGTAGCGCCGCTAGCGGAATGAAAAGTAGTGTTTCTTCTCTAAGTTCTATCGTATCAACATTCAGAAGCAACGCGTCTAAAGACATTGGCAACTTAGAAAAAATACACCAAGCCATCAAACAGGCTGAAAAAAATGCAGTAAAGTAGGTGCTTTATGGAAGAAAAACAACTACAAGTAAAAATCGAAGAATATGAAGATCGAAAAATAGAGTTAAAGAAAAAAGATACCGAAAGTGATTTTCTAATCAATGATCTACAACGTGTTTACCAACAACAAGCAGAGATACTAGAAGAATTTCTCTATTACAGCAAAGGAACAGAAGCAGAACGTTCAGCTAGGATAGATTTAGAAATGCTGGAAGATGAACGAACAGAAGCATTCCGAACCTTTGATGCGGGCAAAGAAGAGTTAACTGAATTAGTCAGTGAAACAGAACGTAAAAAAATCCAAGTAGAAGACGACCTCCTATGGCTGCAAAAAAAACAAGCACAAAAGGAGGAGGGAGATGCCTAAATTTAGATATACGGAATGGCAAAACGTTGCCAGTGAAGTCCAAACGCTACGTTTAACAGTATTAGATCAACTAAATTCCTTTAAAGAGGCACAACAAGCGTTTCAAAGTGCAGGGAAATTATCTGGTACAGGGTGGGATTCTACTAAAAGTTATTTTGATGCCTACTCAGAAGTATCAACCACAGTGGGCAATGCCTTAAATACCCTTGACGATGCGATCACCTCTTATTTGAGTGCCTTTACCTCAGAAGTTGGACCAGCAGAAAATGATTTAGATACCGCCAAAATGGAGGGACTAAAAGCTGAGTTACGTCGGTTACAAGCAGAAAATGATGTGATCATGGAAGCTTTGGCAAAAGCCTTCGAAGATGTACCGTTTGTCAATCAATTTTTTAATAAACAAAGTATGTTAGGAACCGCTAAGAAAATTGAAATTCTCGAAAAATATAGCGCCTTTGAAGCAGCGCATGGGAGTGATTTCTCAGACGTACAAACAGTTATTGCTTCGATTGCCGAAGGATTAGCCTTCCTAGGCAGTGCCGGGAATTTTTCAGGTGGGAAAGATGGCTATAAAACCATTGATTTTAAAAATCAAAAATGGTATAAAGCACTAAAGGACTTTAACAAAGCCCAACCCAAAGACCGAATTGATGTGGTCATCAAAGAATTATCGAATGGCGTCGAATACCAGATTTATCGCAATGGGAAATTAGATGTTCAAAGAACAAAAGAGTTACATGAACTGTTTCGTGTGCATAATGTTGAATTGTTTAAAGAGTATGGGCCAGAGATTTTTAAAATCCTTACTAATATTGATGATATTGAGATCCTGCTTGCGAAAGATTCAACGACGATGCAGCGCTCATCTTCTGGTGTTTTCTTGTTGCTTGCAGTGCTACCGATTGATCGAGTGAAGGATATTTTGAAGTCAGCTAAACTGCTTAGAAATGGTGATTATACGCTGGACGCGATCAAGTTGACTGCTAAAGAGTGGGAAACGTTGAAAGAGTTTGAGAAGTCGGCAGATGTTGTTAAGACGGTTGATAGAGGGAAAGATCATGGAAAACTTATAGGGAAATTAGATGGACTAACTAAGGAAGAAACCAGTGCGGTAGACAGGTTACGATCACAAGGGAAAAATGTAGAAATAATTCCAGTAGATCCTAAGGCAAGAATAAAAACACCTGACTTTAAGGTCAATGGTATCAAGACCGAGCTTAAAACGTTAGTTAATCCAAATACTAATACAGGGATGAAACGTATTCAAGAAGCTTTTAGACAAAATACTAACGATGTTATTATAGATGGTATTAATGCAGGTCTAACGAAGAAACAAGCGGAAGAAATTTTAACTAGAGCTGCAGGGAAATATCCAAATGGGAAATTTCCAGGTAATGTAGAGATATGGACTATAGAAGGCATCATTAAATCTAAATAGAAGGAAGTGCAATTATGCGATTTCAATGTAAATGTGGAGAAACTTTATCAAATAGTTTATCTCCAAACGATGTAGAGTTAAGAGTGTATACAGATAGAGAGTGGGATGAGTTAACAAATTTGGGTATGATTGATTCAGTAGATATCCCTTTTCCAAAACTAGATGTTTGGAGATGTCCTGTTTGTAAAAGAATATATGTATTTGACGGTGATGAACTGAAATATCAATATGTTTTAGAAGACAATATTTTTTAGTGGTTATAGCTATACAGATAATAAGGTTACTGTGAGAATTGAAGGTGTAGTAATAAGGAATGCAGATCAAAAAGGAATGTAATTAGGATGATAGAAGTCTTAAAAAAGAGAAAAAACTTAAATATAAATGATGACTTTGGAATTGAAAAGTGTTGGAATGAGATGACAGAATTACTATCTCAAAATGAGAGTGAGACAATACGTTATCTTGCTGATGTTAATGAAGATGATCTATACTATATCAGTGAAATTTTTGAAGATATATCTGAAAAGCTTCAAAGTGAACAATTTATTAACTGTTTGAGAGAACTGGATAAAAAATTTCCTGAGTTAGATATGACTAAAGATATTGATATCGCTGAAAGTTATGTTGAAAAATGAATAAACATCTAATTTAGAATCTTATTGATATCAGAGATTACAAAATACTGATATCAATAAGTTTTTTTAAATACTTTTAGTGGTGAAGGCAGTGCTAAATATGCTTTTGTAGGATTAGATAGGACAACTGGTAATATAGCAACATTACATTTGAAGTCTGTAAAAGTGCTTGTTAAAAAAGAACCTAGTTTAGGTTTAAAACCATAGGAGGATATATAATGATTATTGTAAAAAAGTGAATTGGATAAATATAGATTCAGGAGAGGCAGATATTTTACTTTCAGATGGTACGTATTCCATTGAATGTTTTTGTAGTGATTGTAATCTTTCAGAAGGTGATGTATTTTCAGATATTCTTTATGGATTTAATGTTAAAAATATCGTGAAAAACTTCAATGAGGAATACGTAATAGATCAAAAAAATGGTAACTACTCTATTCAAGGGAAACTTGTAGATAAGGACGGTGAGATTTTACAAATAGGAGAGCTTAAAATAGATATATCTGATGGCGATATACCTAAGGACATTGACAAAAATGATTATGTGGAAGTTGATATTTCAAGAATTGATATTTATTAAAATAGTTGTTTTTTCACTTCCCTAAAGTATTATTCAACTCAAAAAAAGTCCTAAATACAGGAAAAACGATAGGCTTCTATTTTAATCTGAGCGTTTAGAGGAAGGGGATAGAATACTAAAGAAGTATAGAAAAATTTTGTCTAAAGAAGCGAATGGGTAGGAAAAGATAAACTTGGTAAGGCTTAGATATGAGTTTTTAAAGACGAAAAGAAATGGGACCTTTTCCTCGTATTAATAAAGGAGGGGAGAATTAATAATGAGTATAATAGAAAAATTCTTGCAAGCCGAAATAAACGAGCAAGAGCTATACGAAGCAATAATTGAATTTATTAGTTCTTATGAAATTAGAAGTGGCGAGTTTGAAGGAAACGAGTATATTATAAAGAAACTGGATCGATTGAATTTCTTGGTTTTTCCAGAATATGAAATCAATAATCAGCGTGAAATTCCATTTGTAGAATGCTTATACAAAGATGAACTAACTACAAAAATAAATGAATATGCTAAAGAAAAAAAGTTAAATGTAGTGAATGTTTAATACATGACTAAAATAATGAGGTCTAGAGGAATTTCCTCTAGGCCTTTTTGTTGAAAATGAATTGTGCCAAAACACAAAAAACAAGTAGCCAGTTATCCAACTACCTGTTTTAATCTATCTTTCATCAGTATCAGTTTGTGCTAATACTCATGAACTTTAAAATCCTATTTGCTGCTAGGAGTTTAAATCAAGATGTTTTTCAGTTTTTCTTTAGTTTTAAGTTTGTGTGTTTCTTGAGTTAATGTTTTTATTATTCGCTCATGTTCATAGAAGAGGTTATCGGGAATAGAATGATTTTTGGTGTTGTTTTTTAGTGAACTGAATGTTTGGTGCCAGTTCTTTAATTGTTGGATTGAATGATTTAGTTTATGTAAATCTTGATAGGTGATCATTTTTACTGGGTGAGCCATGTTGAACCTCCTAATGAAATTTTTAACCTTATAAGGTTAATTTATCACAAGGATTATTCATTGTCAACCTTGTACGGTTAATTCGTTATATGGAAATATTATATACTTCAGTTAACTGTACAAGGTTAACGGAGGAGAATATGACATATTCAGAAATTATTGTTTTTAGACTTAAAAAATTATGTGAACAAAAAGGAATTTCAATAAACAAGCTTGCAACGTTATCAGGGATGACTCAATCTACTCTAGATAACATTATGAAGGGGAATACTAAAAATCCCAAACTAAAAACGTTGCATAAATTAGCAATGGGATTAGATATGACGGTTTCTGAACTGTTAGATTTTCCAGAAATGAATGAAACACTTTTTGATGATGAGTAATACTAAATATAACCCTGTAACGTTAATGCAATATATATTCATTCACTATACTTGAGTTAACTATACAAGGTTAATGGAGGAGAACTATGACTTATTCTGATGTAATTAGATTACGGCTTAACAATTTATGTTTTGAAAGAAATATATCAATCAATAAACTTGCGACTTTATCAGGTATAACGCAGTCTACTGTGGATAATATTATGAAAGGGAAGACCAAAAACCCTAAGTTGAAAACTTTACATAAATTAGCTACAGGACTTGATATGACGGTTTCTGAATTGTTGGATTTTCCAGAGATGAATAATACTATATTTGATGATGAATAATTACTTTTAGTTGAGCTACGATTTGCGATGAATCGTAGCTTTTTTCTAGATAAATATGAAAATGAATTCTAGAAAGAGTCATTTTTAGATTTCATCTATAATTTGTACTAAAAAAAGAACAAAATGATGTTATAATAGTAATGTAATACTTGTCAATTTGTTAAGCAACGAATAATATAATTCTAGAAAAAACGGAATAATTTAGGAATCAAGTTAAATAGTGATAATTTTTTTACGAATAAAGAGGAGGATGTAAATATGTATGTACCTATTATGAAAAACAGAGATGAAGAGTTACGGGTTTCAAAAGTTTGTTCAGAATTTTTTTCTGATTCCATAATACCATTGTTTGAAATAATACAAGATAGACATATTGATAAGTATGAAATAGATCAATCAACAGGAGATTTTAAATACATACTAAAGCCTGGAAATACAAAAAAAACTAGAATTAAACTTAGACCAGAGGAAAAAGATATCATTACCCTTAATGAAATAAATGAAAATATCAAAGAAAAAAAAGCTTTTATAGATTTTTTTAGATTCTTTGAAAACGAATATGGAAATCGAAAATTTAAAAATATTGAAACTTCTTTTCGGATGAGTCGAGATTTTAATTACTACAGAACCCGGCTGCTTCAAACTACAAGTTTTAAAAATTTTATTCCAACAATATCGATAAAAAAAGGTTTAGAAATTGGAATTTATGATTTAACTTTGCTAGTTAATGACTTGAAAAAGTCTAGTTCTTCAATTGCATTACGTGTGACTGCCGATCAACTCGATTTTTATTCAGAATTTATTGAATCAAATTTAAGTAGTATGGATTATGTTATGTTGGATATAAGAGAAGATAATTTAAATTCAAAAGAAATTGAAGTTGAGGAATTCGAATCACTTGATTTTTCAGGTATAAAAATTCTTCTTAATTCCCCTAGAAAAAAGAGTACACAAAATAAAGAATTTGAAAATTTAGATTTTACTTCTAAAATTGATAATTCTGTAAGTCAAAGATATATAGAATTTAATCTTGATGGATTTGGAGACTTTGGAGGGCTAAAAGATGATTTACCTACGCATGGTGGAGGAGGTAAAGGAGCAGCATTAGCATTACTATATTTCAAAGAAAAAAACCAATTTTATTCTGTAGTAAATAAAGATACTTCTTTAGGAGTAAGGGGATACGCTTATGTTAAGCAGGAGATTGTTAAAAGAAGCCATTTAATTGATCCAAATAAAACGTGTTTAGGTATGAAAAAAGTTGAAACGCTAAATAATGGAACTTTTGCCAGCTGGAATAATGTAAACCTTACAAGATATATACAAAGCCAAGCACAAAGATAGTATATATTTTTATATATATACTATCTGAGGTGGGATTTGATTTTTAAAAAACCATTGATAATCAATTTCTAAAATAGAGCTTTTGTTGTTTAATAAAAATTGCCAATTATCTTGATATTTTTCTTTTAGATGATTTTTGAAAATTGTGTTAATCATACTAGGTTGGAACTTATCTTTGACCCAAAAAACCATTTTTTCCTTGTCACTGTAATCAGGGCAAGAAAAGTAGTATTTTAAATCTCTTTTAGTAAGAGTAGACAATTGTAGAGCGGAATCAATTAGATTCGATTTTTTAGCAACTCTACTTAACTTGAAAAAATATTTTCCAGTTTTAGATAGTCGATAAGTGTAGATGCCACAATCTTCTGGAATAAGCTCTTCATACAAGCTTAATTTTTTTTCTGGACATATCAAATAAACATTTTCAAAAATCTTGAAGTAATCTTGCATTTGTGTTTCCAAACGTTTTGGAGAGTCTAATTCTGTTTTAATTTCATAAGCTGTACTGTGACCATTGATTTTGCATAAATCGACCCTACTTGAACCGACGTTTAGTTCGAAAATGGTAACATGTTTCTTTGTTTTCGTAATTACCTTATTGATAAAGTTAGACTTTATTGATATTTCATTAGGATAATTTTTCTGTAAAAAGAGATTTAAAAACTCTCTCGGAGAAATACGTTGATCCTTAAAAAAAGATACATCTAATTCATTACGAAACGTATCAAGTATGTTCATAGAAATAGTTTTATTCGTAGAATGAGTAAAATAATCTTTGTATAAAGTCTGTGCTCGTTCAAAATCTATTTGCTGATTTGGCATAATTTATCCCTCCAACATAATCATTATAAAGTTAATTTATAAGTAAGTCCAATTGAAAAAAATTGACCTCAGAGGTTAATTATCGTATATTAACCTTTGAAGATGTTGTATCAATCAAGGAGTAAACCATGAGAATACATTATAAAACAAATAAATTAGAAAAAATATTAACAAATGAGCGACTGATAAAAAAGCATTATACAGCATTTCATGGAAAACTCTGTAATAGGCTCTCAGAGCTCAGAGCTGCAGATAATTTGGAAGAAATTCCAAATTATCCTCCACCTAGACGTCATAAATTAGATGGCTATTTGGACAATCATTGGGGAATAGATATCTCTAAAAATTTCAGAGTAATTGTTAGGCCTATAGGTACGTTCAATATTGAAAATTTATCAACTATTATCGAAATAGAAATTATTTCATTGGAAGATTATCATTAGAAAGGAGGGGGGATTATGAGTGAAGAATTTTTAGTTCCTACAGGTTTACTAATAAAAGAGTATTTAGAATATGAGGGTATGTCACAAAAGGAATTTGCAAAAAGACTGGGGAGTAGTGAAAAGCATATTTCCAACTTACTCAATGGTAAAACAAGATTAACAGAAGAACTAGCTTTAAAAATAGAGAAGGTTTTACCTCCAACCTTAGCCTCCTACTGGCTCAATTATGAGTCTAAATATCGAGAATATATATCTAGGAAAGAAAAATCTTTAGAATATACTGATGTGCAACTAAAATTATTATCTAAAAAATTTCATTTTAAAGAAGTTTTTAAAGGGCTAGATTGGTCATTACAAAAACAAGCTAATGAAATGTTAAAGTTATTGCGAATTGCTAGTTTTGAAAATTTTGATTTAGTTTATGAGTCTATTCTTGAAGTGGATTTCATGGAAGATGGGGGTTCGCCAGAGAGTATAGCTGTTTGGTTGGGACTAGCACGAGAAGAAGTTGAGATTCAAAATCCTAAAAAAATTGATTCAGAAATATTTAGTAAAAATAAATTAGAGCAGTCACTAAAAAAACTAAAAAATATTGCATTAACTAGTAATTATGAAAGTTCTATAAGCAGTGTAAGAAAGCTATTTAATCGTCTTGGAGTCTATCTAGTTATTTGTGATCCACTCACAAATAGCAAAGTTAGAGGTGCATTAACAAGTTATGAAAATACACCAGTTATCTATATAAGTGGTCGCTTTAAAACACATGATAATGTTTGGTTTGCTTTAGTTCACGAAGTAGGTCACCTATTACTACATTACGATCCAGAAGATGTTGTTATTACTTTAGATGACGATGAAAATTATTCAAAAAAAGAACTTGAAGCAAATCAATTTGCTAGAGATTTTTTCATTTCTCCTGAAGCATATAAAGTTTTTTTAGACAATAAACAAAATAATTTTACTGAATTAGCAATAAAAGAGTTTGCGAGTTCTCAAAATATTTTACCAGGTATTGTAGTCGGGCGACTTCAACATGACAAACTTTTATCATATGATATGTTTGATTATCTAAAAGATAGAATTTGATGGACTTCATTCTTCCTCCGCAAGGTCTATTTAAAACTAAATAACAGTTTCTTAAGAAAAATACAGAACACTGTTTACTAGTTGTCAACATGCCATCTATACATTAAAAGATTTGGCTACTTTCCAAGGTTTGGAGAGTGTTTTTTATGTATTAGTGCACTGATAATTAGTAAACAATCTTTATTAAAATAAATCATGAAATGTATCTATTTTAATTGAGTTAGCCTTCGAGTATCATCATTTTTTAGATAACCTTACTATTTTATAGCTATATCCCAAAATATTGATAAAATTTACTAATAATAGAGAGACATTACCAATTGTTTTAATCACCACAAAAAATCCCGCCAAAATCCTTGGCGGGATTTTGGCGGAAAACCATATCAATTTATTACATTTCAATCCATTTTATAACCTGTCAAATCCTGTTAAATCAACGTTTACACATCAAGTGATGAAAATACTTTATTCCCACTCCACAGTAGCAGGTGGCTTACTCGTAATATCATAAACAATGCGATTTACATGAGCCACTTCATTCACGATCCTCACAGAAATCTTCTGCAAAACATCCCAAGGAATTCTCGCAAAATCAGCTGTCATCCCATCGATCGAAGTCACTGCACGAATGCCCACAGTATAATCATACGTACGACCATCACCCATCACACCCACACTACGGATGCCAGGTAACACAGTAAAATACTGCCAAATATCACGATCTAAACCAGCATTGGCAATTTCTTCACGTAAAATCGCATCAGAATCACGCACGATTTCTAATTTTTCTTCCGTAATTTCACCAAGCACACGAATCCCTAAACCAGGACCAGGGAATGGTTGGCGCCAAACAAGTGCTTCTGGCATGCCTAATTCGATTCCTAATGCACGAACTTCATCTTTAAATAACGTATTCAACGGTTCGATCAATTCAAATTGCATATCTTCCGGCAATCCGCCCACGTTATGGTGAGATTTGATCGTTTGTGCTGTTTCAGTGCCGCTTTCTACGATATCTGTATAAAGGGTACCTTGTGCTAGGAAGTCGATCCCATCAAGTTTTGTTGCTTCATCATCGAAGACATAAACAAATTCATTTCCAATGATTTTACGTTTTTCTTCTGGATCAGATACGCCAGTTAATTTATCTAAGAAACGTTTTTTCGCATCTACTTTAATAATGTTCAAGCCAAATTTACCAGCTAAACTATCCATTACTTGTTCTGCTTCGCCTTTACGTAATAAACCATGATCCACAAAAATACATGTCAATTGATCACCGATTGCTTTTTGTAAAAGTACCCCAACAACGCTTGAATCCACGCCGCCTGAAAGGCCAAGAAGCACTTTTTTATCGCCGACTTGTTCACGGATGTTGTTGATTTGCATATCGATGAAGTTGTCCATTGTCCAGTCGCCTTCACAATGACAAATATCAAAGGTAAAGTGACGCAATAAATCGTTCCCATATTCAGAATGACGAACTTCTGGGTGGAACTGCACACCGTAAAGATTACGAGCTGTATCTTGCACTGCAGCAAACGGACAATCTGAACTAGTCCCAACCGTTTCAAAGCTATCAGGAATAGCGGCAACTAAGTCGCCATGACTCATCCAAGCGATTTGTTTTTCAGGTGTTCCTTTGAAGATCGGTGAATCAGGGATCAAAAGAGATAGCTCTGATTTACCATATTCACGGTTGCCGGAAAGTTCACCAGCAGGCTCAACTTTTCCACCTAGATTATGCATCATCAATTGCATACCGTAGCAAATACCTAAAATTGGAATCCCCAGCTCATAAATTTCAGGATCGATCTGGAAGGCATTTTCGTCATACACACTATTAGGTCCGCCAGAGAAAATAATTCCTTTAGGAGCCATTTCGCGAATTTCATCCGCTGTGATTCGGTGGCTCAAAAGTTCTGAGAACACGCCAAACTCACGAATACGTCGAGTAATCAATTGGTTATACTGACTACCAAAGTCTAAAACAATAATTTTTTCGACAGTTGTCAAATCGGCAACATTGGTCACATTTATTACCCCTATCCATTTAGATTTATCTAAAAAGAGGTTGTAAAAAAAGCGTTTAGGTTCGAGCAATTGGACTAAATTATGTAAAATCCGTTTTTGGGATTGTATATGATTTAGGAAATTGCCGAAGAACCTGCTCTTTTTACACCGTTTATGGAGAATTTTCCGCTAGGAAAATTCTGACCCCTTTAGAATCAAGTTAAGTATTGCTTTGTAATCTAGCTCCATGAAGCAATCCGCAAGGAAAATAGATAATCTTCATGTGGATTAAACGCTTCATTCCACTTTTCTTAGTACTTCCGCATAAAGATCTTATCAATGATATGATTTTCAGTCTTATGAAGTATAATATCCGCTCTGCCTCGTGTTGGCAAGATATATTCCTCCAGGTTTTTCAAATTGACATTTTTCCAGACTTCCTTCGCCATCGCAAAGGCTTCGTCACGGTCGCCGATCGCATATTGATAATAGTAATTATCCGGTTCAAGAAAGGCTGTATCTAGTAAAGCGCCGAAGCGTTCTAAGTACCACTTTTCGATCAGTTTCGGATCAGCATCAATAAAGACTGAAAAGTCAAAGAAGTCGCTGACATAGATTTGTTGATTGGCTGGCAGTTGAAGCGTGTTGATTCCTTCAACGATCAAAATATCCGGCTGCTGGATCACTTCATACTCGCCTTCGATAATATCATAGACACTATGAGAGTAGAGCGGTGCTTTGATTTCGTCTTGACCGTTTTTGACTTGGTTCAAAAAATCGATCAGCTTTTCCATGTCGTAGCTTTCAGGAAAGCCTTTACGGTCCATGATCCCTTTTTCCTCAAGGACTTTATTCGGATACAAAAA
This sequence comes from Enterococcus sp. S22(2020), assembly GCF_020295385.1. NCBI lineage: Bacteria > Bacillati > Bacillota > Bacilli > Lactobacillales > Enterococcaceae > Enterococcus > Enterococcus sp. S22(2020). The sequence goes on from NZ_JACFUD010000005.1 coordinate 206,757, forward strand.
GCCATCCGTTGTGATCAGCTGGACATTGCGGCGTTTGAAGGTTCTAGCTAAAATCGTTTGTAAGAGACGTGCCGTGGTACTTTTCCCGACAGCTACGCTTCCTGCAATGCCAATGATAAATGGCGGAACAGGGACATACTCATGCAAAAACAACCCTTTGCTGACAGTCAAAGACTCGAATTCCTTCATATATAAATGAATCAAATGCGTCAATGGGACATAAATATCCTGCACGTCCTGCAGTGAGATCTGGTCATTGAAGCCTTTGATGTTTTCTAGTTCTTCTTCTGTCAACGGTGCTTTACCATTATGATAGAAGCCTTGCCATTCCTCTCTGGAAATGGGGTAGTAATTCATTTTATCGTCCATAATTCCTCCACCAAAGCCAACATTTCGTTCCTTGCTCATTATAGCATCTTTCATAAAACAACAAAACCCTACTGAGTATTTAAAGTAGAGTTTTATTGTGTATTCTTATTTATTCATAATCAAAGCACTTGTATCTTCAAAGTCATAGGCTGACAAGTCTAATTTGATAGGTGTATTTGTTTTAGGATCATATTTGGTGAGTTGATCATCGAACATAAAATAGTAATAACCACTATCCTGAGTGAAAAATGGAGGGTTTATATGTTTTTCTTGTTCCAATTTTTCATATTCAGGAAAATGAATGAACGATTCTGTTTGGTCTTTCAAGTTAAAAACTGTCCATGTATAGCTTTTTACATATAGCTCATAGTGACGTATGATTAGGTTTTCGTTTGGCTCATCTACATATATTTCCATCGGATAAGGATAAGTCAAAGTGAGATACTCTTTATTTTTTGTTGTTAGATCATACACAAGCACTCGATTTGCTTCTCCCGGTTCTCCATTTGTCCCCACGCTGGCATTGGCTTCTGTAATATAAAGTTTATTTTGAAAGTGAACCATTCTTAGATATGCACTTGCTTCATCACCTAAATCTGTTTCTTCAACCACTTCAAATTCCTTCGACATTTTTACTAACATATTTTTACTCGATCCATCATCAGGATTAGTATAATCACATAAAACATAGAGGTAATCTCCTAAAGGGATCAATTGATTAGTTAGGACACTTTCTTTTTTACGGAGTTCTTTTTTTTGTTTAAGTTTCAAGTTCTTGTCATACTTATAAAATTCTGTTCGATCACTAAAACAGGCGCTAGTATAGAAAAATTCCCCGTCCACATTTGAAGTGTAAGCATCATTTCCTTCGGCTTTGACAAGGTCAATAGATAAATCATTACCAATTTTTGCTAAAGAAACTTCAAGTTTGGGATTTTCAGAGGTTTTTGTATAGTAATGATCATCCATTTTCCAAAAATTATTGCGCCAAAAATTTAGATTACCATCTGTTCGTTTAAGTTGTTCCACTTTTTCTAGTTTACTGTCTTTTTCAAGAAAAGTTGTGATATTTCGTGAGTCAATAATAGCTAGATCGTACTCTTTTGTTTTTAGAGCAGTATTCTTTTGGCATCCGCCAAGCATAAGTAAGAAAAATAGGAAGGTTAGCCCCATTTTTCTTAAAACATTTTTATTCATATTTATTTCTTCCTATAAATCAAAGTTGTTTTATCTGTTTGGTGAAGTTCAAATGGATGTACAGCAGATGCATAGCGCCATGTGTCTAAGTCGACGTTAGCTGTGTCTTTATATGCTGCCCAAACTAGCTGAGAGCAATAGAAAGTACTTCTGGTACCTCTATTCAAAAAATTGTTATTGTATTTTTTTCCCACCTGTTTTTCTGCCCATAAGGCAGCTTTTTTATCTTGTGCAACTGACGTACTTTTCACTCCTACTTGCCATACTTGACCACCAAAACGAGAAGGCCAGTCACCGCTTTTAAATTGTACGCCGTCATTAGGGTTAGCTTCAACTGTTGTATACCAGCGACTAGCACCCATGATTCCCGCATGACCGTTATTAAAAAGAGGACTAGAAGCATACGAATCTGACACCATCGCGCCATGACCATGAACCTGCTCTAGCACGTCCAACAGCCTTTGGATCTATTTCAACTGGAGCGGTATTTGCTTCATTTTTCATCTCTTCTTCCCATTGTTCATTTTCTGGAAAAATCGAATTTAAATCATTTAAATTATTTACTTCTAAAGTTGTACTGATTTCCGACTCTTCAACAGCAAGGACCTGTGTAGCAGAAAAAATGTGTGTAGAAAGCATAACAGTACCAACAAATAACCAATTTCTTTTTTTCATATCTTAACCACCTAGTATATTTTTTACTAATCACGAATTAGTTGAAGTTGATTATATAACAATGCTTTTATTATTTCAACTCATTTAGTTATTTTTAATTCTTATTTTGTTATAAATAAAATTCTTTGTGACTTTCTTTTTAATTGGGACTACGCTGGAATAATTCTTTGACTCGGCAAAATAGCTTGTTCAATGGTATGATAAATAGAGAAAAAAGTCTTGGAAGGAGACTGAGAAATGAAAAAATTAGTTCTATTTGGTGATAGTATCACAGCAGGCTACGGAGAAGAGGCGATCACGCCGATTTTACAAAATCTGATCACGGAGGATCTAGCGGCACAGCAGTTAGAAGATATCCAGATCGTCAACGCAGGATTTCCAGGAAATACAACAGAGGATGCGATGAAACGTTTAGAAAAAGACGTACTGGCTGAGCAGCCTGATATAGTCACTATTTTCTTTGGCGCTAATGATACGAATAGTGATAATTTGGTACCGTTAGAAAAGTATGCGGAAAATATTGAAACGATGATCCAAAAAGTCGGTGCAGAAAAAGTAATTTTATTAACGCCGCCTTATGTTGATTGCGGCCGCAAACCAACAAGAGATGATGACCGGATTCGGACATATGTGGAACGAGTAAAAGTCATTGGAGAAAAATATCAGCTTCCTGTGATCGACATGTATCAAGCAATGGTCGTTTATCCTGGTACAGATGAGTTTTTACAAGCAGATGGGCTGCATTTTTCTAGAACAGGCTACGACTTTTTAGCTGCCTTGATTGTTCGGGAAATAAAAGGTAGACTGATGACAAAAGAAAATAGTTAGGAAGAAGAAAATGGCGAATCATTATTATGCAGAAAACCCGGATCTTGCTCATGATCTAGAGCAGTGGTCTTTTGAATTAAGAGGAAAGAAATTTCAATTTTTGACAGATAGCGGCGTTTTTTCCCGCAATACCGTTGACTTTGGTTCTCGAGTGTTGATCGATGCGTTTGATTGGGAAGAATTGCCAGAAGGTCGTTTGCTGGATGTTGGCTGCGGCTATGGTCCGATCGGGTTGACCCTTGCTTCGTTGAGCGGAAGAATGGTCGAAATGATCGATGTCAATCAACGAGCCGTTGCATTGGCACAAGAAAATGCTAAGAAAAATCAGGTGGAAAATGTAGATATTCATCCATCGAACATTTATGCGGATCTACACGAAAAACAGTATGCAGCGATCATTAGCAATCCACCTATTCGGGCAGGAAAAAAAGTCGTTCATGAGATTTTGAGCGAAGCGCATCCGCTTCTTGTCACAGACGGTACGCTGACTGTCGTGATCCAGAAAAAACAAGGTGCACCCAGTGCTGAAAAGAAAATGCTGGATGTATTCGGGAATGTAGAAATCGTGACAAAGGATAAAGGGTATTATATTTTGAAAAGTGTCAAAGAATAATCTAATCGACATGTAAAGGCAGGCGATCAATGGTCTGTCTTTTTTTGCAGTCAAAAAAGACGTCTGCTGCGACTATCTTTTTATGCCCCATTCCTCTAAAATAAACCTATAAGATCAAAAGACAGGAGTGCGTTTCAATGGTGACGATCAAAGATGTAGCAAAAAGAGCTGGCGTATCTGTCGCGAGCGTTTCCAGATATATCAATAAAAATGGCTATGTAAGAAGTGAAACAGGAGAAAAAATCGCTGAAGCGATCGAAGAATTGAATTATGTCCCAAATGAAGTAGCCCGCTCCTTATTTCAGAAAAAATCAAAAATCATCGGCGTACTTTTACCGGATATTGCTAATCCTTATTTTCCGCTTTTAGCCAAAGGAATCGAGGAGACTTTGATCAAAAATGGCTATATGATGCTCTTGGCAAATACCTCAGATTCAGAAGAACAGCTGCAGCAGTATATTACGACATTCATTCAAAATAACGTAAGTGGGATCATTACCGCATTGCCGATCGATCCAATCGAAGGGATCTCTGTGGTTGGGATCGACCGTGTCTATGAAGGGAATTTTACAAAAGTACTGCCGGATGATTACTTGGGCGGACAAATTATTGGGACAGAGATTTTAAAGACAGCATTCAAAAAGCTATTGATCATTACTGGTAGCTTATCTTTTGAAAGTGCTAGAAAACGATTAAAGGGCTTGACGGATACCTTAGAAGCAGAAAAATTTTCCTATGAAGTGTTTGAAACGAGTTCGTTCAATGTGGATGAGGTCGATAAAATTTCAGAGACGTTTTTTGAAAAGTATCAAGGCGTTGATACGGTGATCGCTTCGAATGATTATCTTGCACTGAAGATCATGCAAAAGGCACAGCAAAGAGGATTGAACATCCCAGAAGATCTACAAATCATGGGGTATGACGGGATTCCTTTTGCTGATATGACCTACCCAAAATTAACGACGATCAAGCAGCCGGTTTATGATATTGGAGAGACGGCAGCGATGTTGATGGTCGATCTTTTAACGGGTGAAGAGCAGCGAAAGAGTGAAACAATTTTACCAGTCTCGCTACAAAAAGGAGAAAGTTTACGCTGAAAGGGTTTACATTTTCGTCGAAAGATGTTAATGTATGGACATAGGTAACCGGTTACACATTCTGGATGGAGATGAGAAAATGAAGAAAGTAGCAGTAATAGGTAGTATATCAATGGATTTTGTCGTAACAACCAATATAATCCCGAACCAAGGCGAAACAGTTGTTGGTGAGGCATTTCAGACATTTTTTGGCGGTAAAGGGGCGAATCAGGCGATCGCATTAAGTCGATCAGAACTAGATGTATTTATGCTGGGAGCTGTTGGCAACGATTCTTTTGGACGGTCGCTGATCGATAATTTGAAAAACAACGGTATCAACACAGAGATGATCCAAACCCATGATAATGTTGAGAGCGGCTCAGCGCATATTCAAATCAAGGATGGTGATAATCGAATCATTATCGTACCAGGTGCAAATGATTTGATTTCAGTCGAGGTCGTTCAATCTTATCGTGAAAAACTAGAACAAATGGATATGATCGTCTTGCAAAATGAAATGCCGATGGAAACGATCGAATATTTGATCGAGTTTTGCTCTGAGCGTCAGATCGCTGTGTTGTACAATCCAGCGCCGGCAAAAGAAATTCCTGAAAGATACTTGGATAAAGTCACATATTTAACTCCGAATGAACATGAGGCATTGTTATTATTTCCAAATCAAAGTCAAGAAGAAATGCTCCGCAATTATCCGAACAAACTGGTCATCACTCTTGGGGATCAAGGTGCTGTCTTCTTTGATGGAGAAAAACAAATCACTGTCCCGGCTAAAAAGGTAGACACTGTTGTGGACACGACCGGAGCTGGAGATACATTTAATGGCTATTTCGTTAAAGGAATTTTAGAAGGCTTATCGATCGAAAAAAGTTTGGCACTTGGAAATGCCGCATCAGCGATCGCGATTCAAACAAAAGGCGCGCAAAGCGGGATTCCAGCATATGAGAAGGTGGCGGCAACTGTATGAAAAAACGTGGGATTTTAAATTCAGAGATCGCAAAAGTGGTTGATGATCTAAGACATACAGACCGAATCATTATTAGTGATTGCGGCTTGCCTGTACCGGATCATATCAAAGAAATCGATATTTCCTTGAAACAAGGCACCCCCTCTTTTTACTCCGTTTTAGAGCTGATTTTAGCAGAAGTTGCGGTAGAAAAGGCAATAGTAGCGAGTGAAATCAAGAAAAATAATACTGAACTTCATGAAAAAATAAAAGGCGTTCTTCCTTCTATTGCGTATGTTTCTCATGAAGAGTTTAAGCAATTGAGCAATGATGTGAAGGTGATCATCCGTACGGGAGAAGATACACCATATGCAAATGTGATTTTACAGTCCGCTGTAATCTTTTAGAAAGTGAGAGGAGCAGTCTCATGGAAGTGAAAATGGTAGCGATCAGCAAAAGTTTTGGAACAAATAAGGTGCTGGAAGGGGTGGATTTTGAACTGAAATCAGGTGAAATCCATGCCTTGATGGGCGAAAATGGTGCAGGAAAATCCACGTTGATGAATATTCTGACGGGATTGCATAAGCGTGATGCGGGGAAAATTTATATCGATGGTACGGAACGATACTTTAAAAACGCAAAAGAAGCAGAGGAATTTGGGATCACATTTATTCACCAAGAAATGAATACGTTTTCTAACATGACAGTTTTGGAAAATATGTATCTGAATAGAGAGTTAAAGACGAAATTTGGTTTGTTGGATACGAAAAAAATGGCGGCAGAAGCGCTGAAAATATTTGACGAACTGCATATTTCTTTAGCACTGGATGCTCAGGTCGATACGCTGTCTGTTGGTCAGCAGCAGATGCTGGAAATCGCCAAATCATTGATGACAAATGGAAAAGTTCTGATCATGGATGAACCGACCGCGGCACTTTCAGAAACAGAGATCGATAACTTATTCAAGATCATTCGCGGGTTGAAAGACAAAGGTGTTGCAATTGTTTACATTTCACATCGAATGGAAGAAATTTTTGCTTTGTGCGATCGGATCACTGTGATGCGTGATGGAATTTCTGTCAGCTTATATCAAATTTCAGAAGTCGACGTGAATCAAATCGTCCATGATATGGTTGGTCGTGATATCGGTGATTTTTATCCCGAAAAAAATAATCCAATCGGCGAAGTTAAATTTGAAGTTAGAAATTTAAGCTCAAAAGGAGTGTTTCAAGATATATCTTTCTCCGTGAAAGAAGGAGAGATTCTTGGCTTTTCAGGGCTGATGGGCTCCGGCAGAACAGAGATCATGCGGGGAATTTTCGGGATCGATACGTATGACTTAGGAGAAATTCTGCTAAATGGGGAGAAAATCACTATCCATAAGCCTTCAGAGGCAATAAAAAAGGGAATTGGGTTCCTCACTGAAAACCGAAAAGATGAAGGGCTGATCCTTGATTTTAGTTTAGAAGATAATATTTTATTGCCATCGGTGGATGAATTTAGTAAACGCGGGTTACTGGATCAAAAAACGATCGACGATTTTGTAGAGCTATTATTGAAACGGTTAACAGTCAAGGCTGAAAATAAGGAGGTTCCAGCCAGCAGTTTATCTGGTGGAAATCAACAGAAAGTCGTTCTAGCGAAGTGGATCGGTATTGGTCCGCAAGTCTTGATTTTGGATGAACCAACGAGAGGTGTAGATGTGGGCGCCAAAAGGGAAATTTATCTTTTGATGAATGAGTTGGCAGAGCGCGGTGTTGCGATCATCATGATCTCAAGTGATTTACCGGAAGTGATGAGTGTAAGTGATCGAATCGTTGTAGTCAGAGAAGGACAGATTGCAGGCGAAGTAGTGAAAGCTGATGCCTCACAAGAAAAAATTATGAACTTAGCTACAGGAGGAAACTGATCATGGAAAATACGAAAAAGAAAAAATTTGCTCTCGGTTCTTTAGGTCCGTTGTTAGCTTTGATTGCTTTAGTGATCGTTGTGACCGTATTGAATCCAAGCTTTATTACACCGAATAATCTGTTGAATCTACTGCGTCAGGTGTCCATCAATGCGTTGATTGCCTTTGGAATGAGCTTTGTTATTTTGACTGGCGGTATTGATCTGTCTGTTGGCTCAACACTTGCTTTATCTGGGGCACTGACAGCCGGGCTGATCGCAAATGGCATTTCTCCTATATTGGCGATGCTGGTTGGAATGGTTTTAGGCGCATTTTTGGGACTGATCAATGGTCTTTTGATCACAAAGGGAAAAATGGCACCTTTTATTGCAACCTTGGCAACGATGACGATTTATCGTGGAGCAACACTTGTTTATACAGATGGTAACCCAATTACAGGGATCGGTGAAAGCTTCATTTTTCAGTTTATGGGAAAAGGCTATCTATTCGGCGTTCCATTTCCAATTTTCGTTATGCTGATTTTCTTTCTATTATTATATGTTCTTCTGCACAAAACCGCATTTGGTAAAAAGACGTATGCTGTCGGAGGGAATTTGAAAGCGGCAGAAATCGCAGGAGTCAAAACGGATCGTGTCCAAATGATCATCTATACGATCTCTGGTTTGATGGCCTCTATTTCAGGGATCATTTTAACGTCCCGCTTAAATTCAGCTCAGCCAACGGCAGGACAGGCGTATGAGATGGATGCAATTGCAGCAGTTGTATTAGGCGGAACGAGTTTGTCTGGCGGAAAAGGACGTTTGTTTGGCACATTGATTGGTGCGCTGATCATCGGAACGATCAATAATGGATTGAATTTATTAGGTGTTTCGAGTTTTTATCAACAAATCGTCAAAGGATTAGTCATTATTATTGCAGTGTTACTGGATAGAAAACAAAATAAATAATCAAATAAGGGAGAGAAACAACATGAAAAAACTGTTTATTTCGATGATGGCCGCGGTGTTACTTTTATCAGGGTGTGGAGCAGCAACTTTAGGAGACAATGAGTCAAAAGGAGATACGAAAACAGAGGAGAAAAAAGCGGCGGATCTAAAAGTCGGTGTAAGTATTTCCACATTGAATAATCCGTTTTTTGTTTCAGTCAAAGATGGGATCACCACATTGGCAGATGAAAACAAAACGAAAACGATCATCTCTGATGCACAAAATGATGCCTCTAAACAAAGTAATGATATCGATGACCTGATCCAGCAAAAGGTAGATGTGATTTTAGTCAATCCAGTAGATTCTTCTGCGATTCAACCAGCTGTTGAAGCAGCAAATGAGGCGAATATTCCAGTGATCGCATTAGACAGAAGTTCTGATGGCGGAGAAATTTTGACATTAGTTGCTTCTGATAATGTGAAAGGCGGGGAAATGGCCGCTGATTTCATCATCGAAAAGGTTGGTAAAGGCGCAAAAGTAGTTCAACTTGAAGGAACTCCCGGTGCTTCTGCGACACGTGAGCGTGGAAAAGGATTTGAGAATATCGCAAAGAATGATCTGGATGTCGTACAAAGTCAGTCAGCAGACTTTGACCGTGCGAAAGGCTTGAGTGTGATGGAGAACATTCTACAATCTAATTCGGATATCAAAGCTGTTTTTGCACAAAATGATGAAATGGCTCTTGGGGCAGTCGAAGCGCTCAAGGCAGCAGGGAAAAAAGATGTCTTAGTTGTAGGATTTGATGGAAATGAGGATGGAATCAAAGCAGTCGAAGCTGGAACGATGGGGGCAACAGTTGCACAACAACCAGTCGAAATGGGTAAATTGGCCTTACAGGCAGCGTATGATCATTTTGAAGGGAAAGAAGTTGAAAGTAAAATTGACTCACCATTAGAATTGATGAAAGCAAAATAAACAAAACTGAAACAAAGGTTGAGATGAAGTGTTCAACTTTGGGGACTAAGTGCATCGATTTTTAGCATCTTTGATACTAAAAATTGATGTGATCTAGTAGTTGCTTTCGTTTCTAGTATCTAGTCATTTTTAAAGGGATTGGGGCGTAACTCGCAGAGTTACGCCCCAATCTTTTTTGTGAAATAATTAGAAGGCTGCAATTCCATCGATTTCGACTTTAAAAGCTGGATCGATCAGGCCGGCAACAATGACGAGCGTCGCTGTTGGTTTTGAACTGCCGACAAAAGCAGCAAGTTTTTCTCTAGCTCCTGATAGATGATCAACATGAGTAAGGTAAATCGTGATTTTTACTAATTCTTCTACAGTCAATCCATTTTCTTCCAATGCAGCATGGATCTTTTCTAAAACTATGTCCATTTGTTCTGAGATCGTTTCAGGAGTGAAGCCGTCTTTACTTGGCGTTTGACCAGAAATATACAAGCTTTTGCTTCCTGCAATTTTTGTGTTTTGATAGATAGCCATCAGTGAATCCCTCTTTTCAAGTTTTTTTGAGTATAACACAATCGGAAAGGATTTTTGCGGAAAAGAGGTATCTATATTTTTTATAGGAATAACTATATTTTGTTTATTCTTATTTTTAGTTGAAAGCGCTATAATTTCGTTGTGAATAAGTTGAAGAAAGGAGTTGAGCAGATGAAAAGAAAGTCAAAGCGTGCGCTTTTCTTTTCAAATATTTGGCGGTATAAGGCATTGATCCTAATGGCTGTTCCGGCGATGGTCTGGATGATCTTCTTTTTTTATATTCCAGTTTTGACCAATGTCGTAGCCTTTAAGGATTTTCATATTTCCCCAGATGGTTTTATTGCAAGTTTGAAAGAAAGTCCATGGGTTGGCTGGGAGAACTTCAAGTTTTTATTTTCTTCCAATGATGCCTTTTTGATTACGAAAAATACAGTGTTGTACAACGTGACCTTTATTACTTTGAACCTTGTCATTTCTGTATTTTTTGCAATCGTGATGAGCGAGCTTCGGAATAAGCGCTTGGTAAAAGTGTATCAAACGATGTCACTATTGCCGTATTTCTTATCGTGGGTCATTATCGGGTATTTTGTTTATGCCTTTTTGAGCCCGGATAAAGGGATTTTCAATCAGTGGATTTCAAGTCAGGGAGGAACACCGATCAACTGGTATAGCGAAGCAAAATACTGGCCGTTTATTTTAGTCTTTATTGGTACATGGAAAGGGATTGGCTATAACAGTATTATTTATTTTGCTTCTGTTATGGGCATCGATCCAACCTATTATGAAGCTGCGATGGTCGATGGAGCTAGCAAATGGCAGCAGATCAAAAATGTAACGATTCCCCAATTATTACCGCTGATGACGATCATGACGATTTTAGCTGTAGGGAATATTTTTAGAGCCGATTTTGGGTTGTTCTATAATGTTCCTAGAAATTCAGGTGCTTTATATGAAGTAACTTCTGTTTTAGATACGTATATCTTCAATGGATTGACTGCCACGGGTGATATCGGAATGACAGCAGCTGCTGGTTTATATCAATCCACAGTTGGATTTGCTTTATTGATGATCACCAACGGAATCGTTCGTCGTTTTGACAACGAATCGGCATTATTCTAAGAAGGAGTGAAAACATTGAAGAAAAAGCCCGTGTCAAAAGTAGAAATTCGTTCATTTAATAAACCGGTCAATCTATTCTTTAATCTATTGATCGCTGTTTTTGCTCTCTCGTGTATCTTGCCGTTTTTGTTTGTGGTGGCGATCTCATTCAGTAGTGAAACAGCCTTGGCAGCCAATGGGTATAGTTTTTGGCCGCAAGATTTCAGTGTGTTTGGCTATACGTATTTGTTTGGTCAGATGAATGATAAAATCATTCAAGCATTGATGGTAACATTGTTAGTCACTGTTTTAGGAACGCTGATCAATAGTACAGCAACGTCATTATATGCGTATGTGATCTCTAGATCGAACTTTCCCTTCCGTCGTTTTTTTACCGTATTTTGTTTGATTACGATGTTGTTTTCTCCGGGGATGGTAGCTAATTACTTGGTTATGACGAATTTATTGCAGTTGAAAGATACGATTTGGGCATTGATCTTGCCAATGGCCGTTAGTCCGTTTAACATTATCGTGATGCGGACATTTTTCAAACGGTCTGTGTCAGATTCGATCATTGAATCAGCGCGGATCGATGGCGCATCTGAGTTGCGGATTTTTGTGCAGATCGTTCTACCATTAGCCGTTCCTGGCATTGCGACGATTAGTTTGTTTGCAGCTTTAGGGTATTGGAATGATTGGTTCAACGCACTATTGTATATTCAAAAAGATAGTTTAGTTCCACTACAGTATTTATTGATGAAGATTCAAAATAACATTCAGTATCTGACTCAAAATGCTGGCGCCAGCAGCCAATTATCTGGCGGGATGGCGGCGATCCCGGGTGAATCTGCTCGAATGGCGATCGTCGTGATTTCTACACTGCCGATCGCGATAAGTTATCCATTTTTCCAAAAGTATTTTGTAAAAGGATTGACGATCGGTGGAGTGAAAGAGTAATCCAATAAGTCTACTGAAGAAAAAAGAGATTCAGTAGACTTATAAATGGTGTAAATATAGACTGTTTTTGAGTTGAATCAGTAGAGAGAAAAAGAGCTTCACGCAGATAGTGACACGTCTCTGTTTTTAATAAGTGTCGATCATAAATTTAGGAGGAATAGAAATGAAGAACTGGAAAAAAGTCGCAAGTGCAGGAATAGCAGTGGTTCTTTTAGGAGCTTTGACAGCATGTGGAGGCGGAAGTAAAGAAAAAACAGCTGGCAGCAGTAATAAGTCAGATGAAAATACGCTTTTGATGTATCAGATCGGTGACAAGCCTGATAATTACGATGAATTGATGGAAGTGGCGAATAAGCGCTTAGAAGAAAAGACAGGCGTGAAGCTAAATATTCAGTATATCGGCTGGGGTGATTACAAGAAGAAGATGAGTGTAATTGTATCATCAGGCGAAAATTATGATATTGCTTTTGCTGATAACTATGTGCCGAATGCACAAAAAGGAGCATTTGCAGATTTAACTGAACTTGCCCCTAAATTTGCGAAAGATGCATATGATCAACTGGATGAAGCTTACATCCAAGGGAATTTAGTTGATGGTAAATTGTATGCGTTTCCGGTAAATGGAAATGTCTATTCTCAGCAAGTATTGACGTTCAATAAGCAGTATTTAGATAAATACGATCTGACCATCGACGATATCAAAACTTATCAGGATACGGAGGATGTCTTGAAAGCTTTCCATGAAAAAGAACCGAATGTTGCAGCTTTTGCGATCGGTCAAGGATTCAAAGTACAAGGGGACTTCGACTTTCCGATCGGAAACGAATATCCGTTTGCTGTAGACCTAAATGGCGATTCTGATAAAATCATCAACCAATATGACAATAAAGAGTTTGTAGAGTCATTGAAAACGATGCATAAATGGTACCAAGCTGGCTACATCCCATCAGATGCAGCTACAAGTAACACAGAGTTTCCATTAGAAGGCAATACTTGGTTTGTTCGTCAAGAAACGCAAGGCCCTTATGATTATGGTGATACGATTTTGACGAATGCTGCAGGCCAAGAGTTAGTTTCTAAAGCTTTCACGACACCATTGAAATCTACTGCTCAAGCACAAATGGCTAATTTCGTTGTTTCAAATACATCTAAAAATAAAGAAAAAGCAGTTGAAGTCTTGGGACAACTGAATAGCGATCCGGAATTATTAAATGGCTTGGTCTGGGGGATCGAAGGCGAAGCTTGGGAGAAAATCTCAGGGAAAGAAGATAAAATCAAATTATTGGATGGATACAAACCAAATACGCATCTAGCTGCTTGGAATACAGGAAACAATAAGATCCTTTATACACAAGATACGATCACAGATGACATGATCAAAGAACGTGATGAATCGATCGCAAAAGCAGAAACTTCCCCAATTTTAGGCTTTAATTTTGTAACATCAAGTGTGAAAACAGAATTAAGCAATATCGCTAATGTCATGAGTCAATATCTGGATGGCTTAAACACAGGAACCGTTGATCCAGAAGTGACGATCCCTAAATTGAAAGAAGCTTTGGACAATGCAGGGTATGAAAAAGTACAAACAGAAATGCAAAAACAATATGATGAGTTCTTGAAAAAATAGAGCGAGCTGGAGAGCCAAGTGATTTCGATGATTTGTCGTTTTTACTTGGTTCTTTTAAAAATGAATAGGATAAATAATGCGTATCTTATTTATGAAGTAGTGTTTTAGTTGGCATATCTGCTTGAGTTATTTATTATAAGAGAAGAGAACTAGAAAGGACGGAGAAAATGGTCGGTAAAGCATTAGAAACGTTATTCATCAAAATTTGGGTGATTGTGAAATTGAATCTGTTTTTTTGGTTATTCAGCTGCTGCGGATTACTGATTGCAGGAGTAGGCCCAGCACTTAAGACGGTGAATGAACTATTCATCCGTCATGAATTTAATTATAAAGACATTACGCTGAAAGAAGGCTGGCAAAGCTTTAAAGAAAATATGATTAGAGGGAATCTACTTTTTTATGGGGTAGGCATACTCTTGCTTATTTTGGGATACAATCTATTTTTATCGGTACAAATCCAAGGACTCCTTTTCTTGGTGATCGATTTTATTTTGGTTTTCGGAATGATCTATAGCTTGGTTGCTTTTCAATATACGTTATTATTAGATAGCTATTACGAAATCGATTTGATCAATTTGATAAAGCTGGCTGTTATTTCAACGCTCTCTAGCTTTATGAATCTTCTAAAGATAGCTATTGGCGTCGGCTTGATTTTTTTGATCACATGGAAGTATAAAGGGTTATTTCTCTTTGCTACGTTTTCCATGATTCAAATTTGGAGTTTTACAGCGACTAGATCATGGCGTCAAACGATCGATCAGCGTTTAGAGGGCTATGCGTAAAAGATTTCCTCTGTCCATCTATAAAAAGACGTTATTGAACCGGCTGCTAAAAAACTATGCATTGATTCTTGCTTCGTTGATTTTAGTCGGTATGGTCAGTATAGGGATGAATACCTATTGGCAGGCGATGGGAAGAGGAAAAGCAACGACACAAGAGGCAGTCGATCTGCTCAGTCGGTCGATCAATGACAAAAATTTACAAGGCAAGACTATGCTGAATGGATTGACAGATAATCAAGACAAGATCAATAGTTTGAACCGCTACATGGGGTCTGATATTCCTGAGTATTTAAATTACACCTATGATGAACAGCTAAAAACAGGGAACTATTTATTTTTGCCTAGTCAGGTCAAAAATTTTTATACGACATATGAAAATATTGAATCGATCATCATGGTTTTGAATAACTATGAAGGGTACTATTTGTCTACTAATGACAACAAAGGAGGGATGAAAGAAGAAGGGACGCCTGATCTTGAAGACAAATTCTACTTGTCGTATCCAATGATCCATCCTGTGACATTAGAGGTGTTTGGAAGCTTTTATGTGGAATTTTCCAAACAAGATATGTTAAGTAGTTTGATGCATTTAACAACCTATGATGGACTATCCGCCTATATTTTTTCAGAAACAGGGTACCAATTGTTGACATATACTGAAGTGACTAAACAAATGGATCAAGAACTGATCCAAAAGCGTATGAAAGAAACTTCAGAGCTCCCGATTCAATCGTTAATGGAAAAAAATCTACTAGAGCACTTAGAAACGGTCGGAGGATTTAATATCCTAGTGACTATTTCCAAGGAGAAGATCGTGAAAGCTGTGCTGAGCGATTTGCGTATTTTAGTGGTTGGCGGCGGCGTCCTGATTCTGATTTTATTATATTTACTTTATCGAACCTTTACGAAGTATTCCCAACAAGTAGATATAATCATGGATTCGATGGCACTAGTCACACAAGGGGACTTAAATACACGGATCGACGAGAAAATGACGCAGTTTGAATTAAAAGAACTCTCTAATGGAATCAATACGATGCTGGATAATATCGAGCAATATATTGCAGATATATATAAATTAGAGATCAAGCAGCAGGATGCTCATATGAGAGCGTTACAATCTCAAATTAGTCCTCATTTTTTATATAACACACTGGAATATATCCGAATGTATGCGTTAAGTGAAGGTAGTGAAGAGTTAGCAGATGTTGTTTACGCGTTTTCAACATTATTAAGAAATAATACAGACCAAGCCAAAACAACAACGTTAGAAAAGGAGCTAAGCTTCTGCGAAAAATATGTTTATCTTTATCAAATGAGATATCCTGACCGTATCGCCTATCACTTTGAAATCGATGATGCGCTTAGAGGATTAGTGTTACCTAAGTTTTCAATTCAGCCTCTGATCGAGAATTATTTTGTCCACGGCATTGATTTTTCTCGCAATGATAATGCAATCAGTGTGAAAGCAAGAGTAGTTGGAAAACGTGTAGAGATCATGATTCGTGATAACGGCAAGGGGATTTCTGATCAGAAGCTGTCTGTGATCCAAGAAAAACTAAAGCAGCAAACGATTGAGCTGCATGATTCGATCGGTCTGCAAAATGTCAATGAGCGGCTTCGTGCCTATTTTAGTCCGACATTCCTAATGCAAGTGGTATCAAATGAACCCAGCGGACTGACTATTATATTATCGTTCGAAAAGGAGCAAAAAGATGAGCTATAATGTTTTATTGGTCGATGATGAATATATGATCGTCAATGGCTTAAAAAAGATCATCTCTTGGGAAGAAGAAGGATTCGCGATCAGAGCGACCGCAAGAAATGCAAAAGAAGCATTGACTTTGATGGAATCTGAGGAGATCGATCTAGTGATCACGGACATCACTATGCCGGAGATGACTGGGTTAGAGTTCATTGATGCGGCCCAAAAAGAAGCGCGACAATTTGAATTCATGATTTTGTCTGGTTATCAGAAGTTTGACTTTCTAAAAGGCGGGTTACAGTTGGGAGCTATCAATTATCTGATGAAACCTGTCGATAAATCTGAGTTGTTAAAAAGTGTTAGAAAGGCAAAAGATCGTTTGGATACCCGTAATAGACAAGAAACAAGAGAAGGAATGTACAGTGAAGTTTTGTTGTCTCAATGGGTCAATGATGAATTAGAAACAGGAAATTATGAGGCATTCAGCCAGCTCGTTGATCTATCGGATAAATCAGACTGGACTGTTCTGATTTTTGAAGTTTCTAGAGAAAAAAAGAATGTACTGAGTGAATGGCTGAAACAACAACAGCAAACGCTGTTTTTCTCACGGAACTTGGGCGATAAAAGCTTAGTGATACATATTTTCAAAGGAAATAAATACCTGTTGAATCAACTCCTTTTAACGAATCCATTGCAGGAACAAGATGAGAAGGATTGGGTATTAAGTGTGGGTGAGACGGTTTCCGATTGGGAAGATGTTCCAGATAGTTTTGAAAAGGCAAATCAAACCTTGCAGCGTTATAAGTTTTATGAAAGAAGCGGGAGCAATATTTTATATGCTGTGTTTTCAGATGATTTTGATTTGTCAGCAGATATCATCAATTTTAACAAAACATTGATGGTTGGAGACTTTCCGACGATCGAGGAGACGATCACAGACATCTTTGCAAAAACACAAAAGATAGGGGCTCGTCCTGAAGATGTTAGACATATTACCTTTATGCTGTTTATGGATATCTATCGGCGGTTCAATCACCTAGATGAAGAAGAATACCGACAAATATTAGATGATATCAACCGATCCTCGAATGTAGATAAACTATGTGGCATTTTGACATCTACGATCAAGGAAATCACAAAAGAAAAAACTGCTTATGATTATTCTGAAAATGTCCAAAACGTGATCGATAAAATTCGTATGGATTACGCCAGTGATTTAAGCTTGAAATCAGTTGCTCAATCTCTTCATCTGAACGTTATGTATCTAGGGCAATTGTTCAAAAAAGAAACGAAAAAAAGTTTCTCCCAATATTTGAACCAGTACCGAATGAAAAAAGCCCAAAATCTATTGTTGTATACAGATGACAATGTCAATGAAATCGCAGATCAAATCGGTTTTAATAATAGTACGTATTTCTCTCAAATGTTTAAAAAGATGAACGATTTGACACCTAAAGAATTTAGAGAAAAATACAAGCACCATTATCATTCTGTCGGTGATGAATAAAAACAGGAACAACCTGTCGATGTACGATAAGGTTGTTCCTGTTTTTATTTTATATGCTAAATGGCAGTTGTTCATCTGTATAAGATTTAGGTCTAGGAACAGTTCCAAGTGAAAAATCGATCTTTGCTCCACTTAATAGATCTTCGTGTTTGAAGAATAGAGCATCATACGGTGTGTCATTGAAATGGATATGATCGACAAATTGATGCTGCTCTTGATTTGGACCTGCAGTGATCGTGACGGACTTGCCATTAGATAAATGAAGAGTCGCTTTATCAAATAGAGGCATCCCGATCACATATTCACCAGAGCCGGGACATACGGGATACATTCCTAAAGAACTGAAAATGTACCAGCTAGCCATACTACCGTTATCTTCGTCGCCTGGATATCCAGTGAAACTGTCGTTAAAAGTTTGGGTCATCAGTTGTTTTATCAGTGGTTGAGCAAACTCAGGTTTACCTAGGTAACTGAATAAATAAGGGAAATGGAAACTTGGCTGATTTGAGATAGCCAGCTGCCCAAAATCGATGGCAGCCATCTCGCTCATTTCATGGATCTCAAAGCCGTAACCAGAGACATCAAAAGTAGGCGTTTGATTGCAAAGGTCGATCAATTTTTGTTGGAACTTTTCTGGCCCGCCGAAAGCCTCGATCAGCCCTTTGAAGTCATGGTAAACAGCGAAGCTGCTTTGCCAAGAACTACCTTCAGCATAATCTTCTCCCCAGCTATAACAATTAAATGGTTCTTTAAACTGTCCATCTGTTTGCTTGGCTCTCATGAATCCTGTTTTTGGATCAAAAATAGTCAAGAAATTCTTTGCTTGTTTTTGATAATGTTCAGCAGTAGCTGTGTCGTTCAGCTGTTTCGCTACTTGAGAAATACAGAAGTCGCTGTAACAGTAATCAAGCGTATGATTGACTGATTCATGATAATTTGCCGGCACATAACCATACTTTAAATAATCATCGGTTCCTTGCCGACCATAGTTCGAATGTTTACTTTGAATGGTTGCCCCTTTGAGCATGGCTTCTAAAAATTCAGGCATTAAATCAGGGCGAATATTTTTTACAGCTGCATCAGCAATCACTGCATCGATCAATGTACCAGGCATCAACCCTCTTTCGTCTGGTGATAACCATTTAGGTAAATAACCACTCTCGCGATAGCTTGTTAAAAATCCTTCCAGCATTTCTTCATATTTGTCCTGTGCAATCAGTGAGTACAGTGGATAAACAGTTTTATACGTATCCCAAAAACCATTGTTGGTATAGAGAACACCTTGTTTCACTTGTTTTGCTAATGTGTCGTAGTGAATAGCTCGATCATTTTCATCTTTTTCGTAGAAGGTTTGGGGAAATAGAAATGCTCGATACAAGTTATGATAAAACGTTGAATACCGTTCAGCATTTCGATCTTGAATCTCGATTCTACTAAGGTAATCTTTCCATTGAGCGTTAGAATGAGCGAGATAATCTTCAGGCTGCCAATGTACTTCTCTAGATAAATTCAGTTTAGCTTGTGCGCCGCTGATAAAAGAGGTTCCGAATTGTACGATCTGTTCCTCAATGTCACCAAAAGAAAAGGAAACGACATTGTTGTCACCTGACTTTTCTAACCAAGTTTCCTTTAACAAGGGTTCTTTAAAGTATAGCGTAAAGTAAAAGGTAAAATCAGCATCTTCACAACCAGCATAATTGATGATCGAGCCTGAAACAGTGTGAGCGTCTTCGATTCGAAGGTGGTACTTACCAGGTAGTGAGAGAAGTAATTTTGCTTCTGGTTGCGTGTAGCGAGCAGTTAAAACACCGCCGTACATACTAGGAATCAACCGTGTCGTCAGTTGATAACGCTGTTCAGTGATTTCTAGGTAACTAGGGCTAAAAACGCTTTCATCCGGTCGGTAAGAAGACTGCGCATGAAAAAACGTTTCTTCCTTCAACGAACCGTTATATGGCAAAAGAACAAAGTAGCTAAAATCGCCCATCCAAGGGCTTGGCTGGTGCGTTAAGCGAAAGCCTTGAAAGATGTGGTCTCGCGGATTAAACCACCAACTACCGTTGTCGCCGTTGGTTTGAGGAGCAAAATAATTCATCCCAAAAGGAACGCCTGTATAAGGCAGACAGTTGCCGTTTGAAAATGAATGTTGATTATCGGTACCGTGTCTTGTATCGATCGAGTATGGGTTCATGCATTAAATCTCCTTTGTCGAATGTCTGATGATTTGTTTTACAGGAATCTGTTGGTCTGTCGGTATTACTTGTTGCTCGATCCATTCTATCAACATCGTTCCCGCTAATTGTCCCATGCCTTTGAAATCTTGAGCGATCGTCGTCAGTGAAGGATCGACCAAAGAGGCTGCTTGGATATTATCGAAGCCAACGACAGAAAGTTGGGCAGGGATGCTGATATTTGCTCGTTTCGCCTGATTCATCAATGAAATCGCGACTAAATCATTTTCGCACACAACACCTGTGATCTCATTTTCTATTAAATACTCTAAAGTTTTTTCATTTGAAATCGCTGCTTTATCCGATAGTGCTGTATGAAATGATAAATGATGTTCTTTTGTTGCATGGATATAACCTAAATACCGCTGGCGCACAGATTGAGGCAATGTTGATTCACCGAAAATATACGCAATTCGCTGATGGCCATGTGTTGCTAAATAATTTGTTGCCATTTCTCCTCCAGAAAAGTTGTCTGACTGAATCGTTGGATAAGGCAAATCATGGATTTTTTTGTCTAAAATAATGACAGGGAACTGCTGGATCGATAACTCAAATAAGGTATCTAAGAAATCTTCTGTATTATGGGCATAATAAATCATACCGTCAAAATCAGCCATAATATCTTCCGCTTGTTTGTTGATCAAAAATTCTGCGGATGACATGATCACTTCGTATTGATGCTCACTCGTAACTGGCGCTAGTCCTTCATTGAAATTTCCTAAAGATAAGTCATTTAAGAAAGGAATCAAAAATAAAATACGTGCGGCCTTCTTTTTCTTTGGTCGTTGTGTTTGAACATAGCTACCTTTTCCTTGAATACGGTATATCAACCCTTGGTTTTCTAATTCAGTCAATGCCCGCTTGGATGTGATCCGGCTAACTTGGTACGTTTGGGAAAGCTCTTTTTCTGTCGGAAGCTGTGCATGTTCGGGCAATTTTCCAGAAGCGATTGCCTGTAACAGATCATCGATGATTTTTTTATATAAAGGTTTAGTCATAATAGCTCTCCTAATGCGAAATGATATATCATTAAGAGTAGTTTATCATAGTGGGAAAAGAACGTCAATTCAAAGAAAAATAAAAAAGAGTAGACAAAAGACTATTGATGTCATATACTTTCGTTGTGAAATGATATATCAAATATTGGAGGTTATTGATAGTGGATAAAAAAATTCCCGAGTCCGTACGGACATTTATGGAAACGATTACTAAATTATGCGGTGAAGAGCACGCCGATTGGGCGGAGAATTTTAATGCTGCATTTGCGAATACGTTGACGACAACTGTCAAAAAGCAAGAGGATGGAACAACTTTTCTATTGACTGGTGATATTCCAGCAATGTGGCTGCGTGACTCAACGGCGCAAGTTCGTCCGTATTTAGTGATCGCGAAAGAAGATCCAGAACTTGCCGACATGATTTGTGGACTTGTTCAGCGACAATTTAGATATATCAACATCGATCCATATGCAAATGCTTTTAACGAAACGGCAAATAGTGCAGGGCATCAAACGGACAAAACAACGATGAACCCTTGGATTTGGGAACGTAAATATGAAATCGATTCTCTGTGTTATCCTGTTCAGCTGGCCTATTTATTATATAAAAATACAGGTTATACAAAGCAGTTTGATCGATCATTTATCGACGGCGTGAAAAAGATTTTGACTGTGTTTAAAACAGAACAAAATCATCAAGGTTCATCCTATACCTTTGAAAGAGACACGACACGATCGGAAGATACATTGCCGAACGCTGGTCGTGGATCAGACGTTGGACCAACTGGGATGACGTGGTCTGGGTTTCGACCAAGTGATGATGCTTGCCGTTACGGTTATTTAGTACCGTCGAATATGTTTGCAGTTGTGATTTTAGGCTATATAGAAGAGATTTTTTCTACGGTGTTATCGAATCAGGAAATAGTTGATCAAGCGGTAAAATTAAAAAAAGAAATCGATACAGGGATCAAAGCCTACGGGCTAACCAAGAATCAGCAAGGAAAGCAAGTTTTTGCCTATGAGGTTGACGGTTTGGGCAATAGTACGATCATGGATGATAGTAATATTCCTAACTTACTGGCAGCACCATATTTAGGGTATGTAGATGAAACAGATTTGATATATCAAGAGACAAGAGCTACTCTTTTAAGCCAAGAGAATCCCTATTTTTATGAGGGCAAATACGCGAAAGGAATCGGCAGCTCTCATACACCGGAAAATTATGTGTGGCCGATTGCTTTAGCGATGGAAGGAATGACAACAAGCGATAAAGCTGAGAAAAAACGAATTCTTGATTCGCTGGTTGCAAATGATGCAGGAACTCATTTGATGCATGAAGGCTTTGATGTAGACGATCCCGAAAACTATACGCGGGAATGGTTCTCCTGGGCGAACATGATGTTCTGTGAATTAGTGATGGATTATTTTGAGATTCGTGTGGCACGTTAAAAAATGGACGAGAGAAGGAGCAATAACATGAAGAAAAAAGTTTACATCGTTTCCCATTCCCACTGGGATCGTGAATGGTACATGCCGTATGAGCAGCATCATATGCGCTTAGTCGAATTGATGGATGATGTCTTAGAGCTAATTGAAACAGATCCAGCATTCAATAGTTTTCATCTTGATGGACAGACCATTATATTGGACGATTATTTACAAGTTCGTCCAGAACGCAAAGAGGATGTTCAACGAGCGATTACTGCTGGAAAACTAAAAATAGGACCATTTTACATTTTACAAGATGATTTCTTGATCAGCTCTGAATCAAATGTCCGGAATATGCTGATCGGTAAAAAGGAAAGTGAAAAATGGGGCGCTCCAGTGAACCTAGGCTATTTCCCTGACACATTCGGTAATATGGGACAGACCCCGCAAATGATGAAACAGGCTGGGTTAGAAACAGCCGCTTTTGGTCGAGGTGTCAAACCAGTGGGCTTCAATAATGAGGTGCTGGATGATGAAAATTACACCTCTCAGTATTCTGAAATGTGGTGGCAAGGACCAGACGGGACGAATATTTTAGGACTCCTGTTTGCAAATTGGTACAGCAACGGCAATGAAATTCCAGCAACTAAAGAAGAAGCAGTAACTTTTTGGACACAAAAATTAGCGGAAGCTGAAAAATTTGCTTCAACAAACCATTTATTGATGATGAATGGTGTGGATCATCAACCTGTTCAAAAAGATGTGACTAAAGCGATTGCGTTGGCGAATGAATTATTCCCGGAATATGAATTTGTTCATTCTAATTTTGATGAATATCTACAAGCAGTTCGTCAGGACCTGCCGGAACATGTTGGAACCGTTCATGGGGAATTGACAAGTCAAGAAACTGACGGCTGGTTTACCTTAGCTAATACCGCATCTGCCAGAGTGTATTTGAAACAATGGAATACCAAAGTAGAGCGACAGCTAGAGAATGTTACTGAGCCCTTGGCGGCTATGGCGTATGATCTAACAGGCAGCTATCCACATGATCAGCTAGATTATGCCTGGAAATTATTATTGCAAAATCATCCTCACGATAGTATTTGCGGGTGTTCAGCAGATGAGGTTCACCGAGAAATGATCACGAGATTTGAAAAAGCGGATGAAGTCGGCAACTACTTGGCGAATGAATCGCTAGAACAGCTTGTAAGTGAAGTGCAAACAGATGGATTTCCGGAAAACAGTTACCCTTTTGTTGTTTTTAATACATCTGGTTATGTAAAATCAGATATCGTCAATGTAAGAATCGAGCTTGAAAGAAAGCCATTTAAAGAAGGCGTTCCTCATGAACTATGGCAGGAATTAAATGAAAGTGAGACACCAAATTTTGAGGTGATCGACGGACAAGGCAAAAGAATCCCCGCAAGCATTTCTGCGCCAGAAGTTTGCTTTGGATATGACTTGCCGAAAGATCGTTTTAGAGTTCCATACATGGCAAAATATGTTGAAGTAAAAATGCTGCTCTCTGATTTGCCAGCATTTTCATGGGAAACATTTGCGTTGCAAGAAATACAGGAACATCCTCAACTAGCTGCTTCGATGGTCAAAAGTGAGACGCCTGTGGTTTTGGAAAATGATCTTTTAGAGGTGAAATTCAATGAGAATGGTACGATAAACGTTCAGGATCGAGCGACTGGAAAAACCTATCATGAGTTGCTTACTTTTGAAGATACTGGAGATATCGGGAATGAGTATATCTTCAAACAGCCGGAAGGAACAACGCCGATTCTATCGAATGAACTCTCAGCAGAAATTGCCGTCGTGAAAGACGAGTCATTTATCGCACAAGTGAAAATCGTTCAGCAGATGATGATCCCAGAAGCGGCAGAAGAATTGCTCTTACAAGAACAAAGAGCAGTAGTCGATTTCCGTTATCGAAAAGCGAAGCGCTCAACGAAGCTGAAATCACTCACGATCACAACACTTGTAACGATGACGAAAGATTCTTCTCGTTTAGCCTTTGAAACAACGATCGATAATCAAATGGATGATCATCGTTTACGTGTACTATTTCCAACGGAGATCGAAGCTGAGACGCATGAAGCCGATAGTATTTATGAGGTGGTTACAAGGCCGAACCAAGTAAGTAAGAGCTGGGAAAATCCGACCAATCCACAGCATCAACATGCATTCGTCAATATTCATGATGAAATGCGGGGAATGACTGTTTCAAATTATGGATTAAATGAATATGAAGTCTTGCCGGAAAAAAATACGATCGCATTGACGTTAGTAAGAGCTGTCGGCGAAATGGGGGATTGGGGCTATTTCCCAACACCGGAGGCGCAATGTCATGGAGAGTTTGCGTTCCAATATGGATTGGATTTTCATGGTGCAGACTCTGGGCGCTACGAAACCTATCAGCGGGCGTATAGTGCACAAATTCCATTTAGTTTGAAGCAGACGACTCGTCATTCAGGTCAATTAAAGGCTGAAGATCAGTATGTAACGGTAGCAGGCTCGACATTTGCTGTTACAGCGGTCAAAAATAGTGAAGACGATCAGTATTTAGTGGTTCGCGGCTTCAATATGAGTGATCAAGCGGCAGAAGTGCAAGTAAAAAAACAGACGAATACAGCAGAGAAGCTGAATTTGCTTGAAGAAAAACAATCAGAATCATTAGGTGAAGAGTTAAGTCCATATGAAATTCGAACGATCGGGTTTCGTAGATGAGAAAAGGAGAGGAAAACATGAGCTATTATGGATCGATCGAAGCAGGTGGAACAAAATTTGTTTGCGCTGTAGCGGATGAGGAGCTATCGATTATTGAACGGATCAGTATACCAACAACGTTACCGGAAGAAACGTTGGCTCAAGTCTTTGATTTTTTTGATCGATATGAACTTAAGGGATTAGGTGTTGGCTCATTCGGTCCGATCGATGTCAATGAACAATCTGAAACCTATGGGTATATCACGTCAACGCCTAAAAATGGCTGGAGAAACATCGATCTTTTAGGGTTATTGAAGGCGCGATATGCTCTGCCGATTGCTTGGACGACAGATGTCAATGCCGCGGCTTATGGAGAGATGCATTTAGGAGCTGGACGAAATACTCAAAACTGTCTTTATTTGACTGTGGGAACCGGTGTTGGCGGCGGTGCTGTAGTTCAAGGATCTATTTTACATGGGTTCAGTCATCCTGAGATGGGACATATCTCAGTAACACGGCATCCAGAGGATTCTTTTGAAAGTACTTGTCCTTATCATGACCATTGCCTTGAAGGCTTGGCAGCAGGTCCAGCGCTCGAAAAAAGAACAGGAGTCAAAGGCCAGTTAGTAGCAGTGGATCATGCGGTTTGGGAACTTGAAGCTTTTTATCTAGCCCAGGCATTGATGAACTATACATTGATCTTATCACCAGAAAAAATTATTTTAGGTGGCGGGGTCATGAAGCAAACACATCTTTTAGAGAAAATCCGCCAATCATTGGAAGAGCAGCTAGGTGGTTATGTCTCATTGCCTGATGATTATATTGTCGGCTGTGGATTAGGAGATAATAGCGGAACGATCGGTTGTCTGCTTTTAGCTAAAGAGGGTGCGTAAAGATGGACTCAGAGTTGTCTATTTTTCTGGATGCAGCATTTTGTCTATCGAGAAAACAAATAAGTGAGCTGTATGAGCGATTGTTGGGGAAAAAGGTTCGATTTGTTTCTGATAGCGAAGAGGCTGTGGTTGTAATGAAACGTTCTTCTGGATCATCAGCGTTGTTTTCAATTGAGTCTGTTGCACCACTATTGCTTAGTGCTGATAATGAGAACGGAGCATTTCAAGGTCTGATGTACGTAGCAAGATCGCTTAGATTGGGAAAAGAATGTGAATGCGGGTCAAAAATACCAAAGATATCCGAGCGCATCATCATGCTGGATATCGGCAGGAAGTATTTTACCCCGAACTTTTTAAGGCTGCTGCTGGAAGAAATGGCATTGTTTGGCTTTAATTATCTGCAGCTGCATTTTTCCGAGGATACAGGTTTGGGGATCGAATCAAAAAAATATCCTGAACTCAATTCCCAAAAGACTTTATCGCAAAAGGAAGTGCGCAAGTTGATAGAGGCTGCCGCTGAATTATCGATCGAAATTATTCCAGACTTAGATACACCGGGACATATGACACATATACTCAAAAAGCATCCAGAATGGCAATTAAAAGAGCTGACGTCACGGGGGATATCTTCTGTTTCGTCGGCGATGGATGTGACGAATGAGGCAGCCGTAGCTTTTACCTTTTCTCTTTATCAAGAATATGTGGCGCTTTTTACTGGTTGTCGCTACTTTCATATTGGGGCAGATGAATTTGCTGATTTTGATCATTTCGAATGTTATCCAGCTTTGGCTGATCGGGGACAAGAGAAATTCGAAGGGTATGTCAATTCGATTGCAGCGCTTGTCAGACAAGCTGGTTTTATTCCGAGAGTTTGGAATGATGCTTTCTTTAGAAAAAATAGGACAAGTACATTAAGCGAAGAGCTGGAAATTACGTATTGGACAAGATGGCAAAAGGAAATGGCACCCGTTCGGACGTTTCTAGATAAAGACTACTCCGTCATCAATTTTAATGATAATTATCTCTATTATGTGCTAGGAGAAAATGCTGGTTATTCTTATCCAACAGCACAAAAAATCAAAGAGAAATGGCAGCCGGATCTATTTGCATCTGAACAAAAAGTCAAGACGGAACATCAAGAACAGATCAAAGGAGCTGCGTTAGCGATCTGGTGTGATAAACCGGAAGCGAAAGAAGAAGAAACGATTTTTTTAGAGGTAGTCCAATTGATGGCTGCCTTTTCAGAACATTTTTATCAATAAGGGAAGTATGAAAGGAGAGCGGGACAAAACTAAAACCAGTTTTGTTCCGCTCTTTAAAACGCGAATAAACGACGAGAGGAAAGTAGATCCATCTTACCTCTCGGATCAGAATGCTCATTAGCGAAAGTATGACCTATAGTTTTTAAACGAAAACCTATAATTTTTCTATTTATAAACCAGATGGAAAGCGCTAACATTTTGTAGAAGAATGAATGATGCTGCATTTAGGCGAATAATGAAGGAGGTTCATTCAGTGAAAAGAAAAAAATGGAAACAGTTGTTTTATTGCTCGATACTTACATTGGGGGCAGCAGTCGGGTCTATCGGACTCGACTTGCCGGCTCATGCAGAGTCAGTTGGAAATAGTGGGATACCAATCAACGAGCATTCTCCCCAAGCAACAGCCTTATTTCCGGAAACATTACTAAATTGGAGTGCTAAAACAGACCCCGATGCGCCTTTCAATGTATCGAAAGTTCCTTTAGCATCTCGCGTAAAAGGAAAGAAAATGAATGAGGATCAAAGTACAGACGCGAAAGTTTTATCGATTGCGATCGTCAATCGACACACAAAAGGAACGCCGGCGCAAGGGGATGCGGATAAAGCTGTTTATAACTTTACGAACTGGCAATATGTAGATACTTTGGTTGCTTGGGCTGGTTCTTCTGGTGAAGGGATCATTGTACCGCCAAGTGGTGATGTGACAGATTCAGCTCATCGAAATGGCGTGCCGGTGATCGGGACAGTCTTTTTCCCGCCGGAAGCTTACGGTGGAAAAAGTGAATGGGTAGAGCAATTCGTGCAAAAAGATTCTAAAGGCCGCTTTCCAATGGCAGATAAGCTGTTAGAAATGTCAGCAGCGTACGGCTTTGATGGTTGGTTTATCAATCAGGAAACAAATGTCGATGCACAAACGGCTAGTCAGATGAAAGAATGTTTAAGCTATTTACAGGCTAAAAAACCTAAAAATCAACAGATCATTTGGTATGATTCGATGATTCCAAGCGGCAATGTCGTGTGGCAAGGCGCGTTGAATGAAACGAATCAAGGCTATTTCCAAGAAGGGAAAAAACGTGTTTCTGATAATATGTTTATTGATTTTCGCTGGCGTGAACTAGCTTCTTCTAAGGAAAAAGCACTTCAGCTGAAACGTGATCCCTACGATTTGTTTGCTGGAATCGATGTGCAGGCAAATGGCGTAAACACAGGCAGAAAACCAAGCAGTATTTTAGATACCGATGGAAAACCAATTGTTTCTTTAGGCCTATACTGTCCTGACTGGACACTGAGAGATGGTGGACAATACGATATCGAACGCTACTGGAAAAACGAACAGCTGCTTTGGATCAATCCCCAAGGTGATCCCAGAGCCGTTACTAGTGGGAAAAATGAATGGCAAGGAGTTTCTCGGTATTATGTCGAGAAATCGCCAGTTACACAATTTCCATTCTTGACGAATTTTAATGTAGGTAATGGAGATGCATTTTATTTAAACGGTACAAAGGTCAAAGAAGGAACCTTTAATAACCGCAGTATTCAAGATGTCATGCCGACCTACCGCTGGGTCATCGATAATGAAGCAGGTAATCACTTGAGTGCGGATATTAGTTATGAAGATGCCTATAATGGCGGTTCTTCGATCAAATTATCCGGTCAAATGACTGAGAATCAAGCAACTCGTATCAATTTATACGCAGCACAAGTCAAACCTTCAGCTTCTGATACGGTGAGTGTTGTGACGAAAGGTGCAGACGAAACAGGACTCGTATTGGAAATGAAAGAAAAAGAAACTCCAACTGTACTGAATGGTGAGCAGAAAAATCTAGAAAATGGCTGGATTCAAACGAGCTATTCGCTAAAATCAGTTGCAGGTAAGACGATCACATCGATCGGTTTGGACTTGAAAAATACCAATACGGCATCAGCAGAAATTTATTTAGGTCAACTCCGATTAGGAAAAGAAAAAACAACACCTGTCAGCAAAATAGACAAGGTAGTTTTTCCAGGAAAAAGTATCGTTGATGACCTAACTGAAAACGTCAATATCAGCTGGCAAACGAAAGGAAAGAATACTGCGTCCTATCGAATATATCGTGAAGTTGAAGGCCAGCTACAATTTGAAGGAGAGACAGCAAATACATCTTATACGCTGTTAAATCAGGAACGCATATCAGAAACATCTGTTTATCAGGTCGTTCCAGTTGATTTTTATGGTCGGGAAGACCGTAAGAGATCAGCCTCAGCGGTCTACACATTTGAAGCACTGAAAAAACCTGAAATCGCGATCAACGCAAGTAAAACGTTAGTTGCTGTCGGTGAACCAGTAACATTATCAGCTGCAGTCTCTAAATCAACAGAAACAGTAAATTGGGAAATATCTGGCAGTGATCTTGAGATGATCTCTGGGCAAGAAGCGACGGTAACATTTGCGAAAGCAGGAAGCTATACAGTCAAAGCGACAGCATTCAATTCAGCAGGTGAGACGGAAGTCGTTATTGAAGATTATATTTATGTTTATGACAAAGGAAGCGGCATCACAAGTGAAAATCTTTCGATCTTGCCAACGACAAGTGCAACAGAAGGATCTGGTTACACCAATGAACGTGAAAGTTATCGCTATGCTTTAGATGGCGACCTAAGCACGAAATGGTGTGACAATAGCAGTGACAAACCATGGATGATCGCTGATTTAGGCGCAGTCAAAACAATTGCCGGATTTGAGTTGTCTCATGCGGGAGCTGGTGGAGAAAGTTCGGAATGGAATACAAAAGACTATGATATCCTGATCAGCAATGATAAACAAACATGGACAACAGTTGTTCAGGCGCGTGGAAACCGAGCTGACGTAAGTAAAGATGCGATTCGTCTAGTCGAGGCCCGCTATGTCAAACTGAGTCTTGAAAAAGCTGAACAAAATGGTAAAACTGCCAGAATCTATGATTGGCAAATCATCGGAGTGAACCAAACAGGGATCGTACAAACGAATTAAATCAACTAAAAAACACGGCGGAATCCTTGACTCCACCGTGTTTTTTAATTGATCAGTTCAAAGTAGTCAGTTGATAATCGGTCATGAAGCAGTTGTTTTTCTGCTTCTGGCAGAAAAGCACCAGTGACAGCGTTATGGTTCAGCTGTTCCATATCATTGTAAGTAATGCCGTACCATTCATGTAGTTTCATAAATTCGTCAGTTAATGTGGTGGCAGAAACGGTGCGATTATCGGTATTGATGCAAACATTGATACCAGCATCTAAAAACTGCTGAAATGGATAATCGTCTAAAGAAGTCACTGTTTTTGTTTGAAAATTACTCGTTGGGCACATTTCGATCAATGTTCCTTGTTCTTGAAGCAGTGCAAAGTATTCGGGTGTATCTTTTACTGCGATGCCATGACCAATTCGTTTGGCACCCAGATAGACAGCATCTGCTACATTTTTTCCGCAGCCGCATTCACCTGCGTGTAGAGTCAGAGGGATGTTTGATCGTTCAACAAGTCTTAGCGTTTCTTCAAAAGCATAGGGTGGAAAATCGATTTCATTGCCGGCAAGGTCGAAACCTGCAACACCAGAACGTTTATACTCTTCTGCTAAAAGAACGATCTGTTCGATTTCATCCAGCTCTTCATGCCGCATGCCGCACAACAACGCATTGCTTTTCACGCCGAATTGTTCTTGTCCTTGATTCAAACCTGCTAACACAGCGGTTACGATTTGGGCTAAAGAAAGGCCTTTTTCTGTATGCAAAGAGGGGGCAAAACGCACTTCGATATACTGAATATTCTCCTCAGACGCTTGGCTGATTAAATCAAAAGCTGCTTGCTGTAAGGCATTTTCTGTCTGAAGACAACTTAATACAAGGTCAAAACGCTGCAAGTACTCATTTAAATTTTGGCAATCTTCTGGTGCAACTAGAAGTTCTTTGAGCTCGTTTTCAGATGCTGGTAGTGAAATTCCTTGCTGTGCTGCAATTTTTTGTAAGGTAGCTGGTCTGATCGAACCGTCTAAATGGCAATGCAATTCTATTTTAGGTAAATTTTTGACAAGTGCGCGCTTCACATGATCATCCTTTCATAACTATTGCTCCAATAAGTATTTTGAAGACTTTAACATGCTCAATGAACTATGTCAAGATAAGAAAAAAAGATTTTTACTAAGAAATAAAAGAGAACTTATATCTAATAGAAAATAAAAGAAATCCACACATACAACCGTTTGAAATACCATGATTTGAATAAAAGAAAAGAAGAGGAGCGATGAGCTCAAGAGTTATTTTTATTGTTTAAACTATTCTATTGCTGAAATTTCTGATACACTGAACTCATTCAGTAAGTTTTTTTGAAAACGTTGACATGGTTGGTAGGCATGTGACTAAAGGGAGAATGAATAATGAAGTTGACCATTAAGGAAATTGCGGATATGGCAGGCGTTTCAGTGACCACTGTTTCTCAGATCATCAATAATAAAGGCAGCCGATTCAGTGAACAAACGAGAAAGAAAGTATTAGAAGTTGTGGAAGAGTATGATTATAAGCCGGATTATTTTGCTTCGAATATCATCACTCGCCACTCAAAGACGATCGGTATGGTAGTGCCGGATGTCACTGATTTTTTCTTTGCAAAAGTGATCGAAGGTGTGGAGACCTATCTTAATTCTCTGGGATACATGATTTTATTATGCAATTCCAAACATGATGAAGATAAGGCAACGCAATATGTGACAGAACTTGTCCACCGTTCTGTTGATGGCATCATTTTTGCAACACCTAATTTACTGCCGGCAAACCATATTTTACGAAACAAAAGCAAACGCAAGGTTCCCGTAATATTAGTCGATCGCGGAATCAATCCTAGAGAAAGCGGGCGTTTGATCGTAAAAGAATATGAGGGCGCTTACCAAGCGGTTTCTTCTTTGATCAAGCAAGGTCATAGACATATCGGGATGTTGAAGGAAAATGACGGGTATTATCAGTTGACAGAGAGGATCACGGCGTATCAGCATGCACTAAAAGATCATGGAATTCCGCTGAGAGATGAATACATGGCGAATGGAGACCTGAATTTAGGTGGAGGTTATGAAGCGGCGAAAAAAGTGTTGAAAAATGAAAAAATCACAGCGATTTTTTGCGGGAATGATGAGATGGCGATGGGTGCATATCAAGCGATTGAAGAATGCGGAAAAAAAATCCCGGAAGATATCTCAGTAATTGGTTTTGATGGCTTGGAAATTTCTGAATATTTAGTTCCTGGATTGACGACGGTTTATCAACCAAGCTTTGATATTGGTTTTTATGCCGCTCAGTTTTTGGTGGAGTCGATCGATCATCCCGAGAAAAAAATTCCGAACAAAACTTTTGAAACAACATTTATTTTAAGAAATAGTACGAAATCGATTGACAAGTCGGTTGATTTGATTTAATGTTCGTGTTATAAGCGTTTTCAAAAAAATGGAAGCGTTAGTAAACTGTTTTACTAAAAGGTTTTAACCTGAATAAATTTAGTGTATAATACATCCTTGGGGATTAGTTCGGAGGAAAAAAAGCATGAGAATGGTCGATTTGATCGAAAAAAAACGTGATGGACACGTACTGACAGAAGAAGAAATCCAATTTATTGTTTCCGGATATACAAGTGGTGATATTCCGGATTATCAAATGAGTGCACTTTTGATGGCTATTTTTTACAAAGATATGACGGATGAAGAAATCACGACTTTGACACTTGCGATGGCAAATTCAGGTGAAATGATCGATTTATCATCTATCCAAGGAATCAAAGTGGACAAGCACTCTACTGGCGGCGTAGGCGATACGACAACGTTGATCTTGGCACCTTTGGTAGCAAGTGTAGGTGTTAGCGTAGCAAAAATGTCTGGACGAGGACTTGGTTATACTGGAGGAACGATCGATAAATTAGAAGCAATTCCAGGTTTTCATGTGGAGTTACCAGATGAAGATTTTATTCGCTTAGTCAATGAAAGCCATGTAGCAGTCATAGGACAATCAGGAGATCTGGCACCCGCAGATAAAAAATTATATGCGTTGCGTGATGTGACAGCGACTGTTGATTCGATCCCATTGATCGCGAGTTCGATCATGAGTAAGAAAATCGCAGCGGGAGCAGATGCGATCGTTTTAGATGTAACAACTGGTGAAGGTGCCTTCATGAAAAATATCGATCAAGCCCGCCGTTTAGCGAAAACAATGGTACGTATCGGTCATCTTGCGAATCGTCAAACGATGGCGGTCATCTCAGATATGTCTCAGCCTTTAGGTGAAGCCATCGGCAATAGTCTTGAAGTGGTCGAAGCAATCGAAACATTGCAAGGAAATGGCCCGGAAGACTTGCTGGAAATGTGCTACATCTTAGGAAGTCAAATGGTTGTGCTGGCGAAAAAAGCAGAGACTTTGGACGAAGCGCGTGCAATGCTGAAAGAAGCATTGGAATCAGGAAAGGCACTGGCTAAATTCCGTGAAATGATCAAAAATCAAGGCGGCGATGATAGTGTGATCGATCATCCTGAAAGTCTGTTGACTGCTCAGTATGAAATCGAACTGCCGGCAAAAGCAAGCGGAACAGTTCAAAAAATCGTAGCTAATGAAATTGGAATTGCTGCAATGCTCTTAGGTGCAGGTCGAGCAACAAAAGAAGATTCGATCGATCATGCAGTTGGGATCAAACTCCATAAAAAAGTTGGGATGCCTGTTACAGAAGGCGAAGCGTTGCTTACGATTTACGCCAATACTGAATCGATCGATCATGTGAAAGAACTTTTATATAAAAATATCGAAATTGGCAGTTCTGGTACTGAACCTGAGCTGATCCATGATATAATAACAGCATAAAGGATGTGTATAAAAATAATGGAATTAAATCAAATGATTGACCACACTATTTTAAAAGCAGATGCGACAGAAGAGGCAGTTCTGCAAATCATTGAAGAAGCGAAAAAGTATGAATTTTTCTCTGTATGTATCAACCCAAGCTGGGTCGCTTTTGCTAAGGAACGTTTAGCTGGAACCTCTGTAGATGTTTGTACAGTGATCGGCTTTCCTTTAGGAGCGAACACTTCAGAAGTAAAAGCGTATGAAGCGGCAGATGCTATCAATAACGGCGCAACAGAAGTCGACATGGTGATCAATATCGGTGCTTTGAAATCAAAACAATACAAAAAAGTATTGAAAGATATCCAAGCAGTCGTAGATGCAGCCAAAGATAAGGCTTTAGTGAAAGTGATCATCGAGACAGCATTACTAACAGATGAAGAAAAAGTCAAAGCATGTGAATTAGCGAAAGAAGCGGGCGCTGATTTCGTCAAAACATCGACAGGTTTTTCAACAGGTGGAGCGACTGTAGCGGATGTTAAATTGATGCGTGAAACAGTTGGACCAGATATGGGGGTCAAAGCTTCCGGTGGTATCCATAATGAAGCAGAAGCTACTGCAATGATAGAAGCTGGTGCAACACGCATTGGGACAAGTGCCGGTGTAGCGATCATGGAAGGTGCAACTGGAGCAGGCTATTAATCTAAAGAAGAAAGTGGCGGACAAATGACAGCAAAAAAAGAGTGGTTGGCGATCGCTGATGAGGCGCTGACAAAAGCATATGTACCCTATTCACACTTTCCGGTAGGTGCGTGCTTAGTAACTGAAGCAGGTCAAACCTATCAAGGCGTTAACATTGAAAATGCGTCGTATGGCTTGACTAACTGTGCAGAACGAACAGCAATCTTTAAAGCCGTTTCAGAAGGCGAGCGTGATTTCCAACATTTAGTGATTGCTGGAAATACTCCGGAACCAATTTCTCCATGCGGAGCGTGCCGTCAAGTCATGGCTGAATTTTGTGCGCCTGATATGCCAGTGACGCTAGTTGGTGAACACGGGGTAACAAAAGAAACAACAGTTTCTGAGCTGTTGCCTTATGCATTTACTGAAAAAGATCTATAAGATCTAGCTACATGAACCAAACCTCTCAACAAATAGATAAAATGCTAGCAAGATAAAAAAACATCTTTCTATCATTTTCCAAATTTGTTCGAGGTCTAAGCAGTTCATGCAACACAAAGAACGTAGTGATTTGAAGTTGAAAAGTACAAGACGAACAAAGAGAGAGTTGTTACATTATTATCTTGTTTCATTCAGTCATTCGGCTGTTGAAAATATAAAACTATTATTAGGGGGCTTTACAGAAATGAAAAAAGCGAAATTATTTGGTTTTGGCTTGACTGCACTAGCATTAACAGTGGCATTAGCAGCTTGTGGCGGCGGTAAAAAAGATGGAACAGATTCAACAGGCGGAAATTCTGCAGGCGGCGACGCAGATCACAGCGTAGTGATCGTAACAGATATCGGTGGTGTAGATGACCGTTCATTCAACCAATCAGCTTGGGAAGGATTACAAGCTTGGGGGAAAGAACATGACCTTAAAAAAGGAGCAGACGGTTTTGATTACATCCAGTCAAACGACGCTTCTGAATACGTAACAAATATCGATACAGCTGTTTCTAATGGATTTAAAACAGTCTTTGGGATCGGTTACTTATTAGCTGATTCTATCAGTACAGCAGCAGATGCAAACCCAGATACACAATTCGGTATCATTGATAGTGTCATTGAAGGCAAAGACAATGTCGTTTCTGCAACATTTAAAGACCAAGAAGCTTCTTATTTAGCTGGTGTAGCAGCTGCTCATACAACAAAAACAAACACTGTAGGTTTCATCGGTGGTGAAGAAGGCGCGGTTATCGACCGTTTTGAAGCTGGTTTCCATCAAGGTGTTATCGATACAGCGAAAGAATTAAACAAAGATATCAAAGTTGAGATCGAATATGCTGCTTCATTTGGTGATCCTGCTAAAGGAAAAGCATTAGCAGCTTCTATGTACCAAAAAGGCGCTGACATCATCTTCCATGCTTCAGGCGGTACAGGCCAAGGTGTCTTCCAAGAAGCAAAAGATTTAAATGAAACTGGTTCAAAAGATAAAGTTTGGGTTATCGGTGTAGATAGTGACCAAGACAAAGAAGGTAAATACAAAACAAAAGACGGTAAAGAAGATAACTTCACTTTGACATCAACACTTAAAGGTGTAGGTGCTGCAGTTCAAGATATTTCTAACCGTGCGTTAGAAGATAAATTCCCTGGTGGCGAACACTTAGTTTACGGTTTGAAAGACGGCGGTGTTGATTTGACAAAAGGTTACTTATCAGATGAAGCACAAAAAGCGGTCGATAAAGCAAAAGAAGAAATCATCGATGAAAAAATCACTGTTCCAGAAGTACCAAAAGATGTAAAAGAATAGAATTTTTTGCTTAGCGCTGCGTTCGTAGCAGCGCTAAGGTTTTATTAAGCCTTTAAAGAAAGAAAACGAATGATCAGACAACTCATTTTCTTTCTTTAAGAGCCTAAAAGCTATTTTAATTTTGGAAGTACCGTATCAATAGATGATGTAAGTGTAAGTGATTAAATCGTTAGGAAGTGAAAAATGTGGCTCAGGAAAACTATGTAATTGAGATGCGCAATATCACTAAGCAATTCGGAACGTTTAAGGCCAATGATAATATCAACTTAACTGTTCGGCCAGGAGAAATTCATGCATTGCTTGGAGAAAATGGTGCAGGTAAATCGACCTTGATGAATATTTTATCAGGTTTGTTGGAACCAACCTCAGGTGAAATATTTATGAATGGTTCAAAAGTAACGATCAATGGACCGACGGCAGCAAATCGCTTGGGAATTGGAATGGTTCATCAACACTTTATGTTGGTAGATGCTTTTACAGTAACTGAAAATATTGTTCTCGGAAGTGAGCCGACAAATGCGGGGATATTAGACCGTAAAAAAGCAACAGCAGAAATCAAACGTGTTTCTGAACAATATGGTTTGTCCGTAGATCCAGGAGCATATATTCGAGACATCTCTGTTGGTGCGCAGCAGCGTGTAGAAATTTTGAAAACGTTGTATCGTGGAGCAGATGTATTGATTTTTGATGAACCGACCGCTGTTTTGACACCTCAAGAAATCGACGAACTGATCGAGATCATGCAGGGATTAGTTCAAGAAGGTAAATCAATTATCTTGATCACGCATAAGTTAGATGAAATCAAAAAAGTAGCGGATCGTTGTACGGTTATTCGCCGTGGACAAAGTATCGATACAGTCAATGTGAAGGATGTTTCTTCTCAACAGCTGGCAGATATGATGGTGGGACGTTCTGTTTCGTTTAAAACAGAAAAGAAACCGGCGGAACCAAAAGAAGTAGTTCTTTCGATCAAAGATTTGGTAGTAAAAGAAAGCCGCGGATTGGATGCTGTTAAAGGTCTTAGCTTAGATGTACGTGCTGGCGAAGTCGTTGGGATTGCGGGGATCGATGGTAATGGTCAAACGGAATTGATTCAAGCGCTGACTGGTTTACGCAAGGCAGAAAGTGGTTCAGTCGAACTTAAAGGTGAAACGATCACGAATAAGCAGCCGCGTTTTATTACAGAATCAGGTGTTGGACACGTACCAGAAGATCGTCATAAATACGGTCTAGTGTTAGATATGACATTAGCTGAAAATATTGCTTTACAAACATATTATAAAAAACCACTAAGTCAAAGTGGCGTTTTAAATTATAATCAAATCAATTCATATGCGCGTAATTTGATTGAAGAATACGATGTTCGGACAACGAATGAGCTTGTTCCAGCCAAAGCATTGTCAGGCGGGAATCAACAGAAAGCAATTATTGCCCGCGAAGTTGATCGTGATCCAGATCTATTGATTGTTTCTCAACCAACTCGAGGCTTAGATGTCGGTGCAATCGAGTATATCCACAAGCGCTTGATCGAACAACGTGATAAAGATAAAGCTGTATTACTGGTTAGTTTTGAATTAGAAGAAATATTAAATGTTTCTGATCGCATCGCTGTGATCCATGCAGGGAAAATCGTCGGTATCGTTGATCCGAAAGAAACAACAGAAAATGAATTAGGATTGTTGATGGCGGGTTATTCATTAGAAGAAGCCAGAGCCGAATTAAGTAATAAGGTAGGTGAGTCAGTTGAATAATCGAACAGAACGATTACGAAATATTTTAGTTCCTATCTTATCAGTTTTGATGGGCTTTATTCTAGGTGCAATTATTATGCTTATCTTTGGCTATCAGCCAATAGCTGGCTATCAGGCAATGCTGCAAACAGCCTTTCAAAGTCCGAAAAGTATCGGTGAGATTTTTGTAACAGCGGGCCCATTGATATTTACAGCACTGGGCTTTGCAGTAGCGAATTCAGCTGGATTCTTTAATATCGGGCTTTCCGGCCAAGCCTTATGTGGCTGGGTCGCAAGTATCTGGGTCGCTTTAGCAATGCCGGATGCACCACGTCTTGTGGTATTACCGTTAGCGATCATTACTGGAGCTTTGGCTGGCGCAGTTGCGGCAGCAATACCTGGTTTTTTACGGGCCTTCTTTGGTACAAGTGAAGTCATCGTGACGATCATGCTGAATTATGTATTCTTGTATGTAAGTACACATATCGTCAACAATGTGATGTCAGAAAATATCATCAGCAACAAAGGGGTAACGAAAGTGATTGGTGAAAACGCTAGTTTAAGAACAGCGTTTCTAAAAGAAATCAGTGGCGGCTCGCGTTTGAATATCGGGATTTTTCTTGCCTTGATTTTCTTAGTATTGATTTGGTTTTTAATGAAGAAAACGACACTAGGCTACGAAATTCGTTCTGTTGGGTTGAATCCATTTGCTTCAGAATATGCTGGAATGAGTAGTAAACGTACGATCGTCATGTCTATGGTGATCTCAGGTGCTTTAGCTGGTCTTGGCGGTGTCGTTCAAGGGCTGGGTACATTCGGAAACTTCTTTGTTCAAGGTTCATCATTAAGTATCGGTTTTGACGGAATGGCGATTTCCTTACTGGGAGCAGGCAGTTCGGTCGGAATACTGCTTTCAGCGCTGCTCTTTAGTGTCTTGAAATTAGGTGGACAAGGAATGCCGTTGCGTGCAGGTGTTCCAACAGAATTAGTTGATGTGGTTATTGCTTCGATCATCTTCTTTGTAGGAATCAGCTATTTGATTCGTTTCTTATTAGCTAAAACTTCTGGAAGCAAAAAAGAAGTAGCGATCGTTGAAGAATTAGAAGGAAAAACGGACCCAGCTAGTCAAGAAGGAGGGAAAATCTAATGGAGATTGCATTAATCGCTGTATTAGCACCGATTATTACCCAAACGTTGGTTTATTCTACTCCTTTGGTCTTTACGGCTTTGGGCGGTACATTTTCAGAGCGTAGTGGGATTGTTAACGTAGGACTTGAAGGAATCATGGTGATGGGGGCATTTAGTTCTGTCGTCTTTAACTTAACCTTTGCGGATACATTAGGCGCAGCAACCCCATGGATTGCCTGCTTGGTCGGCGGACTTGTGGGAATGCTATTTTCAGTTCTACATGCTGTTGCGACAGTCAATTTACGGGCAGATCATATCATCAGTGGGACAGTAATTAACTTAATGGCACCAGCTTTAGGAATCTTTTTAATCAAAGTTATCTACGGAAAAGGGCAAACAGATACAATCAGTCGTTCGTTCGGTTATTTCTCATTTCCGATTCTAAAAGATATCCCGATCATTGGTGATTTGTTCTTCAAGCAAACAACTTTGCCCGCTTTTGTAGCAATTTTAGTATCAGTATTAGCTTGGTTTGTTCTATTTAAGACACGTTTTGGCTTACGTCTGCGCTCCGTTGGCGAAAATCCACAAGCGGCAGATACATTAGGGATCAATGTTTACGTAATGCGTTATTCAGGGGTGTTGATTTCTGGATTCTTAGGCGGTATCGGTGGTGCGGTCTTTGCGCAATCGATCGCCGGACGTTTTGCAGTAACAACAATTGCCGGACAAGGATTTATTTCAATGGCGGCAATGATCTTTGGAAAATGGAATCCTCTAGGCGCGATGGGGGCAGCTTTATTCTTTGGATTTGCCCAAAATATCAGTATTGCCGGATCTAATATTCCGTTGATTTCATCGATTCCAGCTGTTTATTTACAAGCGGCGCCATATGTTTTAACGATTCTAGTCTTGGTTATTTTCTTAGGAAAAGCCTCTGGACCAAAAGCCAATGGACAGAATTATATCAAATCCAAATAAATAATTTTAGTATAAAAGGGTGGGACTATGGGACAGTATCTTAAGTCACGCCCTTTTTATCAATAGTAAGCAATTTTTTTCGAATAAAAATAAAAGAAAGAAGGATGGTTATGTTTAAACGTGTACATTTAATCGTAATGGATTCAGTAGGGATCGGAGAAGCGCCGGATGCTGAGAAATTTGGAGATGTCGGCAGTGATACGTTAGGGCATATTGCAAAAGAAGCAGGCTTGACGATTCCTAATTTAGAAAATCTAGGGTTAGGAACGATTGCCCCTCTTCATAATGTAGAAGCAGTCGCTGATCATAAAGGATACGCAACAAAATTAGAAGAAGTTTCTGTCGGTAAAGATACAATGACAGGACATTGGGAAATCATGGGGTTGAACATTCAAAAGCCTTTCCGCGTTTTCCCAGACGGATTTCCAGAGGAACTGTTAAAACAAATTGAAGAATTTTCAGGACGCAAAATCGTCTGTAACAAACCTTATAGTGGTACAGCTGTTATCGATGATTATGGTAAACATCAAATGGAAACCGGTGATCTGATCGTCTACACTTCAGCGGATCCAGTATTGCAAATTGCTGCACACGAAGAAATCATCCCATTGGAAGAATTGTATCGTATTTGCGAATATGTCCGTGAAATCACCAAAGACGAACCGTATATGATCGGCCGAATCATCGCTCGTCCATATATTGGCGAGCCTGGCAACTTTACAAGAACAAGCAATCGTCATGATTATGCTTTAGATCCATTTGGTCATACAGTGTTAGACTCATTGAAAGACAACGGTAAAGATGTGATTGCAGTAGGGAAAATCAATGATATCTTCAATGGGCAAGGAATCACTGATTCTGTTCGTACGAAAAGCAATATGGACGGTGTGGATCAATTATTGAATGTAATGAAAAAGGATTTTGATGGTCTGAGCTTTACAAATTTAGTTGACTTTGATGCGTTGTATGGTCATCGTCGTGATGTTGTAGGATACGCTCATGCAATCGAAGCATTTGATTTACGTTTGCCTGAAATCATTGATGCGATGACAGATGATGACTTATTGATGATCACTGCTGACCACGGCAATGATCCGACTTTCCCAGGAACTGATCATACAAGAGAATACGTTCCACTACTGGTTTACAGCAAAAAAATGAACGGTCAAGGCAGTCTAACGCAAGGACATTATGCCGATATCTCAGCGACGATCGCTGAAAACTTTGGTGTTCTGAAAACTGAAAACGGCGCAAGCTTCTTAGATAAATTAGTATAGGAGAGAGACGATGACAAAACTAAGTGAAATGTTGACAGAAACAACTGGTTTTTTAAAAGAAAAAGGGATCAGCCAAGTAGACTTTGGCTTGATTCTTGGTTCTGGATTAGGTGAGTTAGCAGATGAAATCGAAAACGCAATTGCAATTCCATTTTCAGAAGTTCCTCACTTTGCTGTATCTGCAGTTGTAGGACATGCTGGGAAGCTAGTCTATGGGACTCTTTCTGGTAAAAAGGTTTTGGCATTACAGGGTCGCTTTCATTATTATGAAGGACATTCGATGCAGACAGTTACTTATCCTGTAAGAATGATGGCGGCAATCGGCGCGCATTCGATAATCGTGACAAAC
The DNA here is from genome assembly GCF_020295385.1 of Enterococcus sp. S22(2020). Classification (NCBI taxonomy): domain Bacteria; kingdom Bacillati; phylum Bacillota; class Bacilli; order Lactobacillales; family Enterococcaceae; genus Enterococcus; species Enterococcus sp. S22(2020). Next base: position 248,772 of record NZ_JACFUD010000005.1, read on the forward strand.
GCTGCTGGCGGTGTAAATGAAAGCTTCACACCTGGTAATTTGATGTTGATCACAGACCATATCAATTTTACTGGTGATAATCCATTGATCGGTGAAAATGATGATGACATGGGACCACGTTTTCCAGACATGAGTCATGCTTATACGCCGAGCTACGCTGAAACAGTAAGGAAAGTAGCAAAAGAACAAAATGTTCCGCTACAAGAAGGTGTTTATATGGGCTTTTCTGGTCCAACTTATGAAACTCCTGCTGAAATTCGGATGGCTCGTACAATGGGAGCAGACGCAGTTGGGATGTCTACAGTATCAGAGGTTATCGTAGCAGCTCATAGCGGATTGAACGTGTTAGGAATTTCTTGTATTACAAACTTAGCGGCTGGGATGCAAAGCACATTGAACCATGCAGAGGTTGTAGAGACGACAGAACGTGTTAAAGGGCAGTTCAAAGAGTTGGTCAAAGCGAGCTTAGCAGCTCTATAAAAAAATAAGAGGAGTGAAAAAATGAGTGTTCATATCGAGGCGAAAACAGGTGAGATCGCAGATAAAATTTTATTACCAGGAGATCCGTTGCGTGCAAAATACATTGCGGAAACCTTTTTAGAAAATCCAGTTTGTTATAACCAAGTAAGAGGAATGCTGGGCTATACAGGAACTTACAAAGGTGAACGCGTTTCTGTTCAGGGAACGGGAATGGGGATGCCTTCTGCTACGATTTACGCCCATGAATTGATCAATTCTTACGGTGTGAAAAAATTGATTCGTGTAGGAACATGCGGTTCGATTTCTGAGAAAGTCAAAATTAGAGATTTAGTGATTGCTCAAGCAGCGGCAACACCCTCATCAATGATCCGCAATGATTTTCCTAAATATGATTTTCCACAAATCGCAAGTTTTGATATGCTGTTAAAATCATATACAGTGGCAAAAGAAAAAGGCTTTACAACTCATGTGGGTAATGTATTGTCTGATGATGTGTTTTACAAAGAAAGTATGGACGAAGTCTTTAAACTTGGAAAATTAGGAGTTCTTGCTATTGAAATGGAAGCGGCGGCGTTGTATTATTTAGCGGCTAAATTTGATGTGCAGGCTTTAGCGATCATGACTGTTAGTGATAGTTTAGTAACTGGAGAAGAGACAACTGCTGAAGAACGTCAAACGACATTCAATGATATGATTGAAGTAGGATTGGAGACAGCACTTTATAGCTAAAACGGATAAGAGGTTGAAATGAGTTACTTTCAATCTCTTTTTTGCTATTCTATTATAGAGATATAGAAATGAATGGAGGAAGAAAAATGGATAATTTTCGTTTTTATGTACCAACAGATATTCGTTTTGGTCAAGATCGTCTTGAAACTGAACTGACTGGTGTTTTAGATACGTATGGAAAAAATGTGCTATTAGTTTATGGCGGCGGCAGTATCAAGAAAAATGGATTATATGATCAAGTGACGGACTTACTAAATGCAAATGGAAATACAATCGTTGAGTTAAGTGGTGTAGAGCCGAATCCCCGAATCGAAACGGTTCGTAAGGGTGTTGCTTTGTGCCGCGAACATCACGTAGATGTGATTTTGGCTGTGGGCGGCGGTTCGACGATCGATTGCTCCAAAGTGATTGCCGCAGGTTTCTTCAGTGAAGAAGATCCGTGGGAGATCGTTTTAGGTAGAAGAGGTTATCAAGGAGAAGCATTGCCGATCGTGACGATTTTAACACTTGCAGCTACAGGAAGTGAAATGAATGCTGGTGCGGTGATTTCTAACATGGCGACGAATCAAAAACTTGGTGTTGGCGGTCCGGCGATGATGCCGAAAGTTTCGTTCCTTGACCCTGCCAATACGTTTACGGTTCCTGCTTATCAAACGGCAGCGGGCTCTGCAGATATTCTAAGTCATTTGTTTGAAAGCTATTTCAATGTGACAGAAGGAACGGATGTCCAAGATTTTGTTTCGGAAGGCTTGATGCGTTCAGTGATCAAGCATTGTCCGATCGCTTTAAAGGAACCGAATAATTATGATTCCCGTGCTAATTTAATGTGGGCGAGCAGTTTAGCTTTGAATGGATTGACACGTGGCGGAAAACACGGCGTTTGGTCTTGCCATGCGATGGAACATGAATTAAGTGCGTTTTACGACATTACGCATGGCATTGGGTTGGCTATTTTGACACCGCGCTGGATGGCCTATGTATTGTCTGAACAAACAGTAGATAAGTTCGCGCAGTTTGCGAAGAATGTCTGGGATATCACGGAAGCAGATAAAATGACAGCGGCCAAGCAAGGGATTCAAGCGACGTATGACTATTTTAAAGCCTGTGGTATTCCGATGACCTTGCCGGAAGTAGGGATCGAATCTGAGAAGTTTTCTGAAATGGCCAAACAGGCAGTGGAGCATAGTACGATCAAAACAGACGCCTTTGTTCCTTTGACTGAAAAGGATGTTGAAGCAATTTATCAAGCCTGCTTAACAGAGTCTACTTTTATCTAATGTTTACGATATAGGAGGAGAGAGTGTGAAACAACTATTTGATGAAACCTATTCGGAAAACCGCACATTGTGGTATGGTTATTTTTCAACACTTGAGCAAGCAGACTTGATTGATAAACTCACCAAAATTATTCATCTGGATTTGGAATCTTCTCAAAAAGTTCACGCAACCAGTTGGATATTTTATAGTGAAGTGAAGCAAACGGATGCGTTAGAAGAGGATGTTAGATCATCTATTATGGTGCGTTATGTTGAAGGGCAATATTATGTGCATTACAACATGTCTGACTTTGAATTTGTTACCCAGAGGGAACAAATAGAAGAGTGGTTGACAAAGTTGAAGAATCAATTGAGCTGAATGAGACAATAGAAAAAGAGAGCGGAACAAAACTAAAAATCAGTTTTGTTCCGCTCTCTACACGTGATTAAACGGCGGGAAAAAACAGCTCCTTCGAAAATAAGAAGGAGCTGCTTTTGTCTCAGCCTCTACTTTTTATAAGTAGTATTTTTTAGCGACTGTTAGGTCATCGTTTAATTCATAAACAAGTGGTTGACCTGTTGGGATTTCAAGATCCATGATATCTTCATCTGAAATACCTTCGATATGTTTAGCTAAGGCACGTAGTGAGTTACCGTGTGCTGCCACTAAAACAGTTTTGTTATCTAATAAAGCAGGAGCAATTTCATCTTGCCAGAAAGGTAACGCACGTTCCAAGGTTACTTTTAAGTTTTCTCCGCCTGGTACATCGCGTTTGTCTAACATAGCATAACGACGATCGTTTGCTGCAGAACCTGGATCTGTTGTTTCCAATAATGGAGGAAGAGTGTCGTAAGAACGACGCCAAATGTGTACTTGGTCATCTCCATATTTTTCAGCAGTTTCTTTTTTATTCAAGCCTTGTAATTTACCATAATGACGTTCGTTTAAGCGCCAAGATTTTACTTGTGGTACCCATAATTGATCTGAGTTTTCCAAGATCAAGTTACATGTTTTGATTGCGCGAGTTAAAACTGAAGTGAAAGCAATATCGAATTCGATTCCAGCTTCTTTGATTTTGCGTCCGCCTTCTTTGGCTTCTTCGATTCCTTCAGGTGCTAAGTCCACATCTACCCAACCTGTAAATTGGTTCAATGCATTCCATTCACTAAGTCCATGACGAGAAAAAACTAATTTTGGCATGTATAGCTCTCCTTTGAGTTGTAGTTTCTGAAACTTTCATTTCCTTTTCTATTGTACACCGTTTTAAAATAGATTTCCATTGTAAATTGGCAAAAGTGAATGGAAATGAGCAGGATCGGTTATCTATTACTGGATATAAAGAAAAAACTAGACGGAGATAAGAAAAAACTTCCTATTTCCGTCTAATTAGTTTATTGAGAGAGCTTTGCTGCTTCATTCTCCGATAAATTAATGTATTTATAGCAAGTGCCGATCGAAACATTGCATTTTGAGGCAATGAATTGAATCGTTTCGCGCTTTTCATGATACAAATGTCGAATGCGTTTAACTGTTCGGCCATCTATTTTAGGGCGACCGCCGATCTTGCCTTTTTTACGCGCGTTGTTTAGGCCAACAAGTGTCCGTTCTTTGATCAGGTTGCATTCCATGTGTGCCAAGCTGTTCATCATCTTGAAATAGATTTCACCCATAGGTTCACGTGTATCGATTTCGTCATCCAAGCTGACTAAGTGGATACCAGAACCTTTGAATTCTTGTGTAAGTTCAGTTAATTGACGAGTAGAGCGACCTAAACGATTTAAAGAGCAAATGACAAGAGTGTCGTCTGGCTGTAGTTTGCTCAAGACCGTTTCTAATTCAGAGGTCAATTGCTTTTCATCAATAACGTCAAAAGATTCATGATGGATCTCGTCACAACCAAACTTAGTCAAGGTGTTGATCTGGGCATCTAAATCATTGTCAATAATCGTTGTTCGTGCATAACCAATTAATTTCATCGTTCGTCCTTTCTCATTTAAATAGTAAATATAATCTATTAAAAATGTAGCATATAAACGAATGAAATGATAGTTGTTTTTTTATCTTTTTTTAATCTTTTTGTGTTGTTTTCAAATCGGATTCAAAGAATTTTTAGCGTGATACCTCAATTGTTTTTGGACCGTTTTCATCGCCAACCATGACTGTTGTCACAACATCAAGGAACAATCCGTGTTCAACAACTCCAACAAGCTGATCCAAGTAAGCACCTAAGGCAATCGGATCATCGATTTTCTGTAGATGAAGATCGATGATGTAATGTCCGCCATCTGTAATAACAGTGCTATCATCAGCTGCTGTACGTAAAACAGGTGAATAGCCTTTCTTCTCAAATAAGTGAAGCAATTGTTGACTGCCATAGGGAACAACTTCTACTGGCAATGGGAATTTTCCCAATTTCTCCACCATTTTTGATTCGTCAACAATCCAAATGCATTTTTTTGAATAGGTTGCAACGATTTTTTCAAATAAAAGTGCAGCTCCACCGCCTTTAGTTCCTTGAAAATCAGCGCTGATCTCATCTGCTCCGTCGATGGTCAAATCGACATAAGGGACATCATCGATACTCTTTAAAGGGATCCCTAAACTCTGAGCTTGACGTTCTGTCTCTTTAGAAGTCGTTACGCCTGTGATCGACAACCCTTCTTCTTTGATTCGCCGTCCGACTTCATCAACCATAAACTTTGCAGTAGATCCCGTACCTAATCCTACGATCATACCGTCTTCTACATATTTTGCTGCTTCGATTCCTGCCATTTGCTTAAGATTCATCAGCTATTTCGCCCCTTTCGGATAATCAAAAACATTGTACCGTTAAACCCCGAAAAAAGATAGAAAGATTAGTAAAAATCTTTCTTTTCTTCTATTATAAATGTGAAGAAAAGAAAACGTGATTACTTTAACGAAAAAAGTGATACAAAAGGTTGACAGAGCAAGTATATCGTGATATCCTAGCGAAGGTGCTTTATCTACAGGTCTCTCAACAGAGACGTGCTGACTGTCTATCAAAGCATATTTGATAAAGAGTGCATAGATTGCATTATTTTTTATCGCTAAAAAAGAACCACCTGGATGTGTGGGACTAGATGCGAAATGAGGAAGGAGGAAACAAGGAATGCCTACAATTAATCAATTAGTACGTAAACCTCGTAAATCAAAGGTGGAAAAATCTAATTCACCAGCGTTGAACAAAGGATATAATAGCTTCAAGAAATCTCAAACGAACGTAAACTCACCACAAAAGCGTGGGGTTTGTACTCGTGTGGGAACGATGACACCTAAAAAACCGAACTCAGCTTTACGTAAATATGCCCGTGTTCGTTTGTCTAACTTAATCGAAGTAACAGCTTATATCCCAGGGATCGGTCACAACTTACAAGAACATAGCGTGGTTTTACTACGTGGTGGACGTGTAAAAGACTTACCAGGGGTACGTTATCATATCGTACGTGGTGCGCTTGATACAGCCGGCGTTACTGATCGTAAACAAAGCCGCTCTAAATATGGTACTAAAATGCCTAAAGCAGCTAAATAATTCGACAATCACTAAAGGTATTATATAAAATAAAGAATTTTCGGAAGGAGGAGTTACGGATGCCTCGTAAAGGTCCTGTTGCAAAACGTGATGTTTTACCAGATCCAATTTATAACTCAAAATTAGTAACTCGCTTGATCAACCGTGTAATGGTTGACGGTAAACGCGGGATTGCTGCTAATATCATCTATAATTCATTTGATATCATCAAAGAATCTACAGGTAACGATCCATTGGAAGTTTTCGAACAAGCAATGAAAAACGTTATGCCTGTCCTAGAAGTTAAAGCTCGCCGTGTCGGTGGTTCTAACTATCAAGTGCCGGTTGAAGTTCGTCCAGAACGTCGTACAACTTTAGGTCTTCGTTGGGTTGTTAACTACGCTCGTTTGCGTGGAGAACACACAATGGAACAACGTCTAGCGAAAGAAATCATGGATGCAGCCAATAACACTGGTGCTTCTGTTAAAAAACGTGAAGACACACATAAAATGGCTGATGCTAACCGTGCGTTCGCACACTATCGTTGGTAAGATCCTCTGTGCATGTAGTTTAGGCTACAGCAGACAGTTAGTATATTCGATTTAAATAAAGAGAGGAGAACACCCTAGAATGGCAAGAGAATTTTCGTTAGAAAAAACTCGTAATATCGGAATCATGGCCCATGTTGATGCTGGTAAAACAACAACAACAGAGCGTATCCTTTATTACACAGGTAAAATCCATAAAATTGGTGAAACGCACGAAGGTGCATCACAAATGGACTGGATGGAACAAGAACAAGAACGTGGTATCACAATCACTTCTGCTGCGACTACAGCACAATGGAAAGGTTACCGTGTAAACATCATTGATACACCTGGACACGTGGATTTCACAATCGAAGTACAACGTTCACTACGTGTATTAGATGGTGCTGTAACCGTTCTTGATTCACAATCAGGCGTGGAGCCTCAAACTGAAACAGTTTGGCGTCAAGCGACTGAATATAAAGTTCCGCGTGTTGTTTTCTGTAACAAAATGGATAAAATCGGTGCGGATTTCTTATACTCTGTAAACTCATTACATGATCGTTTACAAGCAAATGCACATCCGATCCAATTACCAATCGGTGCAGAAGATAGTTTCACTGGGATCATTGACTTGATCACAATGAAAGCTGAAATTTATACAAATGATTTAGGTACAGATATCCAAGAAACAGAGATTCCAGAAGAATATATGGATCAAGCTGTGGAATGGCGTGAAAAATTAGTGGAAGCAGTTGCTGAAACTGATGAAGACCTAATGATGAAATATCTTGAAGGTGAAGAAATCACTATTGAAGAACTAAAAGCGGGTATCCGTAAAGCAACAATCAACGTTGAATTTTTCCCAGTTATGGCTGGATCTGCCTTTAAAAACAAAGGTGTTCAATTGATGCTTGATGCAGTTCTTGACTACTTACCTTCACCACTTGATATCGATGCAATCAAAGGTATCGATGTGAAAACAGACGAAGAAACAACTCGTCCTGCTGATGATGAAGCACCATTTGCTTCATTAGCATTTAAAGTTATGACTGACCCATTCGTAGGACGTCTAACATTCTTCCGTGTGTATTCTGGTGTCCTTGAAAGTGGTTCATACGTATTGAACGCTTCTAAAGACAAAAAAGAACGTATCGGTCGTATCCTGCAAATGCACGCGAACACTCGTCAAGAAATTGATAAAGTGTACTCAGGTGATATCGCAGCAGCCGTTGGTTTGAAAGATACAACAACAGGAGATACTTTGTGTGCGGTTGACGCGCCGGTAATCCTTGAATCAATCGAGTTCCCAGAACCGGTTATCCAAGTTGCTGTTGAACCTAAATCAAAAGCTGACCAAGATAAAATGGGTGTGGCATTGCAAAAACTTGCAGAAGAAGATCCATCATTCCGCGTTGAAACAAACGTTGAAACTGGTGAAACAGTTATCTCTGGTATGGGTGAGTTGCACTTAGACGTATTAGTTGACCGTATGAGACGTGAGTTCAAGGTTGAAGCTAACGTTGGTGCACCGCAAGTATCTTATCGTGAAACTTTCCGTGCTCCGTTAACTCAAGCAGAAGGTAAGTTTGTACGTCAGTCTGGTGGTAAAGGACAATACGGTCACGTATGGGTTGAATTTACTCCAAACGAAGAAGGTAAAGGCTTTGAATTTGAAAACGCGATTGTCGGTGGTGTGGTTCCTCGTGAATACATCCCAGCAGTTGAAAAAGGCTTGTCAGAAGCGATGAACAACGGGGTTCTTGCTGGCTATCCATTAGTGGATATCAAAGCGAAACTTTATGATGGTTCTTACCATGATGTCGATTCGAATGAAACTGCCTTCCGTGTAGCAGCATCTATGGCTCTACGTGCGGCAGCTAAAAAAGCGAACCCAGTTATCTTAGAACCGATGATGAAAGTAACGATCACTGTACCAGAAGATTACTTAGGTGATATCATGGGACACGTTACAAGCCGTCGCGGACGTGTTGAAGGAATGGAAGCACACGGTAACTCACAAATCGTTAACGCGATGGTACCGTTGGCTGAAATGTTTGGTTATGCCACAACATTACGTTCAGCAACTCAAGGTCGTGGAACATTCATGATGGTCTTTGACCACTATGAAGATGTACCAAAATCTGTACAAGAAGAAATCATCAAGAAAAATGGCGGCAACGCTTAATAGTTAAGAAATAGGTCGTAGATTTATTTATGACTAGGATTTTCTGAAGATTTCGGGTAAAATAAGTAAAGATGATCAGGTAGTTGAACTATCTATCAAATAAAATAAAATTCATATATTTTAGGAGGAACATTTAAAATGGCTAAAGAAAAATTTGACCGTTCTAAACCCCATGTAAACATTGGTACTATTGGACACGTTGACCATGGTAAAACTACATTAACTGCTGCAATTGCAACTGTGTTAGCTAAACACGGTGGCGGTGAAGCTCAAAACTATGCTGATATCGATAACGCTCCTGAAGAAAAAGAACGTGGTATCACAATCAACACTTCTCACATCGAGTATGAAACTGATGCTCGTCACTATGCTCACGTGGACTGCCCAGGACACGCGGACTACGTTAAAAACATGATCACTGGTGCTGCACAAATGGACGGAGCTATCTTAGTAGTATCTGCTGCTGATGGTCCTATGCCTCAAACTCGTGAGCACATCTTGTTATCACGTAACGTTGGTGTACCATACATCGTTGTTTTCTTAAACAAAATGGATATGGTCGATGACGAAGAATTATTAGAATTAGTAGAAATGGAAGTTCGTGATTTATTATCTGAATACGACTTCCCAGGTGATGACACTCCAGTTATCGCAGGTTCTGCTTTGAAAGCTTTAGAAGGCGACGCTTCATACGAAGAAAAAATCATGGAATTAATGGCTGCAGTTGATGAGTATATCCCAACTCCAACTCGTGATACTGACAAACCATTCATGATGCCAGTTGAGGATGTATTCTCAATCACTGGTCGTGGTACTGTTGCAACTGGTCGTGTTGAACGTGGAGAAGTTCGCGTTGGTGACGAAGTTGAAATCGTAGGTATCAAAGAAGAAACATCTAAAACAACTGTTACAGGTGTTGAAATGTTCCGTAAATTATTAGACTACGCTGAAGCTGGCGATAACATCGGTGCTTTATTACGTGGTGTTGCACGTGAAGATATCGAACGTGGACAAGTATTGGCAAAACCTGCTTCAATCACTCCACATACAAAATTTAAAGCTGAAGTTTATGTTTTATCAAAAGAAGAAGGCGGACGTCACACTCCATTCTTCACTAACTACCGTCCTCAGTTCTACTTCCGTACAACTGACGTAACTGGTGTAGTTGAATTACCAGAAGGTACTGAAATGGTAATGCCTGGTGATAACGTTGCAATGGACGTTGAATTAATCCACCCAATCGCTATCGAAGACGGAACTCGTTTCTCTATTCGTGAAGGCGGACGTACTGTTGGTTCAGGCGTTGTTTCTGAAATCGTTAAATAATTAAGACTTAAATATAGCAATAACCAGTGTGAGAAGCTGGGGTACTCGGACGTAAGCCGAAGGGATTTCCCTTCGGCTTTTTTTTGTGTATAAAAAATGCTTGACATATATCGAGCTTCGATATAATATTGTGTTACGATATAACGAGGTGCGATATAAGGAGAGATCTTAAGATGGATGAGAAGCTGAGAAGGATATACATACCGATGACGGAAACAGGCTTTTATATTTTGTTTTCACTCAGAGAAGAAAGACATGGTTATAGCATCATTCAGCATGTAAAACAATTGACGGAACAAGAAATCATCATCAGTGCAGGAACGATGTATGGTAGTTTGAGTAAAATGGAAAAAGATGGATTGATAAAAGTAACTAAGGAAGAGGAAAGGCGGAAAAGCTATTTGATCACAGCGCTCGGTGAAGAAGTTTTACAGCATGAAATCAAGCGGATCGAACGATTATATAAAAATAGTATTGAGGAGAAATTAGATGGAAACTAAAAAAGTAAGAAGACGTTTTGAGTTGGCAGATTATTTAGAAGAAGAACGATTTTTAGAAGAACAGCATAGAAACGGTTGGAAGATGGTTGAGCTAAAATTACCTTTATCTACCTATATATTTGAACGTTGTGGATCAGAAGACTATGTTTATCAGTTAGATTTTAATTCAGAGAAAAGTGGAACAGAATCCTATGTACAGCTATTCGAAGATTGTGGCTGGGAATACTTTTACAAATTTGGGAATTGGTATTACTTTAGAAAATCGAGATCCGAGGTGGAAAGTGAAAATGTCATATTTAATGACGGGCCTTCACGTGCGAAAATGGCAAAGAAAGTCGCTAAATTCCAAGCTGGCTTATCAGTGTTTTTGATCTTTCCTTTGATCTATCTTCTAGCGGTAGTTTCGACTAAAGCGATAGACAGTTCTCTTGTTTTGACGATCATGGTAGCTTTAATAGCTATTGTTATGGTTATAAGCGCAGGGATTCAATTAAAGAATATGCGGAAACTTAATAAGATCATTGAAAAAGAAGAACAACTATAAGAGAATCTATGATATTTTGACAGGGAAGAAAAAAGCTTGTTGGCTGTTAAAATATCATAGATTTTTTCTGTTATGAAAACCAAGAAAATAATATGAAAATAATGAAAAAAAGCCTTGCTATTGCTGCGTTTCTGTAATATAATTACAAAGGTGCTGTTTACAGAAGTGTGAAAAGCACTGGTAAATCAAGGTTTTGATCTACCGGCTAAGAAACGAGAGGTTGCGACACGCCCGGACGCTTTGCCACGAACGAGCGTGACGGAAAAATTTTCGTGGAGCTATGTCTACTTTCAAAATAGGCGAAGGAGGGAACAAGATGGCAAAACAAAAGATTCGTATCCGTTTAAAAGCGTATGAACACCGTATTTTAGATCAATCAGCGGATAAAATTGTGGAAACAGCAAAAAGAACTGGAGCTGACGTATCAGGTCCGATTCCATTACCAACAGAACGCTCACTTTACACAGTTATTCGTGCGACTCATAAATACAAAGATTCACGCGAACAATTCGAAATGCGTACTCACAAACGTCTAATCGACATTGTGAACCCAACACCAAAAACAGTTGATGCTTTAATGAAGCTTGACTTACCATCTGGTGTAAATATTGAAATCAAACTATAAAATTAAGATGATGGAGGTGTACTCATGACCAAAGGAATCTTAGGGAAAAAAGTGGGAATGACACAAATCTTTACTGAGTCTGGTGAATTAATTCCAGTAACAGTAGTAGAAGCTACGCCAAACGTAGTTTTACAAGTAAAAACTGTTGAGACTGACGGATACGAAGCTATCCAAGTTGGTTACCAAGACAAACGTGAAGTTTTATCAAACAAACCTGCGAAAGGTCATGTTGCAAAAGCAAACACGGCTCCTAAGCGCTTCATTAAGGAATTCAAAAATGTTGAGCTGGGAGAATACGAAGTAGGAACAGAAATTAAGGTAGATGTTTTCCAAGCAGGAGACATTATTGATGTTACAGGAACAACAAAAGGTAAAGGATTCCAAGGCGTTATCAAACGTCACGGACAAAGCCGCGGACCTATGAGTCACGGATCTCGTTACCACCGTCGTCCTGGGTCAATGGGTCCAGTAGCACCTAACCGTGTATTTAAAAATAAAAAACTTGCCGGCCGTATGGGTGGTAACCGCGTAACAATTCAAAATCTTGAAATTGTTAAAGTGGACGCTGAAAGAAATGTAATCTTGATCAAAGGAAACATTCCTGGAGCGAAAAAATCATTAATCACAATCAAATCAGCTGTGAAAGCTAAATAAGCGTAGGGAAAGGAGGAACTAAGGAATGCCGAATGTAGCATTATTCAAACAAGATGGAACTCAAAATGGTGAAATCACTTTAAACGAAGAAATTTTCGGAATCGAACCTAATGAATCAGTTGTCTACGATGCGATCATCATGCAACGTGCTTCATTAAGACAAGGAACACACTCAGTTAAACACCGCGGAGAAGTTCGTGGCGGCGGCCGTAAACCATGGCGTCAAAAAGGAACTGGTCGTGCTCGTCAAGGTTCAATCCGTTCACCACAATGGCGTGGAGGTGGCGTAGTTTTCGGACCAACACCACGTTCTTACAGCTACAAACTTCCTAAAAAAGTTCGTCGTTTAGCAATGAAATCTGTATTGTCAGATAAAGTTGCTGAAAACAACTTGGTTGCTGTTGATGCATTAAGCTTTGACGCACCAAAAACAAAAGAATTCAAACAAGTTCTTACAAACTTATCTATCGATGCGAAAGTATTAGTTGTTCTAGAAGCAGGAAACGATTTTGCAGCATTATCTGCTCGTAATCTTCCAAACGTTTCTGTAGTAACTTCTGATAACGTAAGTGTTTTAGATATCGTTTCTAATACTAAAGTATTGGCAACACAAACTGCTCTTACTCAAATTGAGGAGGTGCTTGCATAATGAACTTACTAGACGTAATCAAACGCCCAGTGATCACTGAAAAATCCATGCTTGCTATGGACGAAAAGAAATACACTTTCGAAGTGGACACTCGCGCAAACAAAACATTAGTAAAACAAGCTGTAGAAGCAGCTTTTGACGGTGTTAAAGTGAAAAACGTAAACATCATCAACGTGCGTCCTAAATTCAAACGCATGGGTAAATATGCAGGATATACGAAAAAACGTCGCAAAGCAGTTGTGACATTAACAGACGATTCAAAAGAAATTCAAATTTTCGATGCTGCTGAATAAGCAGTCCATGTTTAATTATTAAATGGGAGGGAAAAAGACGTGGCGATTAAAAAGTACAAACCTACCACAAATGGCCGTCGTAATATGACAACGTCTGATTTCGCTGAAATCACGACTTCAACACCAGAGAAATCTTTGTTGGCGCCATTAAAAAACCATGCCGGCCGTAACAACAATGGTCGTATCACGGTTCGTCACCAAGGTGGCGGTCACAAACGTCAATACCGTTTGATCGATTTCAAACGTAATAAAGACAACGTCGTAGCGGTTGTTAAAACAATCGAGTATGATCCAAACCGTTCTGCTAACATCGCGTTAGTACATTACGAAGATGGAGTAAAAGCATACATCTTAGCACCAAAAGGATTAGAAGTAGGCATGCGCCTAGTTTCAGGTCCAGAAGCAGATATTAAAGTAGGGAACGCATTGCCATTGGAAAACATTCCAGTAGGTACTGTTGTCCACAACATTGAAATGAAACCTGGTAAAGGCGGTCAATTGATCCGTTCTGCTGGAACAAGTGCTCAAGTACTTGGTAAAGAAGGTAAATACGTATTGATCCGTTTGAACTCTGGTGAAGTTCGTATGATCTTAGCTACATGCCGTGCAACTGTCGGTTCTGTAGGTAACGAACAACACGAATTAATCAACATTGGTAAAGCCGGCCGTTCTCGTTGGATGCGTAAACGCCCAACAGTTCGTGGTAGCGTAATGAACCCGAACGATCACCCACACGGTGGTGGTGAAGGTAAACAACCGATCGGACGTAAAGCTCCAGTATCACCTTGGGGTCAACCAGCTATCGGCTTGAAAACTCGTAACAAAAAAGCTAAATCAGACAAACTTATCGTTCGTCGTCGTACTAAATAATTTTTTTGACCATGTGTCGTACATTTTGAGAGGAGGTTCACCATGGGTCGTAGTTTGAAAAAAGGGCCTTTCGCTGATGATCATCTAATGAAGAAAGTCGAAGCTCAACAAGGCGCTGAAAAGAAAAAAGTAATCAAAACTTGGTCTCGCCGCTCTACAATTTTTCCACAATTTGTTGGATTTACAATTGCTGTATATGATGGACGTAAACACGTTCCAGTATACATTCAAGAAGATATGGTAGGACATAAATTAGGTGAATTTGCACCGACTAGAACTTATCGTGGCCACGGAGCCGATGATAAAAAAACAAGACGCTAATTTGAGGGGAGGATATCCAAATGGCAGAACAAATCACATCAGCTAAAGCGACTGCTAAAACAGTTCGCGTTTCTCCTCGTAAATCACGTTTAGTAATTGATCTTGTTAGAGGGAAAAGCGTTGCAGACGCAATTTCAATTTTGAAGTTCACACCGAACAAAGCGGCTGGAGTTATTGAAAAAGTTTTAATGTCAGCAGTTGCTAACGCTGAAAACAACTTTGACTTAGATGTTGAGAACTTAGTAGTATCTGAAGCTTTCGTTAACGAAGGACCAACAATGAAACGTTTCCGTCCACGTGCTAAAGGTTCAGCATCACCAATCAACAAACGTACAAGTCATATCACTGTAGTTGTATCAGAAAAATAATCTGTTTCAAAAAACAGATATCACTAGATAAGAGGAGGAGCCTAAAGTGAAGTGACTTTTTAGGAGCAACGTTCCTTACAGTCACCTTGTACTGTGCCACATCAGTTCTGCGAAGCAGTCACTGTGTGTTGCAGCAATGGCTACCGAACCTCAAAAAGAAACTTGTTTGAAAGAAGCAAGTGTCACCAATTAAGAGGAGGGACAATCAGTGGGTCAAAAAGTACATCCAATTGGAATGCGTGTAGGCATCATCCGCGACTGGGATGCAAAATGGTATGCTGAAAAAGAGTATGCTGAATTCTTACACGAAGATTTAAGAATCCGTAAATTTATCGCATCAAAACTTGCTGATGCTGCTGTGTCTACAATTGAGATCGAGCGTGCTGCAAATCGCGTAAACATTTCAATCCACACAGCTAAGCCAGGTATGGTTATCGGTAAAGGCGGATCTGAAGTCGAAAACCTAAGAAAAGAATTGAACAAATTAACTGGTAAACGAGTTCACATCAACATCGTTGAAATCAAAAAACCAGATTTAGATGCAAAATTAGTCGGCGAGGGAATTGCACGTCAATTAGAAAACCGTGTAGCATTCCGTCGTGCACAAAAACAAGCGATCCAACGTACAATGCGTTCAGGCGCTCAAGGGATCAAAACACAAGTATCAGGTCGTTTAAACGGTGCTGATATCGCTCGTTCAGAAGGTTACTCTGAAGGTACAGTTCCACTTCATACTTTGCGTGCAGATATTGATTACGCATGGGAAGAAGCAGACACAACTTACGGAAAATTAGGAGTTAAAGTGTGGATTTACCGTGGAGAAATTCTTCCAACGAAAAAAAACACTGAGAAAGGAGGGAAATAATCATGTTAGTACCTAAACGTGTAAAACACCGTCGTGAATTTAGAGGTAAAATGCGCGGTGAAGCCAAAGGCGGAAAAGAAGTAGCATTTGGAGAATGGGGTTTACAAGCAACTGAATCTCACTGGATTACTAACCGTCAAATCGAAGCTGCCCGTATCGCTATGACTCGTTATATGAAACGTGGCGGGAAAGTATGGATTAAAATTTTCCCTCACAAATCATACACAAGTAAAGCTATCGGTGTTCGTATGGGTAAAGGTAAAGGGGCTCCTGAAGGCTGGGTTTCTCCAGTAAAACGTGGTAAGATCATGTTTGAAATCGCAGGCGTACCTGAAGAAGTAGCTCGTGAGGCACTTCGTCTTGCATCCCACAAATTACCGGTCAAAACTAAGATTGTAAAACGTGAGGAAATGGGTGGTGAATCGAATGAAGGTTAAAGAAATCAGAGAATTAACCACTGCCGAAATGCTTGAAAAAGAAAAGCAATTCAAAGAAGAATTGTTTAATCTTAGATTCCAACTAGCAACAGGTCAATTAGAAAACACTGCACGTATTAAAGAAGTACGTCAATCGATTGCACGCATCAAAACAGTATTGCGTGAACAAGCTAACTAATAGTGGAAGGAGGCCAAACGCGTATGACTGAAGAAAGAAATCAACGCAAAGTTTACCAAGGTCGTGTTGTTTCAGACAAAATGGATAAAACTATCACTGTTGTCGTAGAAACGAAGAAAAACCACCCTATTTACGGTAAACGCATGAAATATTCTAAAAAATACAAAGCTCATGATGAAAACAACACTGCAAAAGTTGGAGACATCGTAAGAATCATGGAAACTCGTCCATTATCAGCTACAAAACGTTTCCGTTTACTAGAGGTAGTCGAAGAAGCAGTTATTATCTAATAAAACGAGATTTTCCTATATAGATTGAAACATAAAATCTGAAAGGGGGATACACATCGTGATCCAACAAGAAAGCCGATTAAAAGTTGCAGACAACTCAGGTGCTCGTGAAATCTTAACGATTAAAGTACTAGGTGGTTCTGGACGTAAAACTGCTAATATTGGTGACGTGATTGTTGCTACGGTCAAACAAGCAACGCCAGGTGGAGTTGTTAAAAAAGGTGAAGTAGTAAAAGCCGTTATCGTTCGTACAAAATCAGGAGCTCGTCGTACAGACGGTTCTTACATTAAATTTGATGAAAATGCTGCGGTGATTATCCGTGACGATAAGAGCCCGCGTGGAACTCGTATCTTCGGTCCTGTTGCACGTGAATTACGTGAAAACAACTTCATGAAGATCGTTTCTCTAGCACCAGAAGTATTATAATCAGGACGCGTATCAAAGGAGGTGCGAAACTATAATGTTTGTTAAAAAAGGCGATAAAGTAAAAGTTATCACTGGTAAAGACAAAAATAAAGAAGGCGTTGTATTAGCAGCGTTTCCTAAAAAAGACAAAGTCATCGTTGAAGGTGTCAACATCATGAAAAAACACCAAAAACCTAACCAAGCAGCACCGCAAGGCGGCATCTTGGAAGTCGAAGCGCCGATTCATGTATCTAACGTGATGGTAATTGACGGTACAGGAGTAGCTGGTCGTGTAGGTTATAAAGAAGTCGATGGTAAAAAAGTCCGTGTTTCTAAAAAAACCGGTGAAGTCTTAGATAAATAGATTAAAAGGAAGGAGGGGCTTACTAAATGAACCGCCTGAAAGAAAAATATATTAAAGAAATTACTCCAGCATTAGTGGAAAAATTTAATTATAGTTCAGTTATGCAAACACCAAAAGTTGATAAAATCGTTATCAACATGGGTGTGGGCGATGCTGTATCAAACGCAAAAAACTTAGATAAAGCTGTTGAAGAATTAGCGTTGATCACAGGTCAAAAACCATTGATCACAAAAGCTAAGAAATCAATCGCTGGTTTCCGTCTTCGTGAAGGTATGCCGATCGGTGCGAAAGTTACTTTACGTGGTGAAAGAATGTACGAATTTTTAGATAAATTAGTATCTGTTTCTCTACCTCGTGTACGTGACTTCCACGGTGTAAGCAAAAAAGCCTTTGATGGACGTGGTAACTACACTTTAGGTATTAAAGAACAATTGATCTTCCCAGAAGTTGATTATGATTTAGTAGATAAAGTACGCGGCATGGACATCGTTATTGTAACAACAGCAAACACAGATGAAGAATCTCGTGAGTTGTTAGCACAATTAGGTATGCCATTCCAAAAATAAAATAAGGAGGCGAACTACGTGGCTAAAAAATCAATGATTGCTAAAAACAAACGCCCGGCTAAACATTCAACACAAGCTTATACTCGTTGTGAACGTTGCGGACGTCCACATTCAGTTTATCGTAAATTTCATCTTTGCCGTATTTGCTTCCGCGAACTTGCCTATAAAGGTCAAATTCCCGGCGTGAAGAAAGCTAGCTGGTAAACAAGTAAACTCGCATAAAGGAGGTAAATAGTTCAATGGTCATGACAGATCCAATTGCAGATTTTCTAACTCGCATTCGTAACGCTAACATGGTTAAACATGAAAGCTTAGAAGTGCCTGCATCAAAAATCAAACGTGATATCGCTGAGATCCTGAAACGTGAAGGTTTCGTACGCGATGTAGAATATATCGAAGATGACAAACAAGGCGTGATCCGTGTTTTCCTTAAATATGGTAAAAACGAAGAGCGTGTTATCACTAACTTAAAACGTATTTCTAAACCAGGTTTACGTGCTTATGTCAAATCTGACGAAGTGCCTAAAGTATTAAACGGTCTAGGAATCGCGATCATCTCAACTTCTGAAGGTGTTATCACTGATAAAGAAGCGAGAGCTAAAAACATCGGCGGCGAAGTAATCGCCTACGTATGGTAATTTAAAAAAACACACAAGGAGGTGTCTCTAAGTGAGCCGTATTGGTAATAAAATCGTTGAACTTCCTGCTGGCGTAGAAGTCAAACAAGAAGGAAACAACATTACTGTAAAAGGACCTAAAGGTGAATTGACTCGTGAATTTTCTGCCGATATCACAATGAATATCGATGGAAACGTAGTAACTTTCACTCGTCCAAACGATAGCAAAGAAATGAAAACAATCCACGGAACAACTCGTGCCAACTTCAATAACATGGTCGTTGGTGTAAGTACAGGTTTTGAAAAAGGACTTGAACTTATCGGGGTTGGGTACCGTGCTCAAATGCAAGGGACTAAATTAGTTCTTAACGTTGGGTACTCTCATCCAGTAGAAATCACACCACCAGCTGGTGTAACTGTAGAAGTACCTTCGAACACACAAGTAGTTGTTAAAGGCGCTAACAAAGAACACGTTGGTGAATTAGCAGCGAACATCCGTGGCGTTCGTCCTCCAGAACCTTATAAAGGCAAAGGAATCCGCTATGTTGGTGAATTCGTACGCCGTAAGGAAGGTAAAACTGGTAAATAATAAGAGATGTGTAGGAAAATCGCTTAGAAGCGAGCAACAAGAAAAAGCTGTTTTGATGAAGCTTGCCTTCATTAAAAGAGATTTTACTTGTGTCACAGCTTCTATTTTCCGCAACTCGTTGATTGCCTGAAATGGTGGTCCAATAAAATTAAAGAGGTGACAATTGTGATTACAAAACCAGATAAAAACAAAACACGTCAAAAGAGACATCGCCGTGTACGTAACAAAATCTCTGGTACTGCTGAGTGCCCACGCTTGAACGTTTTTCGTTCTAACAAAAACATCTACGCGCAAATCATTGATGACGTAGCGGGTGTAACGCTAGCAAGTGCCTCTGCCTTAGATAAAGAAATTTCAGGTGGAAACAAAACAGAAACAGCTGCAGCTGTTGGTAAATTAATTGCTGAACGTGCCGCTGCAAAAGGCATCAAAGTAGTAGTCTTTGACCGTGGTGGATACCTTTACCATGGCCGTGTGCAAGCTTTAGCTGAAGCAGCACGTGAAAATGGACTAGAATTTTAGGAGAAGGAGGAACACCATTCATGGTTTATATTGATCCAAAACACTTGGAATTAGAAGACCGCGTAGTTGCGATCAACCGTGTAACAAAAGTTGTTAAAGGTGGACGTCGTCTACGTTTTGCTGCTTTAGTTGTTGTGGGAGATAAAAACGGACACGTTGGTTTTGGTACTGGTAAAGCACAAGAAGTACCAGAAGCGATCCGTAAAGCAATTGAAGACGCGAAGAAAAACTTAGTTGAAGTGCCTATGGTTGGTTCGACTATCCCTCACGAAGTGATTGGGGTATTTGGTGGTGGCCGTATCCTTATGAAACCTGCAGTAGAAGGTTCTGGGGTAGCCGCTGGTGGACCAGTTCGTGCCGTATTGGAATTAGCTGGTGTAGCAGATATTACATCAAAATCATTAGGTTCAAACACACCGATCAACGTTGTTCGCGCAACAGTTGAAGGGTTGAAACAATTAAAACGTGCCGAAGAAGTGGCAGCACTTCGCGGTAAATCTGTAGAAGAAATTTTAGGATAAGGAGGACATAAGAATGGCTGAATTAAAAGTTACATTAAAACGCAGCGTGATCGGACGTCCTCAAAACCAAAAAGATACAGTTAAAGCATTAGGTTTAGGAAAAGTAAACAGCTCTGTTGTGAAACCTGCGAATGAAGCAATCAAAGGTATGATCAACACTGTTTCACACTTAGTGGACGTTGAAGAAGTTTAATTTACAATAGTACATTGTTTAAGGAGGTGCCAAACCAATGAAACTTCATGAATTGAAACCTGCTGAAGGTTCACGCCAAGTACGTAACCGTGTTGGACGTGGTACTTCATCTGGTAATGGTAAAACAGCCGGTCGCGGACAAAAAGGGCAAAAAGCTCGTTCAGGCGGCGGTGTACGTTTAGGATTTGAAGGGGGTCAAACTCCATTATTCCGTCGTTTACCAAAACGCGGCTTCACGAACATCAACCGTAAAGATTACGCAGTCATCAACTTAGATGTCTTAAATCGTTTCGAAGATGGAACTGAAGTTACACCTGCAGGACTGATCGAAGCTGGAATCGTTAAAAACGAAAAAGCTGGGATCAAAGTTCTTGCTAACGGTGAATTAACTAAAAAATTAACTGTGAAAGCAGCTAAATTCTCTAAAGCAGCAGAGGAAGCAATTGTTGCAGCTGGTGGATCAATCGAGGTGATCTAATGTTTAAACTGTTAAAAGATGCTTTTAAAGTCAAAGACATTAGATCAAAAATTTTGTTTACTGTATTCATTCTTTTTGTATTTCGTTTAGGTGCTCATATTACAGTACCTGGCGTAAATGCAAAAGGATTGCAAGACTTAAGCAATTTACCATTTTTAAACATGCTGAATATGGTCAGCGGTAGTGCGATGCAAAACTTCTCGATCTTTTCGATGGGGGTTTCACCGTACATTACAGCATCTATCATTATTCAACTCTTACAAATGGATATCATACCGAAATTTGTAGAATGGTCAAAACAAGGTGAAGTTGGACGTAAGAAGTTGAATCAAGCAACAAGATATTTAACGATCGTCTTGGGGATCGCTCAGTCAATGGGGATCACTGCTGGTTTCAACCAATTAAGTTCAGTTGGGATCGTAAAAAATCCTAGCATCGGAACTTTTGTAACGATCGCTGTGATTTTAACTGGTGGTACGATGTTTGTTACTTGGTTAGGAGAACAAATTACTGAAAAAGGAATCGGCAATGGCGTTTCGATGATCATTTTTGCAGGGATCATTTCAAGAGTCCCAGCAGGGATCAAAGAAATCATTGAAGATTACTTTATCAATATCGAGTCTTCTAGAATTTGGCAGTCTGTGATTTTTATTGTGATTTTAATTATTGCGATTTTAATCGTGGTTACATTAGTAACCTTCTTCCAACAAGCAGAACGCAAAATTCCGATCCAATATACAAAACGTGTCTCTGGTGCACCAACAAGTAGTTATTTACCGTTAAAAGTAAATGCTGCCGGTGTTATTCCAGTTATCTTTGCAAGTTCATTGATTGCGACACCAAACGCTGTTTTACAGGCGTTTTCTAAAAATTATTCCGGCGAAGGCTGGTATGATATTATGACACAAATTTTTAGTTACAATACCGTTCCAGGTGCGATTATTTATACTGTACTGATCGTTGCTTTCACTTTCTTCTATGCCTTTGTTCAAGTAAACCCTGAGAAATTAGCGGAGAACTTACAAAAGCAAGGAAGTTATATTCCAAGCGTACGACCAGGTAAAGGGACAGAAGAATATATCTCTGGAATGTTAATGAGACTAAGTGTTGTCGGTTCTATTTTCCTAGGATTAGTTGCACTATTACCGATCATTGCTCAAATGGTCTGGCAATTACCGCAATCTATCGGTCTTGGGGGAACTAGCTTACTGATTGTGATAGGTGTTGCATTAGAGACAGCGAAACAATTAGAAGGTTTAATGTTGAAACGTCAATATGTTGGCTTTATCAATAAGTAAGAATCATGTACTGAGACAAGACGCAAGTTTTTCTCTCTACCTTAAGTGGCGTGACAGAAGTAGCTTTCTTGGAAGTAACGTTGTTTCTTGAAATGAAGCACTTCCGTCTCGACCTTGATTCTCACCATAGGCTAGCTTCATAAGCCAGCCTTTAAAATTAGGAGGAAAAGAAATGAACCTCATTTTAATGGGATTGCCTGGAGCAGGCAAAGGAACTCAAGCAGAGAAAATCGTCGATACTTACGGTATTCCGCATATTTCTACTGGAGATATGTTCCGTGCCGCAATGAAAAACGAAACTGCTCTTGGCTTAGAAGCGAAATCTTATATCGATAAAGGTGCTTTGGTTCCAGACGATGTTACAAACGGTATCGTCAAAGAACGTTTGGCTGAACCAGATACTGATAAAGGCTTTTTATTAGATGGTTTTCCACGGACGCTGGATCAGGCAGAAGCATTAGATAAAATGTTACAAGAATTAAATAAAAAAATCGATGCAGTCATCGACATCCATGTAGAAGAAGATGTGTTGGTTGATCGCTTGGCCGGCCGTTTTATCTGCCGTACATGCGGAGCAACTTATCATAAAATTTTCAATCCTCCAGCAGTGGAAGGGACATGTGATCGTTGCGGCGGACATGATTTTTATCAAAGAGAAGATGATAAGCCTGAAACGGTCAAAAACCGTCTGGCTGTCAACATCAAAAGCAGTGCACCGATTTTAGATTTTTATAAAGCTAAAAACGTACTGCACACAATAGATGGGAATCGCGAGATCGATACTGTTTTTTCTGAAGTGAAAGAAATCATTGAAAAAAGATAGTACTTGAATTGCCACAAGCTTACCATTTGTGTATGATTCAGATTCTCTTGCCAAATAGAATAAATTATGATAGAATGTATCAGTCCGACTTCTACCTTTTTGTGGAAGTTTAATTGAAAATTCTAGGTGGGAGCTGAAGTTTCCGCCATTTTATCGTGTGAAAATGCGAAACAAGTACAAGGAGGTACTGTGCGTGGCTAAAGAAGATATGATTGAAGTCGAAGGTACAGTCGTCGAAACTTTGCCGAATG
Source organism: Enterococcus sp. S22(2020) (assembly GCF_020295385.1). Classification (NCBI taxonomy): domain Bacteria; kingdom Bacillati; phylum Bacillota; class Bacilli; order Lactobacillales; family Enterococcaceae; genus Enterococcus; species Enterococcus sp. S22(2020). The sequence goes on from NZ_JACFUD010000005.1 coordinate 272,030, forward strand.
CAATGTTTAAAGTTGAACTAGAAAATGGACACCAAGTTCTTGCTACTGTTTCCGGTAAAATCCGTATGCACTATATTCGAATTTTACCTGGAGATAAAGTGACTGTAGAGTTATCTCCTTATGATTTAACTCGTGGTCGAATCACTTATCGCTTTAAATAATTGTACTCCGTAAAATTCAGGGAGGTATTATCATGAAAGTAAGACCATCAGTAAAACCAATGTGTGAACATTGTAAAGTAATTCGCCGTAAAGGACGTGTTATGGTCATTTGCCCAGCAAATCCAAAACATAAACAACGTCAAGGATAATAGGAGGTGTAACGTAGAATGGCTCGTATTGCAGGAGTAGACATCCCTCGTGATAAACGTGTAGTAATTTCTCTTACTTATATTTATGGTATTGGAAACACTACAGCTAAACAAGTATTAGCAAACGTTGGCGTATCTGAAGATATTCGCGTTCGTGACTTAACAAACGAACAAACAGATGCGATCCGTGCGGAAATTGATAAGTTAAAAGTTGAAGGGGATCTTCGTCGTGAAGTGAACTTGAACATCAAACGTTTGATGGAAATCGGTTCTTACCGTGGAATTCGTCATCGTCGTGGATTACCAACTCGTGGACAAAACACGAAAAATAATGCACGTACTCGTAAAGGCCCAGCTCGTACTGTAGCAGGCAAGAAAAAATAATTCCTAAGTGAAGGAGGTTAGATCTTCATGGCAGCAAAAAAAGTTAGTCGTAAACGCCGTGTGAAAAAGAATATAGAATCTGGGATTGCACATATCCACTCTACATTCAATAATACAATTGTAATGATTACTGATACTCATGGAAATGCGTTAGCATGGTCATCAGCAGGATCATTAGGTTTTAAAGGAAGCAAAAAATCAACACCGTTTGCAGCTCAAATGGCCGCAGAAGCTGCAACTAAAGCAGCACAAGAACACGGACTTAAAACTGTTGATGTAACAGTTAAAGGACCAGGTTCTGGACGTGAAGCAGCGATTCGTTCATTGCAAGCAACAGGTTTAGAAGTGACTGCAATTCGTGACGTGACTCCAGTTCCTCATAATGGATGCCGCCCTCCAAAACGCCGTCGTGTTTAATGAGTGCCACTCATTCTGAGTTTGAATCAAGAACGTCATTGAACAAGACACTTTTCGTTTTGAAAGGGGTATAGATAAGAATGATTGAATTTGAAAAACCAAGAATCGAAAAAATTGATGAAAATAGAGATTATGGCAAGTTCGTCGTTGAACCGCTGGAAAGAGGTTACGGGACTACTTTAGGTAATTCTCTACGTCGTATTTTATTATCTTCTTTACCAGGAGCTGCTATTACCAATATTCAAATCGATGGAGTGCTGCATGAATTTTCTACAATTAAAGGTGTTAGAGAAGACGTAACGCAAATCATTTTGAATATCAAAGGTCTAGCTTTGAAGCTTTATGCAGAAGAAGAAAAAACCCTTGAGATCGATATTACAGGACCTGCTACAGTAACTGCTGGCGATATTATCGTTGACAGCGATGTTGAGATCTTGAATAAAGATTTAGTTATCTGTAGTGTCTCTGAAGGAGCTACTTTCCACGCTCGCTTAACAGTGAAACCTGGTCGTGGCTATGTTCAAGCAGACGAAAACAAAAAGGAAGATATGCCGATCGGTGTTCTCCCTGTTGATTCCATCTATACGCCAGTTCGCCGTGTGAACTACCAAGTAGAAAACACTCGTGTTGGTCGTCGTGATGACTTCGACAAATTAACAATGGAAATATGGACTGATGGTTCAATCATTCCTCAAGAAGCTCTTAGCTTAGCTGCTAAGATCATGACTGAGCATTTAGACATCTTTGTAAACCTTACTGATGAAGCGAAAAATGCTGAAATCATGGTTGAAAAAGAAGAAACACAAAAAGAAAAAATGTTGGAAATGACCATCGAAGAACTAGACTTGTCTGTTCGTTCATACAACTGTCTAAAACGTGCAGGTATCAACACTGTACAAGAACTTACAAATAAATCTGAACCAGAAATGATCAAAGTACGTAATTTAGGTCGTAAATCTCTTGAAGAGGTTAAACTGAAATTGCATGATTTAGGTTTAGGCTTACGTAAAGACGATTAATACTTTTTACGAAGGAGGAAAACCAACGTGGGTTATCGTAAATTAGGACGCACATCAAGCCAACGTAAGGCAATGTTGCGTGACTTAACTACTGATTTAATTATCAACGAACGTATCGTTACAACTGAAGCTCGTGCGAAAGAAATTCGTTCAACTACAGAAAAAATGATTACATTAGGCAAACGTGGAGATCTTCATGCTCGTCGTCAAGCAGCGACATTTGTACGCAATGAAGTTGCCAGCGTACGTGAAGAAAACGAAGCTATTGTTGTTGAATCAGCTTTACAAAAACTATTCAATGATTTAGCACCTCGTTATGCTGAACGTCAAGGTGGTTACACTCGTATCTTGAAGACAGAACCAAGACGCGGAGATGCAGCGCCAATGGTAATTATTGAATTTGTTAAATAATCAAACTATACCGTCACTTTATAGATGATTCTTTTAGAGTGTTATGATGTTGGAGGCGACTCCTAGTCTAGCTCAACGCTTTCTCTGCTGAATGTATATTCAGCAGAGAAGCACTCATCATAGTATAAGGTGTATTTTTTTGCCCTAGGAACTTTCTTGGGGTTTTTTTGTGTTCATGAAACTAAATAGTATTTTTTGTCACCTTATTGCGTATAAGTGTTATTTTTAGTATACTTTATTTAATCAGAATTTTCTGAAAAATAAAGTATGAAAAGGGGGAATAATATGGCGCAAATGACGGCTTTTACATTAGTAATGGGCACTTTATATATTGGTGATATCATTTCAAGTAAAACAAAAGCTTGGGTTTCATCAGTTTTCGTGTGTGCTGTGCTATTTGTTGTAGGGTATTGGACATTTTTTCCAAAAAATATCGTTGAAATTGCTGGGATCCCACCTGTAGTAGCAACATTGTTGATGTATTTATTGATTACGAATATGGGCACACTATTATCGATCAAGGAACTGGGCAATCAATGGAAAACGATCGTGATCACCTTATCAGGAATCACGGGAATCGTTGTCTTGTTATTGACTGTCGGTTCTTTTATATTTGATTTAGAAACAGTTTTAGTAGCAGTTCCGCCATTAGTAGGAGGAGTAGTTTCTTCTTTGATTATGTCTGAGGCAGCGCAGACCGCTGGATTGACCTCATTATCAGTATTAGCAATTCTGATTTATGTGATGCAGGGCTTCGCTGGCTATCCTTTAACCTCCATCATGTTAAAGAAAGAAGGAAAGCGAATGCTCGAAAAATATCGTAATGGACAATGGCAGCCGCTAAATGAGCAAAAGAAAAGTTCTTTAGAAGACACTATTATAGAGGATGAAACGATTCCTAAATTATTCAAAAAAGTCCCTAAAAAATATCATACAGATTTTTCACGTATTTTTCGCTTGGCTTGTGTGTCTTTGGCAGCATACTATGTATCTGTTTGGTGCAGTTCCTTTGTTTCGATCAGCCCTTTTGTTCTCTGTCTATTTTTTGGTGTTATCGCTTCTACTTTAGGCTTTTTAGAAAAGCAGCCTTTGAAACAAGCAAATAGCTTTGGTTTTGCTATTTTAGGATTGATGCTCTTTATTTTTGATGGCTTAAAAAAGGCAACACCTGAAATGTTGGAAGAACTGCTTTTACCGATGGTAGGAATCATTATTATTGGTGTAGCGGGTATGTATCTTTTTTCTGCAATTGTGGGTAGGATATTAGGTGTTAGTAAAGAAATGGCCTTTGCAGTGTCTTTAACAGCACTTTACGGATTTCCGGCAGACTATATCATTACTAACGAAGTCATCCAGTCGCTAACAGAAGATGAAAAGGAAATAGAAGCGTTGACGCATCATATGATGCCGCCGATGTTAGTAGCAGGTTTCATCACAGTGACGATTGTTTCTGTGATTTTAGCAGGAATTTTTTCAAGTATTTTATTAAGCTTATAGGAGTGAATGATAGTATGGAAGAGTTAAAAGCGTTGATTGAAAAATATACACCTACAATGATTGAGTTTAGAAGAGATCTCCATCAACATCCAGAATTGCAATTTGAAGAATTTAGAACGACTGATAAGGTTGCTGAAGTACTCGATCAACTTGGTATTCCTTATCGTAAAACCGAACCAACAGGGATCATTGCAGAGCTTGTTGGTGGGAAAGCTGGTAAAACGGTTGCCTTAAGAGCTGATATGGATGCATTACCAGTTCAGGAGCTGAATGATGAATTGCCATATAAATCATTAGAAGATGGAAAAATGCATGCCTGTGGACATGATGCGCATACTGCAATGCTCTTAACAGCAGCAAAAGCATTGAAAGAGGGGCAGTCAGAGATAAAGGGGACTGTTCGCTTTATTTTTCAACCATCAGAGGAAAATGCTCAGGGAGCGAAAGCAATGGTTGAACAAGGGGCTGTTGATAATGTAGATAATGTATTCGGTATCCATATCTGGTCACAGATGCTTTCAGGAACAGCCTCTTGTGTGGTGGGCTCGTCGTTTGCTTCGGCTGATATTTTTTCCGTCGATTTTAAAGGTCGGGGTGGTCATGGTGCTATGCCGGATGCATGTGTAGATGCAGCGTTGATTGCTTCTTCCTTTGTGATGAATGTGCAGTCAGTTGTTTCAAGAGAGACAAATCCGCTAGATCCTGTTGTTGTGACGGTAGGAAAAATGGATGTCGGAACTCGCTTTAATGTGATTGCTGAAAATGCACGCTTAGAAGGGACTGTACGCTGTTTTAGCATTGAGACTCGTGATCGTGTAGAGAATGCGTTAAGACGCTTTGCAGAGCAGACAGCAGCGATGTATGGCGGTACTGCCGACCTTGTTTATGATCATGGCACACTACCGGTGATCAATGATGAAAAAGACGCTCTCTTTGCTCAATCCGTGATCAAAGAAAATTTTGGCGAGCAAGCACTGATCCAAGAGCCGCCAACTACTGGTGGTGAAGACTTTAGTTATTTCACGGAGCATACACCCGGTTGTTTTGCTCTGGTAGGCTGTGGAAATCCCGAAAAGGATACGCAATGGGCACATCATCATGGGCGTTTCAATGTAGATGAGGATGCAATGGCGATCGGTGCTGAGCTTTATGCGCAATATGCATTTGAATATTTGCAGCAGAATTCTTGAGAATATAATGAATCAAAAAGATTGAAACCATTTTGCTAGATGTTTCAATCTTTTTTGCTTATTAGACAAAAAAATACATAAATATTCCTGTCTTGACAGATTAGAATTCCCATATTGCAGCTTCTTTTGTTATAATAGAAAATAGCGTAAATAAAAGAAGATTTGATTGAAAAAGCACTGATTTTTTGTTAGTGTTAGTAAGACTAAATAATTGAGGGAGTACGCGATGCAACCGATAATTGAATTAAAAAATATTGAATTTAGCTATCAACCAGAAGAGGCTTCTCCCGCTTTGAATGATGTATCTTTTTCCATCCAACAAGGTGAGTGGATAGCAATTATTGGGCATAATGGTTCAGGAAAATCTACGTTGGCCAAAACGATCAATGGACTGTTATTGCCGGAAGCGGGCAGTATTTCAGTTGGTGGTAAAGAATTGAACGAGGACAATGTATGGGAAATCAGACGAATGGTGGGGATGGTTTTCCAAAACCCTGACAACCAGTTTGTTGGCTCGACAGTAGAAGATGATGTAGCCTTTGGTTTGGAAAATCAAGGGATTCCACGTGATGAAATGGTGATCAGAGTGAAAGATGCTCTTGAGAAGGTGCGGATGGATTCCTTTGCCACTCGTGAACCAGCTCGTTTATCTGGCGGTCAAAAACAACGTGTAGCAATTGCGGGCGTTGTTGCTTTGCGTCCAGATATTATTATCTTGGATGAGGCAACTAGTATGCTTGATCCGGAAGGTCGGGAAGAAGTGATCTCGACGATCAAAAAAATCAAAGAAGCAAGCAATCTAACCGTTATTTCGATTACTCATGATATTGATGAAGCCGCTAATGCGAATAGAATCTTGGTCATGAAGCAAGGGAAGCTAGTCAAAGAAGGAACTCCTGCTGATATTTTTTCTGCAGGAACGGAGTTAGTCCAAATGGGTCTTGACTTACCATTTCCGGAAAAATTGAAAATTGCTTTAAAAGATCGCGGCGTTGCTGTACCTGATGAATATTTGACTGAAGAAAGGATGGTGGACTGGCTATGGACATCCGTTTTGAACAAGTAGATTTTACGTACCAGCCAAATACACCATTTGAACAACGTGCTTTATTTGATTTGAATCTTACGATAAAAGAAGGCTCATACACAGCGATCGTTGGGCATACAGGTAGTGGAAAATCGACGTTGCTTCAGCATTTAAATGCACTTGTTAAGCCGACAAAAGGTAAAGTGATGATCGGTGATCGGACGATATTACCTGAAACGAATAATAAAAATTTAAAACCTATCCGTAAAAAAGTCGGCATTGTTTTTCAATTTCCAGAAGCACAATTGTTTGAAGAAACTGTTGAAAGGGATATCGCTTTTGGCCCTAAAAATTTTGGTGTGAGTGACGAAGAAGGAAAACGATTAGCAAAAGAAATGTTGACGCTTGTTGGTCTGGATGAAAGCTATTTAGAGCGTTCACCATTTGAGCTTTCTGGCGGTCAAATGCGACGTGTCGCAATTGCCGGGGTTTTAGCGATGGAGCCTGAAGTTTTGGTTCTAGATGAGCCCACAGCTGGTTTAGATCCTCAAGGGCGTAAAGAAATGATGGGAATGTTCCAAAAGCTACATGAAGAACGTGGGATGACGATCGTTTTAGTCACTCATTTAATGGATGATGTAGCTAATTATGCGGACCACGTGCTCGTTCTTGAAAAGGGAAAAATCGTTAAAGATGGGACTCCGCAAAGTGTATTTGAAGATATCGACTGGCTGAAGGAAAAACAATTAGGTGTACCTACAGCTGCTAGTTTCGCAGAAAAGCTGATAGCTAAAGGAATGTCATTTGACACGTTACCTTTAACAGCAGAGGCATTAGCAGATGATTTGTTAAAAGAGTTGAAGGCAGGTGTTGACCTGTGATGAATAAATTGATTTTTGGACGCTACATTCCGGGGGATTCATTTATACACACAATGGACCCAAGGGCGAAACTGATTGCCAGCTTTTATTTTATTGGGATCATCTTCTTGGCGAATAATTGGCAGACGTACACAGTATTAGCTGTATTTACGCTGTTTGCGATCTTTTTATCGAAAGTCAATATTCGCTTCTTTATCCGTGGTATCAAACCACTGATTTGGCTGATTCTCTTTACTGTAGCATTGCAGATGTTGTTTACCCAAGGAGGAGAAGTTTACTTCAAATGGGGAATTTTCACCGTCACTGAGTTTGGTGTGATCAATGGCTTATTCATTTTTTGCCGCTTTGTGCTGATCATTTTCATGTCGACCTTATTGACATTGACGACACCGCCGCTTGATTTATCAGATGCGATCGAATATCTACTGCGTCCGTTAAAAGTAGTTCGTTTTCCTGTTCATGAAGTATCATTGATGTTGTCGATTGCTTTGCGATTTGTACCGACATTGATGGATGAAACAGAAAAAATCATGAACGCCCAACGTGCCAGAGGAGTTGATTTCGGTGAAGGAAGCTTGATTCAAAAGATGAAGGCAATCGTACCTTTATTGATTCCATTATTTGTCAGCAGCTTCAATCGAGCAGAAGATCTAGCTACGGCAATGGAAGCAAGAGGTTATCAAGGTGGAGAAGGACGGACAAAATATCGGATTTTACATTGGCATTTGAGTGATACCATTGTAATGCTGGCTTTTGGGGTCTTAACAGCAGTCTTGATTTTTATCAGAAGTTAGAAGTAAAGGTGGAAAAGAAATGCCGCGTTACAAAGCAGTGATTGCTTATGATGGAACAAATTTTAATGGATTTCAGATTCAACCGGATAAACGAACCGTCCAAGGGGAATTTGAAAACACATTGAGAAGAATAAACAATGGCAAAACGATCACGATTTTTGGTTCAGGTCGGACAGACGCTGGAGTCCATGCCGAAGGTCAAGTCATTCATTTTGATTATGACCAAACACGTGATTTAGAAAAAATGCGTTATGCATTGGATACACAAACACCGAAAGATATTGCGGTGAAAAGCGTAGAAATCGTGCCGGAGGATTTTCATGCACGTTATCATGTCGTAGAAAAAACCTATTGCTTCCGTGTAGATATTGGCAAACCAAGAAGTCCGTTTAAGCGATTTTATGCAACTCATTTTATGTATCCGGTCGATGTAAATAAAATACGTCGAGCGTTACCTGATTTATTAGGGACTCATGATTTTACCTCATTTTGTGCCTCAGGTACGGAAATCGAAGATAAAGTTCGAACGATTTATGAGGCGAATCTTGAAGTAAATGAAGCAGAAAATGAATTGATTTTTACATTTCGCGGAGATGGTTTCTTATATAAAATGATTCGTATTTTAGTTGGTACATTGCTTAAGATGGGATCAGGACGCATTGATGAAACAACGATTCCACAAATATTGGCTGCAAAGGATCGAAATTTTGCTGGACCAACAGCAAATCCGGAGGGCTTATATTTAATGGAAGTAAAATATGAATAATAAAAGTCCCGAACAAAACAGTTTTCTAGTTTTGTTCGGGACTTTTATTGTTATAAAGGATGGTCAAAAGTCAGGCTCTTTTCTTCAGAATAAAAGAAAGATCAATCTTCTACAATATTTTTTTGCTCAAACAACTGCTGTAAAACACGATACAAATCAGCTAACTCTTCTTCTTTATATGAAAGATCCCAGAAATAAAGAGGTAAATCAGGTGTCTTTTTTCTAGGTAATAGAGAAGAACTGATAACGAGGTCATACTCGTCGTTCAATGCTTCTTTATAAGGAGCTGCATCAACAAAACCTAGATCATTCAAGAACTGATAGATCCTACTGACCAAAAGAAAATTATGCTCAAATGCCACACCCACTTTTAAATGTTCAGCGTGTTTTGGTTTATCATAGATCGGCAGTAAAATGTTTTTAAAGGCATTAACAAGCGGTTTTTTGATCGTGTAAATAAATTTACTCCCTTTTTCCTGAGACTTTTCTTCAAAAAATAAGTGAATTTTTGTTTCCAGGAATTGATCCGCTTTACTGCGTGTTTTAGGAGCTTCAACAAGTTTCTCCAGATTAGGGAAAGGTTGACGTAGGGCATAAAAGGCAAACATCACATTCAATAAATTACCAATGATGATGGAATTATCCAGTGCTTCAGGTTCATTTTTAAAGATATTGCGTTTCGCGTAGTCTAGAAATTCAGAGACGATATCGTACACGAGATTCGGTCGAGTTGAAAAATCATGGAGTGTTTGAAATAATGAAGGATCATCATCCAGCGTATAAAAAGGAGCATAGTGGGCCAGAAAGAAAATGAAACTGCTCTCCCCTTTACTTTGTTCAAATGAAAGAGTTTGCTCTGCACCAAGTTCTTTATTTAAACGCTCAAAATCATAATAAGGATTGTCCATCATCAAAAAGTCATAGCGACTATCATAAGGAACAAAAAACTTTTTCCGTGTCCGGCACAGAAAAATTGCGGCAAAATAAGTCAGTTCTTTGGCACCGAGATATGTTCTAGACAAAGGAAAGTATTCAGCATAAGCGCCAGCTAAACGCTCAGCGTCCTCAAAAGCCACACTCTCAAAAGGCCAGGCAGTACCTCTCGTTCCTAACCAAAGCGCATTAAAAAGAGCCACTCGAACAGCACGTTCATCGCCAATCAAATTTGCTTCAGTATAACCAAAGCGTAAGTTGAATTGTTTTACATGCTTCTTTAACGGCAGCATCTTTCTGGAAACGGTAGAACGGCTGACGAAATAACGTTGACAAAAGTCATCTATACTAGGTTCTTCATGATTTAAAAAATACAGGATGAATTGAAATGGTACGGACTTTTTTAATAAAAAGTAGCGATATTCGTCAATCGTGACGAGCAATTTTGTACTATCGATTTTACCAGCTTTTTTTAAAATAGAAGGGTGTGTTTTCGTTATTTTCAATAAATCATTATTGATTTCATTTAAGATGATAAAAGTTTGTTGATAATTCAATGATTTTTCTTCCGATAATTGAGTAATTGAGATATCAGGCTGATTGATTTGTGTGATTCGTTTGAAAAGCTCAAACTTTGTCAATACACCTGAATCCATCATCAATTCTTCATAAAGCATGTTTATCACTTCCTTGCCCTTATTCTACTGTATTTAGGGTAGACTTGTCAGCTAAGACGATGGAGCTGAAACACTTAGTGATGCATCCTTAACAAAAAGCTGAACTTTCGCGGAAATATGAACAAAAGATAAAAACAAATGAACGATATTTCTGGAAAATAAAGCATTAAGAAGTCAAAAAGATAAGTTATCAAAAAATGGAAAGAGGGTTCTTTTGTTGTAGAGCGATTTCAGTATTTTACCAATCTTAAAAATAGTTTTAACTGATCCAAGTAGATATTGTCGCTCTTTAAATAAGGAATGAGAGTACAAGTATGGTTTTGTCCTATTTTTATCCAAAATGAAAAAGTCTAAAATATAACTCAAAGAGCTATACTTTAGACTTATGTTTTTATTCAGCTAACGGTGTTTTCTTGATCATCGTCCAGAAAATACCGATAATAAACCCAAGGATTGCGGGAACTACCCAGCCCATTCCGATCGTAAATAATGGAAGATAAGCATTTGCTGCATCTAAAATCGCAGTCACGAAACCAAGATTTTTAAAGGAATCAGGAGCACTATTTAAAGCATCTAATAAAGCAGCCAACAAAGTAACGTAAGTCGTTGTCTGATACACCTCTTGGCGATGACGGAACAAAGGGCTGAGAATAACCAAAAGCATCAAGGTCATAGCTAAAGGATAGATAAACATCAGGACAGGAATTGAAAACTGAATGATATTTGTTAAGCCGACATTTGCGAATAAGCAAGGTAAAATACTAGCAGCTGCAATATAGAATGCATACGATCTTTTCGGAAAAAGCTCAGCAAACGTTTCAGAGAAAGCAGTGATCAGACCGATCGCTGTCTTTAAGCAAGCTAGTATAACGATAAAGGCAAGTAGAATACTCCCTAAATTCCCCAAATAATGGTTGGCGATTTGAGCTAATGCGATGCCGCCATTTTCACTAAGTGGAAATCCACCTAAGCTCATCGTTCCCATGTAAGATAATAGGGTATAGATAATTCCCATCAAAATAATACTGACCGCACCAGATTTGATCGTGTCTTTTGCTATGTCATTCGGCTTTTCAACACCCATTCCTTTGATCGTTGAAACAATAATGATCCCAAAGGCTAAAGAAGCGAGTGCATCCAGTGTATTGTAGCCCTCAGTGAAGCCTTTAAAAAAAGGATTTTCTGTATAGGCACTGCCGATTTCAGCAGATGAAATACTACCTAAAGGATTCAAAAAGGCAAATAAAAGTAAAATAGCTAATAAAAATAGAAATAAGGGATTTAAAAATTTGCCTACATAATCTAATAGTTTTGATGGTTTACGCGAGAAAGCCCAAGCAATCAAAAAGAAAATCGCTGAAAAAATCGCTAAAAATATTTTTTGTTGGTTGGTAGAAACAAAAGGAGCCAGTCCAATTTCAAATGAAGTTGTTGCTAAACGAGGTAAAGCAAAAAAGGGTCCGATCGTCAGATAGAGCAGTACAGTAAATCCAACGGCATATCGTCTATTTACTCGAGTGGCCAAATCAAAAACACCATTGCTTTTAGAAATACCTATTGCAATGACACCTAGAAAAGGCAAACCGATACCCGTGATCAAAAAGCCAAGATTGGCAAGAAAAATATTTGCCCCTGCTTCTTGCCCCATATGAACAGGGAAAATCAGATTTCCTGCTCCGAAAAACAACCCAAATAGCATAGACCCTACATAAAGGTATTCACGCCACGATAATTTCTTTGTCACACTTTCACACTCCTAATATTTTGTCCTTAATAAAAATAACAGAATACCTGAAGTACAGCAAGCGAATATAAAGAAAACCGCTAAGATAGCGGTTTTAAAATTAGGGAATAATGAGATTAGTCGATAAAAAAGGCAAATTGATAGTCATCACAAAATTGACCATCAATGAAAAATTCATCTTTGAATAGACCTTCCTGAATAAACCCGTTTTTTCGATAAAATTGGATCGCTCTAGAATTGGCACCCATGACGCGCAGCGAAAGTTTATGGATGTGCTCTTTTTTTCCAGCTTTTTTTACATGATCTAATAATTTTTTGCCGATGCCTAAAGATTGACTTTGAGGATGAACGCCGATTCCCAGCATCCACTGTTTTTTATGTGCAAGTAATGGCGTAGGATGATGAACATCAATGAAGCCATGAACCTTCTGAGCATCAGCTGCAACAAAAATCCTACGATCAGAGACCTTTTCTTTGTATTCTTCTACAGATGCATAATAGTGAAGTACGGGCGAATTTTCATTTGTCCAAATTCTATTTTCTATTTCAAGCAGCAGAGGAAAGTCAGCTTCTTCAACTGGGCGAACAATGATTTCTTCTGACATAAGCGACCTTCTTTCATTGATTGATAGTATTGAAACGAGCCTCTAATTTTTTTCTGTGTGACGTTAAAATGTTTTCTAAGCGAATATCATATTTATCCGCTAAAATAAAAATGTTATCAAGCACATCCCCTAATTCTTCAGTCAATTCTTGAATACATTCTTCCGTTGCTTTATCTGGTTCGTCAGGACGATCCCGTCCGATCTCTAATGCGCGGACAGCGCGAGCAACTTCTCCTGTTTCCTCTGCTAAAAAGCCGACGCGAATAAATGGCTCAAGATCATACCAGCCGCGTTGCTTGTAAAAATCACTGATCCATTGTTGATACTCTTTAAGTTCCATTTTCAACCTCCGTTCTTTTTTACCATAGTAGCATATCATACATAAAAAATAAAAAGAGGCTAGGCCATAATTCTACGAATTACAACCAAGTCTCTTTAAAAACGAATAAACGGAGAGAACAGAAGTAATTCCTGCGGAAATAAGCTGAATGCTCCTGTCCCGACCTCGTTCTCTTTTATTCTGATCTTAATGCTTCTACAGGATCTTTTTTCGCTGCCATTCTAGCAGGGATAGCTCCGCCGATCAAGGTCAAGATGATACTGATTGCGACTAATAATAAGGCATGGATCGGATTTAATTGTGCCACATTAGTTAGGCTGGTCATATTTTCAATAACTTGATTCACAGGGAATGTCAACGCATAAGCAATGATGATACCTAATAAACCAGAGCATGCACCGATGATCAAGGTTTCAGCGTTGAAGACACGAGTGATGTCTTTCTTTCTAGCGCCTAAAGCTCTTAATACCCCAATTTCTTTTGTACGTTCTAGAACCGAAATGTAAGTGATGATCCCTACCATGATCAACGAAACGATCAGTGAGATAGAAGCAAAAGCAACTAAGACAAGAGTGATTCCATTCATGATCCCGCCGGTCATTTCAGTTACCGTGCTGGCTAAGTCGGTATAAACAACTTTATCTTTATTGTCTTTGCCATCATTGTATTTATCCAAGTAATCAACTATTTGGTCTTTTGTATCAAAGTCTTTTGGATAAATATAAACCATCATTGGTGAAGCATCTCCGCCAAGATAGGCAATGAAGTTTTGCTTGCCATCTGCATCAAATTTTTCCATCGTCATGACATTCATATCTGTCTCTTTTTGTGCTTTGACGATGTCAGAATCTTTTTCTCTATTGATGATCTGTTCAACAAGTGTGTCACTGTAGGCGATTCCTTGACCTAACATTGCTACTTGTACATCTTCTTTTTGACGGACGACTGCTGAAATTTTCAGTGTCATTCCAGCGTTATCATACATTTCTGCATAATTATTTTTAGGGACGAAATTCCCTAAGTTGGTTTTTTCATAGTATTGATCATTATCGATCAGTTTTAGTTCAGTTCCTACAATATCATCGAAATTGATCGAGTCGATATTTTCTATATCAAACCCAAGATTTTTCATTGAGTTTTCATCGATTCGGTTTTTATTATCGACAACAAGAACCATTTCAGTATCTGATTTAGGATAAGCACCTGCTAAAACATCATAGTTTTTTTCAAGATAGGATTCTTCTCCTTTTTTGAAGGGTGCTGGATAAGATGAAAGCCCAACTCCATTCATACTGGTCATTCCTGCACCAGTACTGCTGCTACTTTGACTTCCGCTAGTTCCTGATGAGCTAGTTGAAAAAGAAACAGGTGAGACAGTATCATCGACTTTTCGAAGCAAGTTCATCCCTACGACCCGAGTATAGCCGATACTACGGACTGAATCAGCATCGATTTTATTCAAATAATCCAAGTATTCTTGATTGATATTATTTTTATGTGTCACACTATTCTCTTCTGGATTATACAGATAAACTTCATTTGATTTGACAAAATCTTTTTTAGTCAGAGGACCTTCTGCCCGCATCTCGCTTAAAGATTCTTCATCCATATTGACGGCTTGCTGAGAAACAATGATTGGAAATTCAGCTAAAGCATCACTTTGAAAAGCATCGATTTGCTTTTGAAAACCGTTGGACAGGCTTAAGATCAAGGCAATACCAATGATTCCGATACTTGCTGCAAAAGCGGTCAGTCCTGTTCGCCATTTTTTAGTAGCGATATTTTTTCCTGAAAGCTTTAAGGCAGTCAAAAAGCTCATGCTTGTTTTTTTCAATTCATAATGACTACTGTCTTCTGCTTCCAAATAAGGATTTGAGTCATGCAGTACATGCCCATCTCTGAAATTGACGATCCTATCTGCATATTGTTCAGCTAACTCAGGATTATGGGTAACCATGATCACCAATTTGTCATCTGCGATCTCTTTGATCAAATCCATGATCTGTTCGCTGGTCGTTGTATCTAAGGCTCCTGTAGGCTCATCTGCTAAGATGATATCCGGATCGTTGGCTAACGCACGAGCGATCGCCACACGCTGCATTTGACCGCCGGATAATTGATTGGGCTTTTTATGCAGGTGGTCTTTCAATCCAACACGTTCTAACACTTCTACAGCACGTTTCTTTTTCTCATCTGCTGACACACCGCTAAGAGTCATCCCCATCTCGACATTATCTAAAATACTTAGATGAGTGATTAGATTATAACTTTGAAAAACAAAGCCAACGCTATTATTACGGTAGGCATCCCAATCTCCGTCTTTAAAATTTTTAGTAGACTTGCCATTGATGATCAAATCACCGCTGTCGTATTGATCCAACCCGCCAATGATATTCAATAGCGTGGTTTTTCCTGATCCGCTTTGTCCAAGGATCGCGACAAATTCATTTTCTCTAAAATTGATGTCTACCCCATTTAAAGCGACTTGGGTAAATTCGCCGGTCGTATAGCTTTTTTTCACATTTTTTACTTGTAACACCGTATCTGCTCCTTCCTATTCTTATTCAGTTTATCAAAGAATTATGTACTCAGTATGAACAAATGAAAAATTTCCAATACCTTTCCAATCTATGCTATAGTTAGTGACAAAAGAGATGAAGGAAGCTAAAGTATGATTACGATTTTAGTTGTAGAAGATGATAAGAATATTCGTAAATTATTGGTGACGATCTTAAACCAAAGTGGTTATCAGACACTTCAAGCTCAAAATGGGGTTGAAGCATTAGCGCTTTTAAAGAAACAGCCAATCGATTTATTAGTTTTAGATATAATGATGCCTCAGCTCGATGGATATCAAACGGCGGAAAAAATTAGAACAATAGATACGCAATTGCCTATCATGATGGTCACTGCTAAAGGGCTGCCGATCGATCGTCGTCAAGGGTTTATTTCTGGCACAGATGATTATTTGGTAAAGCCGATCGATGAAGAGGAATTTTTGCTGCGGATCAAAGCTTTGTTGAGAAGGAGTAATGGCGAAGTAGAAGCAAAAATTCATTTAGGTAATACGACGATCGATAAAAATAGCTTATCGATCCGATCAGGTCAGCATTATCAAGAATTACCGAAAAAAGAATTTCAGTTGTTATATAAGTTATTGTCTTATCCAAACAAAATTTTTACACGACAACAATTATTAGACGATATTTGGGGAATCGATAGCATGGCTGATGAGAGAACGATCGATGTTCATATCAAGCGGTTACGGGAAAAAACAGCCGATAATCCTGATTTTACTCTTGTGACTATTCGAGGATTGGGCTATAAGGCGGTGAAACATGAGGAGACGTAAATCGCTAAATATTCAGTTTGTTTGGACGATCTTTCTGATTTTGGTTTCGACAAGCTTGATCTCTGGGTTGATTTTTTTACTATTCATGAAAATCGGCATAATCAAGTCGTTTTCGGGCTATCCAATGCTGCGTTTAGGGATCACTTTGTTTTCCTGTGTCATTATCGGGACGATTATTTCGATGATCGTTAGTAAACGCATTTTAAAGCCGATCAATGATTTAGTAAAAGGGACAGAGGAAATTGCTAAGGGAAATTTTGATATCTATGTGGAAAATACAACGGTAAATAATGAGTTGAGTGCTTTGATCGATAGTTTTAATTCGATGGCTTCAGAATTGAAAAATGTTGATACGGTTCATAATGATTTCATCACTAATTTTTCTCATGAGTTCAAGACACCAATGGTTTCGATCCGCGGATTTGCTAAGCAGCTGAATAATCCTGATTTATCAGAGATAGAAAGACAAGAAAGTGTCGCTGTTATTTTAGAAGAAACTGAACGTTTAAGTAATCTATCGATGAACATCTTATTGCTGTCAAAAATAGAAAATCAGCAACAGTTGACACTGAAAAAAACAGCGTTTTATCTGGATGAGCAGCTGCGCATGTGTATATTACTCTTGCAAGAGCTTTGGGAAGAAAAAAATATCGACTGGTCTTTAGAATTGACTCATATGTCTATTGTTGCTGATGAGGAACTACTGACACAACTTTGGCTGAACTTGATCAAAAATGCAATCAAGTATTCCAAACAAAATGGAGTGATCTCTATTAGCTGTTATGCTTTTGGCAGTGATATCAAGGTGATCGTAAAGGATAACGGAGTGGGGATGAGTGATTATGAGCGCAGGCATGTATTTGATAAGTTTTATCAAGGTGATGCCTCCCATCATACGATGGGAAATGGCTTAGGTCTAACCATCGCAGCTCGAATCGTTCAATTGCATAGCGGGAAAATCAATGTAAAATCTAAAGAATATGAAGGTGCTACATTTATAACGATTTTACCAACTAAGTAGAATAATCATTTATAAATATAAGCGCACTAGCTACTTTTTATAGTATGATAAATGAGCAGTGAAAAATAAATGGAGGGAAGAATAATGACAACCTTTTATTTTGTCAGACATGGAAAAACAGAACTTAATTTGAGTTTACGGTTTCAAGGTGGAGAAATCGATTCACCATTATTACCGATCGGCATCGAGCAGGCAATTCAAGCAGGACGTTATTTGAGTGATGTTCGTTTTGATTTGGCAGCAGTGAGTACACAAAAACGAGCGATGGATACGGCAAATTATATCTTAAAGGAAAATAAGTATTTGGATGGTTTGACCCTCCGCTATCATGATAAATTGAGAGAAATCAAATTTGGCAAACGTGAAGGAGCAGAGATCGATCATACAGATGAGCAGACGTCATATTTACGTCAACGTCCTGATCTATATGATCCATCCAACTTTGGCGGTGAAACGATCGATTCATTAGTGTCACGATCAACTGAGACGATTGAAAAATTAAGTGAAGAATTTCCTGATGGAACGATTTTGATCGTGGCTCATGGCGTTTTGCTGATCACACTGATCAATTCATTGATTGGCAAGCCAAAAGCAAATTGGCGCGAAGGCGGTCCGTTAGCAAACACAAGCATTACAATTATTGAAAAAACAGATCAATACCGTTTGAGGACATTCAATGATATTTCCTATCAAACGAAAATCGAAGAAGCATAGATAGAATGCGTGTAAAAAAGATGAAATAAAAAGTCAATTGGAGCAGGTGAAGATTTTATGAAAAAGATGGCTGTGTATTGTGGCGCCAGTGTAGGGAACAAATCGATTTATGAAGAACGAACAAAAGAATTGGGTCAATGGATGGGCCGGCAAGGGTATGGTCTTGTGTACGGAGGCGGAAATGTCGGTTTGATGGGAATATTGGCAGATGAGGTACTTTCTGCTGGCGGAGAAGCCGTGGGTGTGATGCCGACATTTTTATTGGATCGTGAGTTGGCACATCAAAAGCTTAGCGAAATGCATATTGTGCAAGACATGCATGAGAGAAAACGAAAGATGATCGATTTAGCTGATTGCTATCTAGCATTGCCAGGAGGACCAGGGACATTAGAAGAAATATCTGAAGTTGTTTCATGGGGAAGAGTTGGGGAACATCAGAATCCCTGCATTTTTTTCAATGTGAATGGCTATTATGATCTACTGGCCGCTTTCTTTGATAAGATGGTCGAGGAAGATTTTTTAACAAAAGCAGATCGAGAAAAAATCTTCTTTTCAGATGATCTAGCGGAGATTGGGCAGTTTATTGAGAATTATACGCCGCCCGTTGTTCGCTCATACAAGTAATCAAAAGGCTTCTCATTCCAAATACTGTCCGTATTGGTGTGAGAAGCCTTTTAATTATTATGGTTGGCTACGTTTATTTTTATAATATAGGATGCCCGTAATGCTGATAAGAATAACTCCAATAATCAACAGCCAAGACTGTACGCGTTCACCGGCTTTAGGAATTTGTCCAGTTGATGTTGGTTTATTTTCAGTTGTTGGTTTATTCTCACTTGAACTCGTCGTCGTATCGGTTATCTTTTTATTGACCACTCTATAGGTCCAATTCTCAGGACTTGTCACAATAAGTTCACCATGTGAATTTGGCTCGATCGTCAACTGGATAGGCTCGATCGGCTGATATCCTGCTAACGGTTCGATTTCTACTAATTGATAGTTACCTTCTCTTAGTTGAGTAAATGACACTTGACCATTTTCATCAGATGTTTGAATATCACCTATTTGTTGCCCTTGATTATCTAGAAGTTTGAATCGGACGCCTTTTAATGGCTGATCTTGCTCATCGACCTTTTTAAAAGTGAGATCCATAGTGTTGTTTAGCGTATTGGTCAAGACGATTTTACCGTCTTTTATTTCAGATGCTCCTGTATAGTTTGGATCGACAGCAACTTCAGTTGCAGAATAGTTGAAGTCTTCACCACGATTATTGAATGCAGCTAAAGCGACAGCGCTCGTCTCATTTTTAGGTATGATCGAGTCAAGCTCAGTTTGCCATTGATCAGCATCTTGTTTAGAAGGGCTCAATAGAATAGGCTGACTTTCCTGCCAGGAGTTACCTGTTACGGTCGTTCGTTTTAAAACAAATGAAATAGCATTTGGCCGTAGCCCTAAAGAATCATTATTGTCTAGCCAGTTTTTTTCGATCAGCACTTTTGTTCCTGGTGCTTTAACAGAAGGGATAGGGAAGTCCAATAAGTTATTTGTACTGATCGGATCTAATGTAGTTCGCCCATTTGCTAAATACCAATGTTCTGGAATAAAGGCAGAGGATTCTGTATCGATCCTGATTTGATAAGTGAACGTCAAGCGTTCATCTGTACCCAGATAGAGCCCTGAAAGCGTCAGCTGACCATCGTTTTCACTGACAGCGACCTTATCCAATAAATTTGGTGCATCCACCCAAACGCCAGTACTAACTTTTCTATAGCTCTTCAATGAATAATCAGCAGAGGAAAATTCAGGTCCACTCTTTTGTAGAATGATTTGCTCACCCATCGGGTCCTGGATCGTTCCGTTCATGATGGTTCGATCTACTTTGGTAGCAACCGTTCCTAAGGCATCACCTAACTCAGCTAGATCTTCATCTATGGGAACATATTTGGCTTCACTGCTGGCAATATTTTTATCGACATATTCTCCACGGTCACTAGGTGCTACACCAATGGAGTAAAGATCATAATTATTTAGTTTCAAATCGACAGCGGTACCTAACGTTAAATTAGCAATTTCTTTTGCTGAGGTTAAAGTGGCATTATCGGGATCACCTTCAACAGTTGAAGTACTGCTTGTATAATACAAAGGTGAATCAGTAGCGAAATCACGGTAATAAGTTGCAGCTTTAAATCCATTGTAAGGAGTGATCTGTCCATCATTTGTATACTCAGTCGCATTTTCAGCGGGGAAATACGCTCGATTTGCACTACCGTCACCGATATGGACAATAATTTTTTTCTGTACATTAGGTGTTGTTGAGTTATCCAGTAGATCTTTAGCGGCAATCAGCCCTTTTTGTATAAATGTGCCAGAATGGCTTTTGCTTGTATCTTCTAAAAAATCGATCAGTTCTTCTGTATTATTTGTTAATGGCTGGACATAAGCATCTCTGTTATAAGCAACGATACCCACGTGAACTTTATCCGCGACTAATGCATGATCGATTTGTTCTAAAAATTCTTCTACCCCGTCGATCGTGTTTTCTAATTTCTGTCCATTCATGGTTGAAGAATAGTCGATCACTAAGACTAAATCGATCGGGTTTGGATATTCATTTCCTTTGACATCCAATGTGACATCAAATAATCCTTGTTTTCCAGTTACCTCTTTCACTGTTTTTTTCACGTAGGCTTCATTATTGTAATTTACATAGTTTTCGTCATCAAAATCAGCTTCACTGGTCTGGCCATAAGCATAATTTAATGTATTAATGCCACTTTGTCCCTGATCGTTATTGGTTAGATAGTTGCCGGAAGCGTCTGTATTATAACTGAAATCAATCGTTTCTGGCTGTGGAAAGAGTGCATAGGGAAGTGGTAGATCAGCTTGCGGTTCTAGTGGCAATTGTTCATTTTCAAGTGCGGTCGTTGTCGGTAAGAGCACTTTTTTTGAAAAATCAGGACTACTTATAGATAGATACGTATCTGGTAAAATATTTTCAGCAGGAGCATTTACTGTAAGCTGAAATTCTCCTTGATAGGTAGAGGCAATAGTCAATTGAAGCGTATTGTTTTTAAGAACGGCAGAGCCTATCGTTTGGTTCTGTTTGTCTGTTAGCGGGATCGCCTCATTATCTGGAAATACTAAATCGTTCGAAAATGAGATGACTTGATCGGAGACATCCCCAACTTGTTTCGCTAAATAGAGATGTGCAGATACTTGATTTGTTTCGTTATCTGGATCGATCTGGACATCATTTAGCTCGATCTTTGTTTCTTGATTGTCGATTTCTTGAGCAATTCCTTGGATTGGAAGGATTAGCTGCATGATCATAAGTAAAAACATACTAAAAATAGTTGCGGATCTTAACTGTGTCTTTTTCATAATAGACGCCCCATTTCACTGATCTGTAGATTGTTTCATCTCACATCCATTGTATAGGCAATTACAAAAGTTGTAAAAAAATAAGGGTCGCAAATCTAATTTTATTAGACAAAAATACATAATTATCTAAAAAATAAAAAAACGTTGCCTCAGCTATCGTTCTTCAGCTGAGGCAATGTCTTGATCAATCACGAATAGTAGATCATTGATTTTGTGATAAGATACGGTGTAAAAATTCTTTTGTTCGTTCTTCTTTTGGATGGACAAAAATATCTTCGGCAGTTCCTTCTTCTGCGATGACACCTTTATCCATAAAAATAACACGGTCAGAAACTTCTTTGGCAAAGGCCATTTCGTGCGTCACGATGATCATTGTCAAACCAGTATGAGCAAGATCCTTCATTGTTTTTAAAACTTCTCCGACCATTTCAGGATCCAATGCAGAGGTCGGCTCATCGAATAGCATCACATCAGGATTCATCGATAAGGCACGGGCAATTGCTACACGCTGCTTTTGACCACCGGAAAGCTGTGATGGTTTGGCATCGATGAAACGACCCATACCAACTTTTTCAAGGTTTTCCATCGCAATTTTACGAGCCTCTTCTTTCTCCCGTTTTAAGACAGTGATCTGCCCAGATGTACAGTTTTCTAATACATTCATGTTGTTGAATAAATTGAATGATTGAAAAACCATGCCTAAATGTGTTCGATATTTTGGTAAATTATACCCGCGTTCAAGCACGTTTTCATTGTTATAAATGATTTTTCCGCCGGTAGGCTTTTCTAATAGATTGATGCAACGCAATAAGGTTGATTTTCCCGAACCAGAAGACCCGATGATCGTTACGACTTCTCCTTTGTTGACTGTTACATTGATATCTTTTAACACTTCATTTTCGCCGAAGCTTTTTCGTAAATGCTCAACTTCAATAATTGTACTCATGATATTCCTCCTTAAAATAAGAGCGGAACAAGCCGTTTAGCCTTGACAGAAAAATAGGAAAAAGAAAATGTGGTGCCCTTTACCACGCTTTCTTTTTATCTTTTTTCCGAAAGGCTGGCTTGTATAGCTGGATAATACGAATGATCAACACTTTCTTACGAAAGTCTTGTACTGTTCTACATTAGATCATTTCATTCTCTGTGTTTTACAGCAAGAGCGGAACAAGCTGTTTAGTCTTGCCAGAAAGTAGGGAAAATGGGTTGAGGCACTTTTGCCTCACACTATTTTTATCTTTTTTCCGAAAAGCTGGCTTGAGCAGCTATCTAGCTTTCTTTTACATTTTCTATATCTTCAAGTTTGACATAAGCAGACGGTCCATCCATTTTTTTCTCAACAAAGCGTAGTACACGCGTGATCGCATAAGTCATGATCAAATACATGATCCCGACGATCGTAAATGTTTGGAAAAATTGGAAGTTTGCGCCTGAAGCCGAATTTCCTTGGAAGAATAAGTCAGCTACTCCGATGACACTTAACACAGCTGTATCTTTGATGTTGATCACAAATTCATTCCCTGTAGCAGGTAAGATATTTCGTAATACTTGAGGAACAACTACTTTACGCATGGTTTGCCCATGTGTCATACCGATAGCTTGAGCAGCTTCGAACTGTCCTTGATCGACAGCGAAAATACCGCCACGAACGATTTCTGACATATAAGCACCTGTGTTGATCGAAACGATGAACAAGGCTGCGATCGTTCGATCTAAAGAAATACCAAAGGCTAAAGCTAAACCATAGAAAATGACCATTGCTTGTACCATCATAGGCGTTCCACGGAATACTTCAATATAGATCGAAAGCAGTGCGTTGCCGATCTTTTGGAAAAGGCGGGCAACTTTATTTTCTGATTCTGGAATCGTCCGCACAACACCGATCAATAAACCTAAAGCTGTACCGATGACTGTACCGATCAAAGCGATAAACAATGTCAAGCCCGCACCACGTAAAAACATTCCGCCATATTGGCTCCAAATCGTTTTGAAATCTGTTAAAATACCTGCTTTTTCACTATCACTTGATGCCGCAGCAGGTTGATCCTTAACAGCTTGATCCATGATTTTTGTCCGTTCGTCTGATGAAATATCTGATAAAATTTGATTGACTTTTGCGATTTCAGGATCTTGTTTACGCATACCAACAGCGATCTGAACATCTTCAGGATTTGTTTGGAAGCCGTTCTCTTTTGAGAATTCCAGCATTTTCAAGTCTTTGTTGACGCTTGTAGCAGTCACACCTTCAGGACGTTCGCTGACATAACCGTCGATCATGCCGGAAGCTAGTGCCGTTCTCATAGCAGAGAAGTTATCCATCGCCTGCTGTTTATTTACACCAGGAATTTGATCGATGACACTATAGTGGAAAGTGTTCAATTGAGCAGTGATCTTAGCACCCGTTAAATCTTTTAAGTTTTTGGCATCAGCGTAATTGCCTTTTTTCTGAACAACGACAACTAATTGAGATTCATAATAAGGATCCGTAAAGTCGATTTCTTTTCGGCGTTCAGCAGTCGGACTCATTCCGGCAACGATCGCATCGATTTTTCCAGATTGCAGAGCAGGAGCTAAGCCGTCCCATTTTGTTTGAACAATGACTAATTTTTTGCCAAGTCCATCAGCGATTTTTTTGGCGATCTGGACATCATAACCGCCAGCATAAGAAGAATTTCCTTGAATCGGAACGGCGCCATTGGCATCTGTTTTTTGCGACCAATTAAAAGGTGCATAGCCTGCTTCCATACCAACGCGGAATTCGCCGTTAGCTTCTCCTTGTGCTTGAGTAATTACTGGTGCAAAGAAAAGACTTAAGATAAGTGCGAATAACAGCCCCAGTGAAAATGATTTTTTGTTCATGTGTGTCTTCCTTTCTTGTATCTCGTTGTATTTCTTTTGTCTTCATTTTAAGTTGAAAAGTGACAGAAGAACAGTAATTCCACTTTGGTCAAGTAAAAGATGCTCCTGCTCAAAACAAAAAAGACAGCCGCGCAAATGCACGGCTGCCTAGTATCGTCAGGTACTCTCAACAAAAACATAGCGCAACTTAGCATCACTACTAAGACAGTCCGCAAGTTATTGACTTACGTCCCAACATATAACAGGGAGGCTGTTATACATTTCGGCGATTTTTCCTAGACTTCCTTCAACGTGTCCTCTCACTCAGAAAGCTTAATAAAAACCGCAACCTCTACCTCAAACTGAGGTACTATTTAATTATTAGATTCGAGTATATAGTGTATGTTATTTACTCAAAAAAGTCAATGTTTAGTTCCGTAAAAGAAAGTAAGATAAATAGCGTTTATTACAATAGAAGAAAGTGTGATAAGCTTAGAAGGAGAACACTGTGAATTTTTAGTACAGCAGCACACACGTTTTTTTATGGTAAACTAAAGAATGAAACAATTATTTAAAGGAGTTCATGAAAAAAGGGAGGAATTAGTATTATAAAATTCAAGAAAATGACGAAGACAGCTGTAATACTGCCTTTGTTACTTTTTACTTTGACATTTATTTATGGCGCACTGAAATTTGATTTTTCTGGTAATACACCGAACGAATCATATGGATTGCTATATTCATTTTTTGTATTACCAGTGGTTTTTATCGTTTATGTCATAGTATTCATCATCAATGTGTTGGTTTTATGTAAATTCTTAAAAGGGTTTAAGAAAAAGGAAAAGCAAGTCCAGTTCTTGATCAGTACCTATGGCACGTCGTTGCTCTTAGGAAGTCTGATTTTTATTCGTATGGGTTATTCTGCACTGATTCCGTACATAACATTTTTTGCACCAGGAACCATAGGCGTATGCTTGACGGCTGTCAGTATCGCAATATTTGGTTGGTTAGTTGTTGATAAATCCACAGAGGATATAACTGGAAATCTACAAAAATTCGAGACAAAGGCAATCATTGCTGGAATATTCCTTCCCACATTAGTGATCGTACTAACTGTTGGTACTAAAATAGGCACTTTGACCCTTGCACAAGAAAATCGATATGAAGAGTATAGAAAAGCGATTGAGCAAAAGCTACACGCTACGGGAACTATAGGAGACGTAAAAATCATCAAAGCATATGATTCTTCTGGAAAATCCAATAGAGTTCAATTGAATTATACACTGACACAAGAAGGTATTACTGTATATGGTAAGGGCTTTTTACAGCGTTCGGATCAAAAAAGTGAGTGGGTGCTAGAGAATAGTAGTTTAACAACATACGATAAATCTATAGAAACGATTTTACAAGTACCTGCGCATTCTAAAGAAGCAAAAGCATTTCTTGATACCTTTAAACAAGAGGTAGAGAAAAGTATCAAAAAAAGCAAACTAACCGATAAAATCGGAGTAGATATGCCTCTTGAGAAAAATGAAATTCGAACAGCTTATGACTTACCTTATTTAGCATTAAATTACGAACAGGATTTAAGTGCAATCCGCCAGCTAGCAGAAAAAAATGCGCGCTCGTCAGATAAAAAGAAGGCAGCTTTTGGCGGTTATTCCGCGCTATCTATAAAGCAATTGATGAATACTCATACAATCATTGCAAACATGCCGATCCAATACCCTTATGTCGAAGGCAGTGATTTTGACGAACGAAAATCCAATGCGGCATTATATCAAGCCTTGGTCATAAAAAATTTAGATTATTCGAAGCTGCTGGATGGTTATTATGAAATTTCGGTAGATGAGCAAAAGTCTAGATCGATCATCAGCATAAAGAATCAACGATTGGATGGAACGCTTGATGTTATGAGTATGTCGATGCTGGAAAACCCAACAGATGATTTAGGGAGTTTTAGTTCTTCTGACTATATGGAATGGTAAAGAAAAATGTAACTAAAAAAAGATGCTGGGATCGAAAAGACCCCAGCATCTTTTAATATTCAACGTAATAAAATTAAGCTTTTACTGCTTCTTTCGGTTCGCGGCCTAAAATAGCTTGTAGGACCGTTAAGACACCATATGAAGCTAAAATTGTGTAAATCAAGCTTGAATAAGTTGTAATATCGAAATCCCACGTTTTGTAAATGACTAAAACAATAGCTAAAACAATACCAGCAAGAACATTAAAGAATGCGAAAGCCCATAGGTTTCCATTTTCTTTACGAGAAAGATAGAAGATAGAGAACCATAAACTTAAAACGCCCCAGGCGATGCAAACTAAAATAGCTGCCCAATAAATAATAAATGCTACCACGAAGTTTCACCTCACTTTTATACATAGAGTATTCTATCACGTTCTATTTTGTTTGTCATGAAAAGATGGTGAAAAACCAAACATTTTCATTGCTTATTTTCAAGGTATGAATGAATATGTGGTAGAAAATGAAAAGCAATTGTTTTTTTGATTATTTTCTATTTTCCGTTCGTTTACGTTATAATAAACTCATTAGGAGATGAGGGAATGGAAACGATCGACCAAAAGCAAGCATTGCATTTGATCAAAGAAGGGAAAAAGATTACTTTTTTGACGGGAGCAGGTATTTCTACACCATCGGGCATACCGGATTATCGTTCTTTGGCAGGCGTTTATCAAGGAATTGAACAGCCTGAATATTTATTGAGTGTTACTTGCTTAGAAGAAGAACCACAAAAATTTTATGACTTTATCCAAACCTTGTATCATCCAAATGCACGACCGAACATGATCCATTCAAAAATCGCAGCTTTAGAAAAGATAAAAGAGACTTGGGTCATTTCTCAAAATATAGACGGCTTGCATAAAGCGGCAGGTAGTCATAATCTTGTCGATTTTCATGGCAGTTTATACGACTGCTATTGTCAAACGTGCGGACAAAAAGTTTCATCTGGAGAATATTTAACTTCTGATAAGCATTTAGCGTGCGGCGGGCAGCTTCGGCCAGGAATCGTTTTATATGAAGAAGGCTTGGATCAACAAACGATCACAGCAGCGATCAAAGCTGTTGAGCAGGCAGATCTAGTTGTGATCGTCGGAACAAGTTTTCAAGTGCATCCCTTTTGCGATTTGATTCATTATGCATCAGAAGAAGCAGTTATTTTAGTCATTAATCAAACAACGATCCAGTTGAATAGACATGCTTATTTTTTAAAGGAAAAAGCAGAAATTATTTTTGAAAATATATAAAATAAAGGAGTTTTAAAATGGAAGAAATCAAAACAGAACGTCAAAAAATGATCGATGGTGAGCTTTATTTTTCTGCAGATCCAGAATTGATCACGGCCAGAAAATTCGCTAGAGAACAAATGAAACTGATCAATAATGAAGAAGATCGTTTGACTCGTCGTCAGTTAGTGGAGGAAACATTTGGATCAACGGGCACAGGCAGTTACATTGAGCCTACGATCAATTTTGACTATGGTTTCAATATTCACGTAGGGAAAAATTTCTATGCCAATTTCAATAGTATTTTCTTAGATGTTTGCCCGATCACGATTGGTGATAATTGCATGTTTGGACCAAATGCACAACTATATACTGCGACTCATCCACTGCATCCAGTAAAGAGAAATAGCGGATTGGAATTTGGCAAACCGATTACTTTGGGTAATAATGTTTGGTTGGGTGGAGGTGTTGTGATCACACCGGGCGTAACCTTAGGGGATAATGTGGTTGTTGCTGCTGGTTCGGTCGTGACAAAATCATTCCCGGCAAATTGTGTGATTGGCGGCAATCCGGCAAAAATCATCAAAGAAATTGATTTAGAAGAAAAGAATACATCGTTAGCTAGTCAACGAAATAAGATCGACGCGCTTGATAAAAAGATCGTTGCGCTGCTGGAAGAGCGAATGGATGCTGTGACATCGATCGTTGAAATCAAAAAGACTACGGACAAAGAAATTCTTGATCCTTCTAGAGAAAAAGAAGTACTAGAAAAAATAGTCGGTTATGTGACAAACGACAGCTATAAAGAAGTGTTGATAGAAACCTATCAGGGAATCATGGATGCATCGAAGCATTTTCAACAACAACAGTTGGACTAATGTGGCAGGAGGAAAATAAATGGATGGGATCAAAAGGCGGGAACTGATTTTACAGACGCTAACGACAGCTGAAAAACCAGTAAGCGCCAGCCGTTTTGCAAAAGATTTTAATGTCAGTCGTCAAATCATTGTTGGAGATGTTGCCCTTTTGAGAGCTGCAGGACAAGAGATCATTGCAACTGCGCGCGGCTATTTACTGGAAACGACCCAAGATAAAAAAGGAATATGGCGTAAGATCGCTTGCCAGCATGCCCCTGAAAAAACGGCAGAAGAATTATCGATCATTGTCGCATGCGGTGGAGAAATCGTTGATGTGGTGGTTGAGCATCCTATTTATGGTGAGCTGACTGGCGGATTGCATATTCGTACAGAAAAAGAAATTCGATCATTCATGAAAATGTATGAGAACAGCAATGCTTCATTGTTATCAGAGTTGACTGAAGGTGTTCATTTGCACACGATTCATTGTGCGGATGAAGAAATGCTGGTGCGGATCAAAGAAGCATTGTCTGAAAAAGGAATTTTATATGAAAATTAGCGAGTGCTAAAAAAGACGGTCTGAATTGAGGCTGTCTTTTTTTTAGGTATACCGATTATTTTTTAGATAAAATCAAAAAAAGATTGAAAAGTCTATTTACTTTTTAATTTTTAGATATATAATAAAATGTAAGCGCTATCTAAAATAAGGAGTGATTTAAAATTGAGTAGACCAATTGATGTTCGTAATGCGGTGGATGAAGCGTACCAGCTGTATATTGACGGTAAATGGACGCAGGGCTCAGGTAGTCAAACAATCTCTAGTTATAACCCAAGTAATGGCGAGAAACTGGCTGATTTTGTTGATGCTACTCATGAAGATGTTGATCAGGCAGTCGCAGCGGCACAAAAAGCTTTTGAAACATGGAAAGAGGTCGATGTAGCGACCCGCAGTCACTTGTTGTTAGAAATTGCTGATTTAATCGATGAAAATAAAGAGCACTTAGCATTAGTTGAAACGTTAGATAATGGGAAACCCCTTCGCGAAACAATGACGATCGATGTTCCGGCGACAGCGGATCATTTTCGCTATTTTGCTGGAGTGATCCGTGGTGAAGAAGGTACTGTGAAAGATTTTGATGCAGATACATTATCACTGGTCATTAAAGAGCCGATCGGTGTAGTAGGGCAGATCATTCCTTGGAATTTTCCGTTGTTGATGGGCGCTTGGAAACTAGCACCAGCACTTGCAGCAGGAAATACAGTCGTTATCCATCCTTCTTCCACAACTTCCTTAAGTTTGTTGGAATTATTTAAACTGCTCGATAAAGTATTGCCAAAAGGGGTGGTCAATTTAATCACAGGTCGTGGGTCGGATTCTGGAAACTACATGCTCGAGCATGTAGGCTTTGATAAGTTGGCGTTCACAGGCTCGACAGAGGTTGGCTATACTGTAGCAAAAGCGGCGGCTGAAAAGTTGATTCCGGCAACGCTTGAGCTGGGTGGTAAATCAGCCAATATCATCTTTGATGATGCGAATTGGGAGCGGGCCTTAGAAGGTGTTCAATTAGGGATCTTGTTCAATCAGGGTCAGGTATGCTGCGCTGGTTCTCGTGTCTTTGTCCAAGAAGGAATTTACGATCGATTTGTAGCTGCGCTAAAAGAAAAATTTGAAACGATTAAAGTCGGTTTGCCATGGGAAGACGGCGTTCAAATGGGTGCTCAAATCAATGAAAAACAATTAAAAGGGATTTTAGAGTATGTAGAAATCGGGACTAAAGAAGGCGCGAAGTTGGTTACAGGCGGCTATAAGATTACTGAGAATGGATTAGATAAAGGTGCGTTTTTAGCACCAACTTTATTAGCAGATGCAGATAATACTATGTGTATTGCGCAAGAGGAAATTTTTGGTCCTGTTGCTACAGTGATGAAATTCAAAACAGAAGAGGAAGTCATCGCATTGGCCAATCAATCAGATTATGGTCTTGGTGGTGCTGTATTCTCTCAAAATATCAATACAGCGATTCGTGTTGCCCGCAAAGTGAGAACAGGCCGGATGTGGGTCAATACGTATAATCAATTACCAGCAGGTGCCCCATTTGGCGGCTATAAGAAATCTGGGATCGGTCGTGAAACACACAAATCGATGTTGGATGCGTATACGCAAATGAAAAATATTTACATTGTGACAAAAGAAGAGCCGGATGGGTTATATAACTAAACAAAAAAACATCGCAGTTTTACTCACTGCGATGTTTTTTGAATTAATTATTTTCAGCTTCGAATTTTTCAAATGCAGATTTGATCACGTCTTTTAATGCATTTGCGGAAGCGTTCATCCGATCCATTTCAGAATCTGTCAATGGGATTTCAATGACTTGTTTGATTCCTTGGCGGTTGATGACTGCTGGTGCACCGATATAAATATCGTTTTGTCCATATTCACCATCTAAGTAAACAGAAAGTGGGAAAACAGAATCTTCATCATCTAAGATCGCTTTTGTGATACGAGCTAAAGCAGCAGCGATCCCGTAGAATGTTGCGCCTTTTTTCTCGATGATCGAATAAGCAGCGTCCCGTACATTGAAGAATAAGTTGACCATAGCTTCTTCATCCGTATCAGGATTATTTTTGACCCATTCATAAATTTGTAGACCAGCGACATTCGCATGAGACCAAACTGGAAATTCAGTATCCCCGTGTTCTCCTAAAATGTAAGCATGGACGTTACGGGCATCAACATCGACTAATTCAGCGATTGCTTGACGGAAACGTGCAGAGTCTAAAGAGGTCCCAGAACCAATAACGCGTTCTTTTGGAAATCCTGAGAATTTCCATGTAGAATAAGTTAAAATATCAACTGGGTTTGCGGCAACTAAGAAAATTCCGCTAAAACCAGAATCAACGATCGATGTCACGATTTGTTTATTGATTTTTAAGTTTTTGTGGACTAGATCGATTCTTGTTTCGCCAGGTTTTTGAGCGGCACCTGCAGTTAATACAACAAGGTCAGCGTCATGACAATCGTCATAAGTAGCGGCATAAATTTTCTTAGGAGAAGTAAATGCCAAGGCGTGAGATAAATCAGCAGCATCTCCTTCAGTTTTCTTTGTATCTATATCTATAATTCCAACTTCTTGTGCAATGTTTTGTGTGACTAAGGCAAATGCGTAACTAGATCCGACAGCGCCATCTCCAACTAAAATTACTTTTTGATGATCTTTATTTCCTGCTGCTGCAGTCATGTGTACCATTCCTTTCTGTTAATTGTTTTAACACGTTGATAATACCACCGTTTGTGATGTTTGTCACGTTTTTTGTTTGTATTTATTAATACAGTTTTTAAGGGTGTTTCATAAGAAAACTCTTTCATGTGCGGTATTTCACTATTTATGTTTTTAAAAGTTTTTTTCATGTAAAAAGAAAGAGCGCTCTCTTACGAATTTTTTAAACATTTAAAAAGGTAGGCTGTAGGCTGTTTTATGGTATAATTGTAAAAAAACTGGGCAGAAGATTTTCCTGCCTGGGTATTTTGTGTTGAACAATATAAAAATGAGGAAAGAGAAATTTGTGAAGAACGTTCTCTTTTAGTCCTTTTAAAATGAAGGAGAAATAGATAATGAAAATGATCGTTGGGTTAGGTAATCCAGGAAGTAAGTATCAAGAAACAAAACATAATATTGGCTTTATAACGATAGATGAAATTGCACATCGTTACAATGCAACTTTTAATAAAAGCCAGTTTGAAGCAGATATTGCGCAGTTTTTTATCGGCACGGAGAAAATCATGCTGGTCAAGCCTCTGACCTTCATGAATGAATCAGGTCGTTCAGTAGGTCCGTTGATGACTTATTACGGCGTGGCTGATGAAGAGTTGATCGTTATTTATGATGATTTGGATTTAGCAGTCGGCAAAATTCGATTGCGCGAAAAAGGCGGGGCCGGTGGGCATAATGGAATAAAAAGTTTGATTGCTCATCTAGGGACAAATGTGTTTCCAAGAATCAAGGTAGGGATCGGTCGCCCGCTTGGAAATACACCGGTCGTACATCATGTGTTGAGCGGCTTTCCTAAAGAGCAGCACGAAGAGATTTTATTAGCTGTGAAAACTGCAGCGGATGCAGCGATCTATGCCAGCGAAGGGCATACATTTGTTGATACAATGAATCATTTTAACGGCAAATAAATTATAGAAGAAGGAGGTCGCTTGACGTGAATATCATCGAACGAATCGGTTCAAGTCCACTGGTTCAGGAATGGCAGCAACAATTAGCAGGAAGCAACCGTCAACTAATCACAGGGTTAGCGGGTTCTGCTAAAACACTGATCATGACTAGCGCATTTAAACAAAAAAAGAAAAAAATCGTCGTTGCGGTCCCTAATCTTTATTATGGCAACCAGTTGGTGGAAGATTTTCGTAATGTATTATCGGATGAAGAAGTCTATTTGTTTCCAGTAGATGAAGTGTTATCCGCTGAGATGGCTTTTTCATCGCCGGAAGCGAGAGCAGAACGAGTGGCTGCTCTTAATTTCTTATTGACAGAAAAAGCTGGGATCATTGTGGTTCCAGTGGCAGGATTAAGGAAATACTTGCCTAGCAAACAGACCTGGGAACAAGCTCAGCTGCATTGGGAAATCGGCGGTGAGATCGAGCTGGACACATTAGCGCAGCAGTTAGTCCTGATGGGGTATGAGCGGCAGTCTTTAGTTGGAAAGCCGGGAGATTTTAGTATTCGCGGCAGTATCGTAGATGTCTACCCATTGAATGCAGAATATCCTGTTCGAGCGGAATTATTTGATATTGAAATCGATTCGCTTCGTCAGTTTGAAGCTGACACTCAGCGCTCAGTTGGAGCGATCGAATCTGTTACATTGTCCCCAATGACAGATATGATTTTCTCTCAAAAAGATTTAGCTTATGGAGAAAAGCAGTTGAGTAAGGCTTTAGAAAAAAGAGTTGCGGTTGCCAAAGAAGCAACAGAAAGAGGCTTTTTAACCGATTATTTTGGTCAGTTGGCAACTTCTTGGAGTCAAGGGATCCCTACAGAGACTGCTCATTATTATACAGACTTCTTATATGAAGAAAAAAACACCTTATTGGATTATTTGTCTGAAGACAGTTTGATTTTTGTTGATGATTATGCACGTATTTTAGAAGCAGAACGTGAAATCATTCGAGAAGAAAATGAATGGCACGTTCTTAAATTGGAAGAAATGCGTGTTTTTCCAGAACAAACTTTTGGTGTAGATTTCCATGAACAAATTCGCAAAATGTCCTTTTCAGCCACTTTCTTTTCGCTGTTTCAAAAAGGAATGGGGAATCTTCGCTTCCAAGCGATCCATAATTTTCAGTATCGTTCGATGCAGCAGTTTTTCGGACAAATGCCTTTATTGAAAACTGAAATGGATCGTTGGCAAAAACAAGATCAGACGGTCATTGTTTTTGTGCCTACGAAAGAACGCAGTCAAAAAGTGGAAGAGCTGTTTCGGGATTTTGATATCTCGAGTGTCACAGCTTCACCGAATAAATTGCTTGAAGGGAAAATTCAAATCGTTGAAGGCGCATTGCAAACTGGGTTTGAATTACCTGTTGAAAAAATCGTCGCAATCACAGAAAAAGAAATCTTCCATACAACTACGAAAAAAAGAGCGCGCCGCCAAACGGTTTCTAATGCGGAACGCTTAAAAAGCTATAGTGATTTAAAAAACGGTGACTATGTCGTTCATGCAAATCATGGGATCGGTAAGTACATCGGTATGCAGACATTAGAAGTCGACGGTGTCCATCAAGACTACATTACGATTCTATACCAAAATGATGACAAGCTTTTTATACCAGTCACGCAACTGAATTTGATTCAAAAATTCGTTGCTTCAGAAGCAAAGTCACCTAAAGTAAATAAACTAGGCGGCAGCGAATGGAGTAAAACCAAGCGCAAGGTTTCTTCAAAAATCGAAGATATCGCGGATGATCTGATTCAGCTTTATGCATCCAGAGAATCTGAAAAAGGCTATGCTTTTCCACCAGATGATGCTTACCAGAAAGAATTTGAAGATGCTTTTCCATATAGTGAAACAGATGATCAGCTTCGTAGTACGGCAGAAATCAAACATGATATGGAACGGTCACGCCCGATGGATCGCTTATTAGTGGGAGATGTTGGTTATGGAAAAACAGAGGTGGCTTTAAGAGCGGCATTCAAAGCAATCAATAATAATAAACAAGTCGCCTTTTTAGTGCCGACGACCATTTTAGCACAACAGCATTATGAAACAATGCTGGATCGTTTTGAAGGATTCCCAGTTGAAGTTGGGCTGCTCAGCCGCTTCAGAACGAAGAAGCAGCAAAATGAAACCATTGAAAAAATCAAGCATGGGCAAGTGGATATCGTTGTTGGAACGCATCGATTGCTTTCACAGGATGTGAATTTTAGTGATCTGGGATTATTAGTGATCGATGAAGAGCAGCGGTTTGGGGTCAAACACAAAGAGCGGCTAAAACAATTACGGGCGCAGGTCGATGTATTGACCCTAACAGCTACACCGATCCCTCGTACTTTGCATATGTCTATGTTGGGCGTTCGGGACCTTTCTGTCATCGAAACACCACCTGAAAACCGCTATCCGATCCAGACTTATGTGATGGAAAGCAATCCAGGGGCGATCAGAGAAGCCATTGAGCGGGAAATGGCAAGAGACGGTCAAGTATTTTATCTATATAACCGCGTAGATACGATCGAACAAAAAGTCGAGGAAATCCAAGCGCTAGTTCCAGAAGCAAGAATTGCTTATGCCCAT
Source organism: Enterococcus sp. S22(2020) (assembly GCF_020295385.1). Classification (NCBI taxonomy): domain Bacteria; kingdom Bacillati; phylum Bacillota; class Bacilli; order Lactobacillales; family Enterococcaceae; genus Enterococcus; species Enterococcus sp. S22(2020). Next base: position 307,232 of record NZ_JACFUD010000005.1, read on the forward strand.
GGCCAGATGACCGAAGTTCAGCTGGAGAACACTTTGTTCGATTTTATCGAGCGGCAATATGATGTTCTGGTCACAACAACGATCATTGAAACCGGGGTAGATATTCCTAATGCCAATACATTATTTGTTGAAAATGCAGACTATATGGGCTTGTCGACATTGTATCAATTACGTGGCCGAGTTGGCCGTAGTAATCGTGTGGCATATGCTTATTTTATGTATGAACAGCAAAAAATTCTAAATGAAGTCAGTGAAAAGCGCTTAGAAGCGATCAAAGACTTTACGGAGTTAGGTTCAGGATTTAAAATCGCAATGCGCGATTTGTCGATTCGAGGGGCTGGGAACTTACTTGGCGCACAACAACATGGCTTTATCGACTCGGTCGGTTTTGACATGTACTCACAAATGCTATCAGAAGCTGTTGCCCGTAAACAAGGAAAAAATATTCAGGATCAAAAGACAACAGTGGAAATCGATCTTGGGATCGATGCCTATTTACCGACATCCTATATCTCAGACGAACGTCAAAAAATCGAAATTTACAAACGAATCCGCCAGTTGGAAAATATGGATATGTACGATGAATTGGAAGCAGACCTTCTTGACCGATTTGGTGAATATCCTGATGAGGTGGCGCATTTATTGACGACTGGACAAATAAAAATGGATGGCGATCGTGCATTGCTTGAAACGATTCGCAAGCGTAAACAAGAGATTGTATTCACTTTAAGTAAAGTCGGAACAAAGACCTATAGTGTAGAACAGATTTTTGAAGCGTTATCTGAAACACAGCTAAAAGCAGATTTAGCTGTAGACAATGAAAAGATGACGATCAGGCTGAAAGTGCCGAGAGATATGAAAGAAGCAGCATGGCTGCAAGAAGTAGCATCGTTTACCACTGCTTTAAGACAAGAAAAATACAAAACAAGTGCAGTGGAGGCTGAGTGAAAATAGCTGAGAACGATGGAACGGGTTCGGCTTTTAGATTTATCTAGCTCCACAAGCTGATCTCTCGGAAAAAAGATAAAAATTCATGGCGATAAAAAGTATCGCCAAATCATTTTTCCTATTTTTCAGTCAAGATCAATCGAGCTCGTTCAGCTTTTAGGCATATCCAGCTTCTCAGACCAGCTCTAGAAACAAATAGATAAATTTTGTCAAAGATAAAGAACATCTTCGTCAAAATTTCCTAATTTGTTCGAGAGCTAATCGGTCTGTTCAGCTTTTAGACTTATCCAGCTTCACGAGCTGATCTCTCGGAAAAAAGATAAAAATTCATGGCGATAAAAAGTATCGCCAAGTCATTTTCCCTATTTTTCAGTCGAGATCAATCGAGCTCGTTCAGCTTTTAGGCATATCCAGCTTCTCAGACCAGCTCTAGAAACAAATAGATAAATTTTGTCAAAGATAAAGAACATCTTCGCCAAAATTTCCTAATTTGTTCGAGAGCTAATCGGTCTGTTCAGCTTTTAGATTGGAGGTAAAGTTATGGCACATAAGGAGATGCGGTCGATGATGCAGGGGGCCGTTGTTTTGACAGCGGCATCGTTTGTTGCTAAGGTACTGAGCGCCGTTTATCGTGTGCCTTTTCAAAATTTAGTTGGTGATGAAGGGTTTTATGTTTACCAGCAGGTTTATCCGATTTATGGAATCGCGATGACGTTAGCGCTGTCTGGGTTGCCGCAGTTTATTTCGAAAGTAGTAGCAGAGCAACCGGAGATCAGTGGTCAAAAAAAGGTTTTACAACAGCTGTTTCCCTTTGTTTTTGTGATTGCGGTGCTGTGCTGGAGCTTTTTCTTTTTAGGTAGTGACGAAATTGCCTATATGATGGGAGATCCTAAGCTGGCCTCCTTGATTCGGGTCGTTTCTTTTACTTTTTTACTGGTGCCGATACTATCCTTTTACCGTGGCAACTTTCAAGGACATCTATTGATGATTCCGAGTGCTGTTTCTCAAGTAGCGGAGCAAATTGTTCGAGTAGGCGTGATTTTGATCGCTGCTTATTCATTTAGCAGTTTCGGTTGGTCGATTTATCAAACTGGAACGATCGCGATGGCTGGTGCACTTTTCGGCGGTATCGTTGCCGCTGTGATTCTTTGGTATTATGATCAGAAAATACGGGTAGGCAGCTCAGCTTATCTGACGCAATGGTCTTTCTCAAAAGAGTCAAGAAAATTATTTGGACGGCTGTTGTTAGAAGGCGGTATCGTGTCATTGTACAGTGCTTTTTTGATTTTGTTTCAATTGATTGATTCATTTGTCGTAAAAAATGCGCTGGTTGTCTCAGGGCTAAGTGATTCAGCAGCAAAAATCGATAAGGGCGTCTATGATCGGGGACAGCCTTTAGTACAATTAGGCTTGGTCGTTGCTTTAGCCTTGAGTTCTAGTTTTCTACCGGCACTGACGAAGTATTTTATCAATGAAGAACAAGGGCGCTTTTTACAGGCTGCGAAGATTTTTTTGCGATTGACTACAGCCATTGCAGCGGCAGCTTCAGTCGGGTTAGCATTATTGCTTCCTTATATGAATTATGCACTATTTAAGGATTATCAGGGAAATGGAGTTTTGGGCATCTATGTTTGTTCGATTGCATTCATGGCGGTGATCCAAGCCTATCAAAGTATTTTTCAAAGTAAAAATCAGTTCAAAACAGCGCTGTTAGCTGCTTTAGCAGGTTTGTTAGTGAAGGCATTTTCTTCACATCCCTTGATTTATCTATGGGGAACTGCTGGAGCGAGTCTATCGACCATTGTGGGGCTAATGACTACATTGTTATTGTTGGTTCTTTTTTCAGAAAAGGAAATTAACCAATTTGCGGGCGAAGGACGTTTTCTTAAGAAGCTGTTGATTAGTTTAGGTGGAATGACGATCATCTTGCTATGCTATCAGGCAGTAGTTGCGATTCTTCTAGGAATGATCGGACATCGTGGTCAAGCGTTAGTTGTCACGATTTTAGGTGTTCTGATCGGCGGAGGCTCGTTTATTTTCATTATCATCAAAATAAAATTATTCACGATCCGTGAATGGCTGACATTGCCGTTTGGATCAAAAATATTAAGAATGAAGAGGTAATAGTTATGCGTTTAGATAAATTTTTAAAAGTTTCACGTATCATCAAAAGAAGACCCGTGGCAAAAGAAGTTGCGGATAAAGGTCGGATTCAAATCAATGGTGTTCTTGCAAAATCGTCCAGTAATGTGAAGATCGGTGATCAAATCAAGATCCAATTTGGAAATAAAATACTAGAAGTTGAGGTTCTTGAGCTTCGTGATTCAACAAAAAAAGAAGATGCTGAGAAGATGTACCAAATTATTTCCGAAAAAAGAGTAGAAAATAGTGATAATTTAGATTAGACAAGCATCTTAGATGTTGGTATAATATAGCAGACAAACCAAAAAACGAGTGGAGCGGAAAACATGGGAAAAAAGAAAAAAGACACGGAGAAAGTTGCTGCATTAGATAATGAGTATACAAAAGAGCAGTATGCCGAGTTTCAAAAACAGCATAAGCAGTTGATTTTCAGACGCCGACGTTTAGCGGTTGTTTTTCTCGTAGCATTTGTGATTTTTCTCGTTTCAGGGTTTCAGCTGATGAAAGATTACCAACAGCTCAATACCTTTAAGAAACAACATGTTGAAGCTGTAGCTGAATCGAAAGAAGCAGACAAGAAGCTTAAACGTTTAGAACAAGATGTCGCGCTGTTAAGAGATGAAGATTACGTAGCGAAGCTAGCACGCAGTCGTTTTTACGTTTCAAAAGAAGGCGAACAAATCTACAATATCCCAGAGTTAGGCGGAACAACTAGCTCGAATGCAGAACAAAAATCTTCAGCAGAAGAAAGTCAATCACAGTCTCATTCCTCTGAGAAACAATCAGGAGAATAACTGCAGATATAATAGGGTAAATAATAGGAGGAACATTTTTTTTATGTCAATTGAAGTAGGAGCTAAGTTGCCAGGGAAAGTGTCAGGTATCACAAATTTTGGTGCCTTTATCGATTTAGGTGAAGGGAAAACAGGGTTGGTCCACATTAGTGAAGTATCAAATGGGTTCGTTAAAGACATCCATGATGTCTTAACGGTAGGAGATGAAGTGACAGTCAAAGTTACTTCGGTTGGTGATGACGGCAAAGTCGGCTTGTCCATTCGTAAAGCACAAGAACAACCAGTAGAGCAAAAGCGTGAATTTCAACGTCGTGATAACCATGAACATCAAGGAAATCGTGACCGTGGACAACGTCCAGCGCCTAAAAAACAATTTACAAGAGCACAGCCAACAAATTCAAAACAAGATTTTGATTCATTGATGAGTTCATTTTTAAAAGATAGCGATGACCGTTTGTCTTCATTGAAACGCAATACAGAAGGTAAACGTGGCGGACGTGGCGGTCGCCGTAACTAATAGACAATCGAAGCTGAGCGAGAGCTCGGCTTTTCTGTTTTAGCTAACTTTAGTGAAAGAAACTGGGAGTGAGTGAATGTTTCAGGAATTTTACCGCTATTGCAAAAAGAATCGATATTGGCGACCAGGGGAGCGAATTCTTCTAGCTGTCTCTGGAGGAGTTGATTCCATGGTACTAATGCATTTGATGCAGCGATCAGCTGAAAAAGATGGCTTTCATCTAGCAATAGCGCATGTGAATCATCAGTTACGATCGGAATCAGCTAAAGAGTCAGACTATCTGCAGCAATATTGCCAAAAAGAAGGACTGCCTTACTATAGTAAGAAGTGGGAAGCTGTTGATAAATCCCGAAATACGGAAGCACGAGCTCGACAATTCCGTTATGCTTTTTTTACAGAGCTTATGAAAAAAAACGATTATTCAAAGCTATTTACAGCGCACCACAAAGATGATCAGGCTGAAACGATCGTGATGAAGCTGACCCGAGGTAGCGCGTTGGCAAATTTAGTAGGCATTCGTTTTCAGCAAACGTTTGGAGAAGGGCAATTGATCCGTCCGTTGCTACTATTTTCGAAAGAACAAATAGAGCGATTTGCTGAACAGAAAAAAATTACCTATTTTGAAGATAGCACGAATCTGAGTGATGAGTATGTACGTAACCGGATGAGACATAGTGTTATCCCGCTATTGAAAAAAGAAAACCAACAGTTTTTAGAACATATGAGTGACTTTAGTACACAAATCAGCTATGCGGATGAAGTGATCCAATCAGTGATTTTGCCTAAGTATCAAAGCTGGGTGTCAGAAACACAAGAAGGCTGGCAAATTCAATTGCAAGAGCTAAAACAGGAAGAAAAAAGCGTTCAATTTTTTTTCATCCAACAATTCCTTCAGCAAACTTTGGTATCCCAAAAAATCAAAGTCAGCCAGAAACAAGTGCAACAGCTTTTAGCACTGGTAAATGATTCAAAGCCTCAGATGACGGCCGACTTAGAGCAGGATTGGCAAATGATCAAGGAGTATGATATTGCTTATTTGAGAAAAAAAACATTGCCTTTAGAAAAAGAAGTATTTTCTTTAAACATAGGCGAGCAATTGTTTCTTTCTGAGAATGAATGGATATGCTTAGAACAAATTGGAGCCGATGCTGAACAACCTGAAAAAATTAGAAACTGGCAGGAACTTTCCTTGACGATCAGCAGTGGGGTCCTCTTACCGCTATCTATTCGGCACAGGAAAGAAGGGGATCGAATCGCATTGACACCCAAATTAACGAAACGAGTCAAACGGCTATTTATCGATCAAAAAATCCCTAATTCTATTAGGGAAAAAACGTGGCTGATTCTCTCGAGTACAGGAGAGATCATCTGGATGCCTAAATTTGCAAATTCGCATTTGAGTATTCCTAAAGAAACTGATAAAATACTCTACAGACTCCTTTATAAAACAAAGGAGTAAAAATCAATAAATACGAACGATGAAATAAGGGATAATAACCTACAAGGAAAAGGAGAGCACTATGCTAGAGAAAGATATTAAGCAAGTTTTGATTTCACAAGAACAAATCCTTGAAAAATCAGCTGAACTTGGAAAACAGCTGACAGAAGATTACAAAGGCAAGAATCCTTTAGTGATCGGTATTTTAAAAGGTGCCATTCCTTTTATGGCTGATATTACACGCTGCATCGATACACATTTGGAAATGGACTTTATGGACGTGTCAAGCTACGGGAACGCAACAGTATCATCCGGTGAAGTGAAAATCGTCAAAGATCTGGACACAAATGTTGAAGGTCGGGATATCCTGATCGTTGAAGATATCATCGATAGTGGCCGAACATTAGCTTATTTAGTAGATCTATTTAAATATAGAAAAGCAGCTTCTGTAAAAATCGTTACATTATTAGATAAACCAGAAGGTCGTGTTGTAGATATCGTAGCAGATTACGTTGGCTTTGATGTACCGAATGAATTCGTTGTCGGTTATGGTTTAGACTATGCAGAAGCTTATCGGAACCTGCCTTACGTAGGGGTCTTGAAACCAGAAATCTATGAATCAAATTAATATCTCTCTTGGAAATAGTTATGTTACAATGTAATGGTCAGAATTGATAAAAAATAAACCGTAAACACAAGAATTACGAGCAGTTGTTCAAAGGAGGACAGGCATGAATAAAAAAAATAGCGGCATGAAAAATGGCCTATACTATGTATTGCTTATTTTAGCGATGGTCATGGTTGTATATTTCATCTTTGGGAATAGCAATCAACAGTCGCCGGATATTGAATACTCAACCTTTAATACCCAATTAGAAAAAGGGAAAATCAAGGAAATGACGATCCAGCCAACAAATGGCGTGTACAAGATCGTTGGTCAGTATAAAGACAAACAAGAAATCAAAAACACTGGTGGTCTTTCGTTATGGGGATCGACAGAGGTTTCAACAAAATCATTTACAACGATTGTCCTGCCAAGTGACATCACCTTATCAGGGATTCAGGAAATGGCGAAAGACAATAATGTAAAATTAACAGTAAAAGAACAGTCAACAAGCGGTGCTTGGTTGTCGATCCTATTTAGCTTCTTACCGATCGTGTTATTCATCTTCTTATTCTATATGATGATGGGTCAACAAGGCGGCGGTGGCGGTGGCGGCGGCCGTGTCATGAACTTTGGTAAATCAAAAGCCAAAGAAGCAGACAAAAAAGCGAACCGTGTGCGTTTCTCTGACGTAGCCGGAGCCGAAGAAGAAAAACAAGAATTAGTTGAAGTAGTCGAGTTCTTAAAAGATCCAAGACGCTTCGTTGAATTAGGAGCACGTATCCCAGCGGGTGTTCTTTTAGAGGGACCTCCAGGAACAGGTAAAACATTACTTGCTAAAGCCGTAGCAGGTGAAGCAGGCGTACCGTTTTACTCAATCTCTGGTTCAGACTTCGTCGAAATGTTTGTCGGTGTCGGTGCAAGCCGTGTTCGTGACTTGTTTGAAACAGCGAAGAAAAATGCGCCAGCGATCATCTTTATCGATGAGATCGATGCCGTTGGTCGTCAACGTGGTGCTGGTATGGGCGGCGGACACGATGAACGTGAACAAACCTTGAATCAGTTGCTAGTTGAAATGGATGGTTTTGATGGAAATGAAGGCGTGATCGTCATTGCTGCAACGAACCGCTCAGATGTCTTAGACCCAGCCTTATTACGTCCAGGTCGTTTTGACCGTCAAATTTTAGTTGGTCGTCCAGATGTGAAAGGCCGTGAAGCGATCCTTAAAGTTCATGCTCGTAACAAACCGTTGGCTGATGATGTTGACTTAAAAGTTGTTGCACAACAAACACCAGGCTTTGCTGGTGCTGATCTAGAAAATGTCTTAAACGAAGCCGCTTTGGTTGCAGCTCGTCGTAATAAAAAGAAAATCGATGCGTCCGATGTGGATGAAGCAGAAGACCGCGTGATTGCCGGACCAGCGAAGAAAGATCGCGTGATCAACAAGAAAGAACGTGAAATGGTTGCATATCATGAAGCGGGACATACGATCGTTGGTTTAGTTCTAAGTCGTGCCCGTATCGTTCACAAAGTAACGATCATTCCGCGCGGACGTGCTGGCGGATATATGATCGCTTTACCAAAAGAAGATCAATTCTTGATGACTAAAGAAGATATGTTTGAACAAATCGTCGGCTTACTTGGCGGACGTACAGCAGAAGAAATCATCTTCGGTGTTCAATCAACTGGTGCATCAAATGACTTTGAACAAGCAACAGGAATTGCCCGCAGTATGGTCACTGAATATGGAATGAGCGACAAATTAGGTCCTGTTCAATATGAAGGAAACCACCAAGTCTTTGTTGGCCGTGATTATGGTCAAACTAAAGCTTACTCTGAACAAGTAGCATTTGAAATCGATCAAGAAGTACGCCGTATCTTGATGGAAGCTCATGATAAAGCGCATGAAATCATCGAAGCACATCGTGCTCAACACAAACTGATCGCGGAAAAACTACTTGAATTTGAAACATTAGATGCGCGCAGCATCAAGTCATTGTTTGAAGATGGTGTTATGCCTCAAGATGTTATCGATAGCCAATTCCCAAGTGAAAAGGCCCAAACATTTGAAGAAGCAAAACGTGCGTTAGAAGAAAAAGACGCACAAAAACAAGCTGAAGAAAAACAAGACTTTGAAGATGCGAAAAAAGAATTGCACGACGAAGCAGAAGAAGTAAAAACGAACAGTGAAAAAACAGAAGAAACTGTCCAGTCTGAAACAAAAGATGAAGACAAAAAAGATGATTCTGAATATGATCGCAATAACTTTGAAGATCGTTACAAATAAACAATAAAAAGCGGTGTAGTACGAATACTACACCGCTTTTTTTGTATTTTCGATCAAGTCTATATTTTGGATTTTGGGGTCAAAATAGCATTAGCGATCAAACCGAATCCAGTTCCGATCAAGACACCAGCTAAGATGCCGATCAATGTGTAGATCCAGCCTGTATGCATAAATTCCGGTACGCCTCCGCTAGCTAAGAAGCCGACCAATGCTCCGATCGTTAAACCCAATACAGCAAAGCCTCCATAAAATAACCCAATTATTTCATGATCGGCAGGATCGATCGCTGCGTAATATTGAGCAAAACGTTCCTGAAGTTCATCGGATTGATCTGTTTGACTTGAAAAACGAAGAGCATCACTGGCTTTTTCAAATGCTTCCTCTTCGCTCATTCCATTAGCGATCAAATCGCTGATATAGTCATTCATATATAGGATCATATCATCTTGCATTTCACGGCTTTTATCAGAGGTATTTTTGAATCTGGATATTTTTGTACCAATTTTTTCACGGCTTTTGCCAGCTTTGCGACGTAATTTTTCCATATAAGTCATTTCAGCATCGTCCAAATAAAGTGTTGATTGCTCTTTAGCAAATTGTTTGATTTTTTGTTGTGTCTCATGATTGATGGTCATGTTGGTTGCTCCTTCCGTTTTTCAAGATTGTCACTCGATCTGATAAAAATTGCCATCGTTCCCAAAAATCAGCGAGTTCTTGTTTTCCATTATCATTTAGCGTATAAAATTTTCTAGGAGGTCCCAGCTCAGATGGCTTTTTTGTGACAGTAACCATTTTATTGCGTTCGAGTCTCAAAAGTATTGTATAGACCGTTCCTTCTGTCATTCCGGCAAATCCCATGGCTGTCAATCTTCGAACGATTTCGTATCCATAGACTTCATTTTCGCTCATGATTTGAAGCATCATGCCCTCTAAAATACCTTTTAGCATCTCACTTAACTTATCCATTTGATCACTTCCGTTCATGCATACTCTTCTAGGTACAATGTATTACTAAGTACAGGTACATAATAACGCAAGGTACCTGAAACTGTCAATCATTAAGCAGCCTGTCAAAATTCTTTAGTTGAAAAAATAGTGAAATCCTAGTATTATCTGATAATGAGTCAGATAAAGTCTCAAGTGAGAAGAGGTAAATAAAATGGAAGATTACTTAGTAAAAGCATTATGTTATGAAGGATCGATTCGCGCTTATGCTGTTTGCGCAACAAATACAATTTCAGAAGCACAAGAACGTCATGATACATGGAGCTCATCGACTGCGGCATTAGGCAGAACGATGGTTGGGGCACTCTTATTAGGTGCAACGTTAAAAGGTGACGATAAGTTGACGGTCAAAGTTCAAGGGAATGGTCCGGCAGGAAGCATTGTTGTTGATAGTGACGGCAGTGGAAATACCAAAGGCTATATCAAGAACCCGCATGTCAGCTTAACACTTAATGAAAGCGGAAAAATCGATGTTCGCGGAGCAGTGGGGACAGAAGGTGTCTTTACTGTGATCAAAGATTTAGGCTTGAAAGAAACTTTCTCAGGTCAAACACCGATCGTTTCTGGCGAAATCGGCGAAGACTTTACTTATTTTATGGCTGTTTCAGAACAAATTCCCTCAGCCATCGGTCTAAGTGTTTTAGTTGATACGGATGAACATGTTAGAGCTGCTGGTGGCTTTATGATTCAGGTGATGCCGGGAGCAGATGAAAAAACAATCGATTTTATTGAACAACGTCTGCAGGAAGTGCCGATGATTTCTCGTTTGATCGATGAAGGTGAATCTCCAGAAGGGATTTTAGAACGTCTATTAGGGAAAGACGAGATCGAAATTTTAGAAAAAATGCCCGTTCAATTCAAATGTAACTGCTCAAAAGAAAAGTTTGGAACAGCAATTATTGCTGTAGGGCTTGATGAAATCAATGCTATGATCGAAGAAGATCATGGAGCAGAAGCAGTTTGTCAGTTCTGCGGGAATAAGTACCATTATAGTGAAGAAGACTTGATTGCGTTGAGGGATGAAGCAATCAAAAATACTCGAAATAAATAGGGAGAAAGCTTGATGTGGAAAATAGGCGATATTGAGATACCCAATCGAGTTGTTGTTGCACCAATGGCAGGCATCAGCAATGCAGCTTTTCGTGTAACTGTGAAAGAATTTGGTGCTGGATTAGTTGTTTGTGAAATGATCAGTGATAAAGGAATCCAGCACAGAAATAAAAAGACATTAGAGATGCTTTATATCGATGAGCGAGAATACCCATTGAGTGTTCAGATTTTCGGCGGCAATAAAGAAAATCTTGTTGAAGCAGCAAAATTTGTTGAGGAAAATACGAAAGCTGCGATCATCGATATCAATATGGGCTGTCCAGTCAACAAAGTCATCAAAGCTGAAGCAGGTGCAAAATGGCTGTTAGATCCAAATAAAGTTTATGAAATGGTTGAAGCCGTTTCTTCAGCAGTTTCTGTGCCTGTAACAGTTAAAATGCGGACCGGCTGGGATGATGAGCACTTATTTGCTGTAGAGAATGCACTAGCTGCTGAAAAAGCAGGGGCTTCTGCTATCGCAATGCATGGACGAACTCGCGTACAAATGTACGAAGGGAAAGCCAACTGGGAAGTGCTGAAAGAAGTGAAACGTCATCTAACGATTCCTTTTATGGGCAATGGTGATGTTAAAACCCCGGAAGATGCAAAACGAATGATCGAATATGTGGGTGCTGATGGTGTGATGATCGGCAGAGCAGCTTTAGGCAATCCTTGGATGATCCAACGTACGAAAGAATATCTTGAAACAGGTGTATTGATACCTGAGCCAAGCCCCTTTGGAAAAATCGAAACAGCGAAACTTCATTTAACACGTTTGGTAGACCTAAAAGGGGAAAGTATTGCAACAAGAGAATTTCGTCAGCATGCTGCCTACTATTTAAAAGGAATCCCACGTGCAGCGAAAGTAAAAGCTGCGATCAATCAAGCGGAGACACAGCAGGATATGATCGATTTGTTAGATGCATTTGTAGAAAAAGCAGAAAAATATGCAGAAAAAGAGACAATGGAAACAATCTAATAAAAAAAGCAGGCAGAATCCAAAGTTCAGCTTGCTTTTTTTCGTTTTAGTGTGGCATTATAATGGTATGTGATTTCAGAATGGAGGAAATAAAGTGGCAGATGAACAACAAGCGCACTTAGACGATCTAAATGATCAAATGCTTGTGCGTCGTGAAAAAATGGAAAACTTACGTGAAGAAGGGATCGATCCCTTTGGTAAACGTTTTGACCGTACACATAATTCAAGTGAGTTACATGAACAATATGACCAAAACTCAAAAGAAGAATTAAATGAATTGGACTTATCAGCAAGTGTTGCTGGTCGTATGATGACAAAGCGTGGAAAAGGTAAGGCTGGATTTGCTCACTTACAAGACCGCGAAGGCCAAATCCAAATCTACGTACGTAAAGACCAAGTAGGAGACGAAGCGTATGAGCTATTCAAGCACGCTGATCTTGGAGATTTCTTTGGTGTCACTGGACAAATTATGAAGACTGATACGGGAGAAGTGACTGTTAAGGCGAAAACGATCGTCCTACTAACTAAAGCATTACGCCCATTACCTGATAAATATCATGGCTTGACGAATATCGAACAACGTTACCGTCAACGTTACCTTGATTTGATCAGTAACAAAGATAGTTTTGATCGTTTCATGAAGCGTAGTCAGATCATTAGTGAAATTCGTCGCTACTTAGACAGCAATGGTTATGTAGAAGTGGAAACGCCTGTTTTACACAATGATGCCGGTGGTGCAACTGCAAGACCGTTTATCACCCATCATAATGCTTTGGATATGGATCTATATTTACGAATTGCACTGGAATTACATTTAAAACGTCTGATCGTAGGCGGTATGGAAAAAGTCTATGAAATCGGCCGTGTTTTCCGTAATGAAGGAATCGATACAACGCATAATCCTGAGTTTACAATGTTAGAGGCTTATACAGCATATACAGATTATAAAGATGTAATGGATCTAACAGAAGGGATCATTCGTAATGCCGCTGAAAAAGTATTAGGTACATCGACTATTACCTATGATGGGAAACAGGTAGATTTAGGTTCTGAATTCAAACGTGTTCATATGGTTGATGCTATTAAGGAGCAGACAGGTGTAGACTTCTGGCAAGAAATGTCAGTTGAACAAGCACGTGATTTGGCTAAAAAGCATAACGTAGAAATCAATGATAATATGGCAGTAGGGCATATTTTAAATGAATTCTTCGAAACATTTGTGGAAGAAACGCTGCAACAACCAACATTTGTTTATGGACATCCAGTTGAAGTTTCTCCATTAGCGAAGAAAAATCCAGAAGATGGGCGATTCACTGACCGCTTTGAATTATTTATAGTAGGAAAAGAATTCGCAAATGCGTTTACTGAGTTGAATGATCCGATCGATCAGCGTGAACGTTTCGAAGGACAAGAAAAAGAACGTGAGCAAGGAAACGATGAAGCTCATGGTGTTGACGAAGACTTTATTGAAGCGTTAGAGTATGGATTACCGCCGACTGGTGGTTTAGGCATTGGGATCGATCGTTTAGTAATGCTTTTAACGGATGCACAATCGATTCGTGATGTATTGCTATTCCCAACAATGAGATAAATACAGTTCAACTGTCTATCATAGTCGATAGACAGTTTTTTTATTTATAAAGAAACAGGCTGGAAAACAGTCAAAATCCATTCTCAAGAGGTTAGAAAACGAACGATAAAGAACAAAAGGAATAAAACAATCGGTAACAAAAAAAACTTCAAAAAAAATGCAATTTTTGATTGACCTGCGCGCCGAAACTTGGTATATTATTACATGTCGCAAGGCGAGCAACAAAATCGCTGAAACGACTGAAATAGAATAACAAATCAAGTTTTAAAAAAACTTGAAAAATCAGGAAGAAAGTTGTTGACAAATAACAAACAACCTGATAAACTAATGGAG